>DSEO01000306.1 GCA_011056635.1 Bacteroides sp.
GGTCGTGGTGGGCTTTGATAAAGCCAGAATCAATCAACTGCTTGACATACAATAAATAAAAATAACACAAACATTAAATCTCAATCAAAATGAAAGAGTTACAGCCAATTAATCAACATGTGCTCCTGGAGCTTGAAGAAGCCGAAGCGAAAACAGCTTCGGGGATCATCATCCCGGATACCGTGAAAGCAAAGCCGCAATTTGCCAGGGTCGTGGCCCTGAGTGGAATTGAAGATCCCGAGATCTCTGTGGGAGACCTGGTATTCTACAAAAATTTCACAGGTACGGAACTGGAATTTGAGGGGAAGGAGTACCTGATGATGCCCTATGCGGATATACTCGGCAAGGTGGTGGAAACCGAAGAGATCTGATCCTGATGGAACCCCTTCCATCACCTTTAATCGATACAATTACATCTAAAACTTACTTCCCGTGAAAAATTATGTGATCCTCCTCATCGCCATAACTGCTCTCGTTACCGGATGCAATGGGGATAAAAAACAAACCATGAATCCATTTTTAAGCGATTATGACACCCCTTTTGGCGTCCCTCCTTTTCACCTCATTGAAACCGGACACTTCATCCCCGCCTTCCAGGCAGGGATCCGGCAGCAGGAAACGGAGCTTGATGCCATCATCCGGCAGTCCGCCGCACCCACCTTTGAGAATACCATCGCAGCCTTTGATGCCAGCGGGGAGATCCTCAGAAAGGTGGGCGGTGTTTTTTACAGGTTGAGATCAGCTGAGACCAATGATGAAATTGATTCCATCGCAAAGATCCTGGTCCCCATCACCTCGGCCCACCAGAGCAATATCATGCTGAACCCGGAACTCTTTGCAAGGGTGAAAAGCGTTTATGATAACCGGGATCAGATGGATCTGACCACCGAGCAATCCAGGGTACTGGAAAAGATCTACCTGAGTTTTGTGAGGGGAGGTGCCAATCTGGATGAGACCGGGAAGGAAAGGATCAGGGAAATCGATGAAAAGCTCTCCATGCTCTCCTTGCAGTTCGGGGATAACCTGCTGAAGGAAACCAACGCATACGAGCTGGTCATTGAAAATGAAGCCGAATTGAAGGGTCTGCCCGAATCGGTCAGATCTGCTGCGGCAGAAACTGCTGCAAAGGCCGGATACGAGGGCAGGTGGATGTTCACCCTTCATTCACCCAGCTGGATCCCTTTCCTGCAGTATGCCGGGAACCGGGACCTTCGGGAAGAGCTCTACCGGGCCATGTTCATGCGGGGCAATAACGGAAATGAATACGACAACAAGGAGATCGTTGCCGAATTGCTGGCGCTCAGGATCGAGCGTGCCAGACTGCTGGGATATGAAACCCATGCCGATTATGTACTGACCGAGCGGATGGCCGGTGAGCCGGAAAAGGTATACGATCTTTTATTGGAAATATGGGACCCTGCCCTGAAAAAAGCCAAAGAAGAGGCCGCGATGATGCAGGAAATGATCAGTAAGGAAGGCGGAAATTTCGATCTGGAGTCTTGGGACTGGTGGTACTATGCAGAAAAGATCCGGAAGGAAAAGTATGACCTTGATGAAGAAGAGTTGAGAGCATACTTCAGTCTTGAGGCGGTAAAGGATGGATTGTTCAGCGTGGTGAACAAACTTTACGGACTCACCCTCGAGCCGCGGAATGATCTCCCGGTCTATCATGAGGAGGTACTTGCATATGAAGTGAAGGACATCGACGGATCCCATGTAGGGATCCTGTACATGGATTTTCACCCCAGACCCGGAAAGCGAAGCGGCGCATGGAGCACAAGCATCCGTCAGCAACATATCAGGGAAGGCGAATTCGTTCACCCGGTCCAGCTGATCGTCATGAATTTTACCCGCCCCACGGGCGACAAACCTGCACTGCTGAGCTTTGATGAGGCAGAGACTTTTTTCCATGAATTCGGTCACGCACTGCATTCCCTGCTGTCAGCATGTAATTACCTGACTGTTTCGGGTACATCCGTAGCCCGTGATTTCGTGGAACTTCCCTCCCAGATCATGGAGAACTGGCAGGGCCATCCGGATGTGATGAAGGATTATGCGAAACATTACCAAACCGGGGAGCCTATCCCGCAGGAGCTTATCGATAAGATCATTGCCTCAAGCAAATTCAACCAGGGTTTTGTCACCGTTGAATACCTGGCAGCTTCGATCCTGGATATGGATTATCACACCCTGAAGGATGCTGCGGGTATTGATATAAACGCATTTGAAGCGAATTCCATGGATAAGATCGGGCTGATCGATGAGATCATACCCCGTTACCGTTCCACCTACTTCCAGCACATTTTCTCCGGAGGTTATTCAGCCGGCTACTACAGCTATATCTGGGCGGAAGTGCTGGACCAGGATGCATTCAATGCATTTCTGGAGACCAGCCTCTTCGACCGGGAAACGGCCACAGCTTTCAGGGAGAACATCCTGGAAAAAGGAGGTTCGGAAGATGAAATGGAACTCTACCTGAAATTCAGGGGTAAGGAACCCACCATAGAACCTTTGCTGAGGGGCAGGGGTTTGCTTGAATGAGTGAATGCTGCCCGGGTATGATCCCGGGTGAGGGAGTCCGGCAGGCGGGATCAGACCCCCCTTCCGCGAATGATGGTAATGGCCGTATAGAAGAGGATCTTGAGGTCCACGAAAAGGGACATGTTCTCGATGTACAAAATATCGTATCGCAACCGCTTGATCATCTCATCCACATTCTCCGCATAACCATATTTCACCTGTCCCCATGAGGTGATGCCGGGCTTGACTTTCTGCAGGTGGATATAATGTGGGGCTCTCCGGGTAATCTTCTCAATGAAGTATGCCCTTTCGGGCCTGGGGCCCACCAGGGACATTTCCCCTTTCAGGACATTGATGAAATTGGGGATCTCGTCCAGCCTGTGCCTGCGCATAAACTGTCCGAACCTGGTCACCCTCGGGTCATGCCGGGAGGAAAGCTCCGGCCCGTTCTCCTCCGCATTGTGGTACATGGACCTGAATTTGTATATTTTAAAACTCCTGCCGTACCTCCCGACCCTTTGCTGCTTATAAAGCACAGGTCCCGGTGACGAAAGCTTCACCCCGATGACCAGGAATACAATCATGGGAGTGAGAAAGATGAGTGTGATCACAGAGATGATGATGTCAAAAAGCTGCTTCAGGTTCTGCTGCCAGGCCGGCATCAGCTCGTGGGTCACCTCCAGCAGGGGTGTGCCGAAAATGGTGTTACTCTTCACCTTGCCTGACAGAATATCAGTCATGCTCGGGATGGCGCTTACACGCACATCGAGCATGGAAAGCCGGTTGATAATATCTCCGATTTCTTCGTGCTCCGAAGGTTCCAGAGCAATGATCACCTCCTCTGCTCCAAGGTTCCGCAGGATCGTTTCCATGTTGTCATGCCCCCCCAGGTTGTCTATGTAATCCGAAAGCTGGTAATGCTCCTTGTGACGCACATGGATAAATCCCAGGATCTCATGTCCGCTGGATTTCTTCTGCTCCCTGATGTCCCTGTAAACATCAACCGCATTCTCATTGCTGCCGATCATCACCGTTTTGAAACCGATCTCCCGGTTATGCACTTTGTTCACTGTCCTTCCGGAAATGATCATCCGGGGAATCAGGGTCAGGGTAAAATGAAGCAAAAACAGGGTGAAGAAGAGGCTGTAATAATTGGTGTAATTCAGGATGGTATCATCCAGGATCAGCAGAAAGAAGATGACGATCACACCCTGAATCGAGGTCATGAAGGTGCGAAAAAGATCATCCAGCCTGGAGCGGCGAAATACGTTGTTGTAAAAACCCGTAAAATAGTAGAAAACGATCCAGACCAGCGGCAGGCCGATGGCCCCGGTCCAGAAACGAGGCCCCAGGGCAATGGGTACATCAATTCCGAAAACCTGTGGTTCAATCTGAATTTTCCTGAAAATATAGAAAAGGATCCATGCCGCAGAAGCAGCCAGATAGTCGAATACGATGTAAAGTAATCGCTGTTTCCTGTGGTTTTTCATGCAAGCTAGGGGCAGGCTCTTCCTACTATAACTCTCATGTATGGCAAATAATTGCATGGGACAGAGAAAAAAATTGCCAGATATGTTTAAGAATATGTGCAACTCCCGGCCGTTTGAACAGGTTGTCTTTTTTATCATTCGTTAAGTAAATAATAACTGCTAATTTTAACCGGACAATCTTTGAATCTTGGACAGCTACCGCCATAAAGGATTAAGACAAAAACTGATCGATTCCATCCGGACAAAAGGGATCCGCCATGAGGAGGTGCTCGAAGCCATGAACCGGGTGCCCAGGCACATTTTCATGGACAGCAGCTTCATCAATTTCTCATACACCGACAAGGCGTTCCCCATCGCGGCCGGACAGACCATCTCCCAACCCTATACGGTCGCTTTCCAGACCGAGCTGCTGGATGTAAAGAGACACATGAAAGTGCTGGAGGTGGGGACCGGCTCGGGGTACCAGACTGCCGTTCTGCTGGAACTGGGAGCAAGGGTATTCACCATAGAGCGGCAGCGTGAATTGTTCCTGCGCGCGCAGAAAACCCTGGGAGAATTGAATTATCACGCCAAATTCTTTTATGGAGACGGATACGAGGGCTTGCCGGCATTTGCCCCGTTCGACAGGATCCTGGTAACAGCTGCTGCCCCCGAAGTTCCTGAAAAGCTCCTGGAGCAGCTTGCAGTGGGAGGGATTCTGGTGCTTCCAGAAGGCGACCGCTTCGGTCAGAAGATGATCCGGGTGGTCCGTACTTCGGAAGCGGATCACACCCGCACAGAGCACGGGTATTTTTCCTTTGTTCCATTGTTGCGCGGTAAAAACCAATCGCATGATTAAAATCCACAGCATGACCTTTAATTCATTCCAGGTGAACACCTACTTCGTCTGGGATGAAGCCGGAGACTGCCTTGTGGTGGACCCGGCGTTCCACACGGCAGATGAAAGGGAACATTTTGATGCCTTCATCTCGTCACACAACCTCCGGATCACCGGGCAGGTCAATACCCACTGTCATGTCGATCATATTCTGGGAGTTCATCACCTGAAATCTGTGTACGGACAACCTTTCAGGGCCCATCCCGGAGAAGTTCCTGTCGCGGCATCCGCCCACCGGATGGGGGAAATATTCGGACTGAAAACGGAGCCACTACCCATCATCGAGAGTTATATTGACGATGAGAATAGGATCGCAGCCGGAAAATACATGCTGCGCGCACTCCATGTGCCGGGACATTCACCGGGCAGCCTTGCCTTCTATTCCCCGGAGGGGCGCTTCGTGATCTCGGGCGACGCCTTATTTGCAGGAAGTATCGGCCGAACAGACCTCCCGGGCGGTGATTACGAGATCCTCATCGCATCCATTCAATCGAAATTGCTTGTCCTGCCAGGGGATACAGCGGTTTATCCGGGTCATGGCCCGTCCACCTCCATCGGGCGGGAAGCCCGGGAGAATCCATACTTCTCCATGGCTGAAT
The DNA here is from genome assembly GCA_011056635.1 of Bacteroides sp. GTDB lineage: Bacteria > Bacteroidota > Bacteroidia > Bacteroidales. The sequence goes on from DSEO01000306.1 coordinate 5,487, forward strand.
AACATGATTTCACACACCATTTTTCACTGCCTGTTTTGTTATCTTTGGGCTTCAAAAACCTATGCGATTATTCATTCATAAGGAATCATGGGAATGAAACTGGATCAATTCACCGAACGGCACATCGGTCCCCGGCAGTCCGAAATTGAGCAGATGCTTGATAAAATTGGCGTTGGCTCCATGAAGGAACTTATAGAGAAGACCCTTCCCGCTGCAATACTGGATGATACAACCCTGGAACTGCCTGATGGCATTGATGAGCATGCTTACCTGGGCCATATCCGCGGCATTGCTTCGAAGAATCAAGTATATACATCCTATATCGGGCTGGGCTATTACAGTGCGATCCAGCCGGCGGTCATACAGCGCAATATCCTGGAGAACCCCAACTGGTATACTTCCTACACGCCATACCAGGCAGAAATTTCGCAGGGAAGACTGGAAGCCATGCTGAATTTTCAGACCATGGTGATGGAACTCACGGGGATGGAGATCGCCAATTCGTCACTGCTGGACGAATCCACCGCGGCAGCCGAAGCCATGATCATGCTGTTCAATGCACGGTCACGTTCCGCCGTTCAGACCGGCAGGACAAAATTCTTTGTGGATGAGAATATTTTCCCGCAAACCAAGGCCGTGCTTGGAACCAGGGCCGAACCGCTGGGAATTGAACTGGTCCACGGAGATTATGAACATGCCGTGCTGGATGATTCCATGTTCGGTTGTTTTATCCAGTATCCCGCAGGCGACGGACAGATCAGGGATTACCGTTCCTTTACCGGATCGGCGCATGAAAAAGAGATTTCGGTAGCAGTGGCGGCGGATATCATGAGCCTCATTCTGACCACCCCCCCGGGTGAATGGGGAGCCGATGTGGTGGTCGGGTCCACACAACGCTTCGGGATCCCGCTCTTCTACGGAGGCCCCCATGCCGCATATTTTGCAACAAAGGAGTCTTTTAAAAGACATATCCCGGGAAGGATCATCGGGGTTTCAGTAGATGTGAACGACAAGCCCGCACTGAGGATGGCGCTTCAGACCAGGGAGCAGCATATCAAAAGAGAGCGTGCCACCTCAAACATCTGCACCGCCCAGGCATTGCTTGCCAGTATGGCCGGGATGTATGCGGTCTATCATGGTCCGGAGGGACTGAAAAGGATCGCCACCTCCATACATGCCGGGGCGGCCTATCTGGCCGGCGGACTGCAAAAGATGGGATACAGGGTTGTACACGAAGACTTCTTTGACACACTCCTTGTACGGATGCCGGAGGGAATCTCATCCTCCCGGGTGAAAGAAGTGGCGGAAGCGCACAGGATCAATTTTTATTACCCGTCAGACGATTTCGTGCAGCTGTCCACCGATGAAACAACCCGGGTAACGGAATTGAATGCGATCCTGGAAGTCTTTTCAAAGGTTGCCGGCAAAGCGGTCCGTTTTCAGGAATCCATAGACGAATCCCTTCACTTTCAAAAGAAATACACAAGAGAATCGCCCATCCTCCGGCAGTCCGTCTTTCATCGCTATCGCTCCGAAACCGACATGATGAGATACATCAGGATGCTGGAACGAAAAGACATCTCCCTGACCCAATCCATGATCTCGCTGGGATCTTGTACCATGAAGCTGAATGCCGCAGCCCAGATGATGCCGGTGAGCTGGCCCGAGTTCTCTTCCATCCATCCCTTTGTCCCGGTCGACCAGACAGAAGGATACCACCAGTTGATCAACGAACTGGAGTTCGCCCTCAAAGCCATCACCGGTTTTGATGCGGTCTCCTTTCAGCCGAATTCAGGTGCGGCGGGCGAGTACACTGGATTGAGGGTGATCCAGGCTTACCACAAGGACCGTGGTGAAAAGAACCGGAATGTGGTGCTGATCCCTGCATCGGCGCACGGTACAAATCCCGCAAGTGCAGTGATGGCGGGACTGCAGGTGAAGGTGGTGGAATGCGATGACCAGGGGAATATCAAGACCAGTCACCTGAAAGAGGTCGCAGCATCGCACAGTCAATCGCTCTCCTGTATCATGATCACCTATCCTTCCACACACGGGGTATTCGAGGAAAACATCAGGGAGATCATTGATGTTGTGCACGAACACGGGGGACAGGTCTACCTGGACGGGGCCAACATGAATGCCATGGTGGGACTCTCCAGTCCGGCCTACATCGGGGCGGATGTTTGTCACCTTAACCTGCACAAAACATTCGCCATCCCCCACGGCGGAGGCGGACCCGGGGTGGGCCCCATCGGAGTAGCCCGTCACCTGGTGGAATACCTGCCCACCCATCCCCTCGTGGAAACCGGCGGTATAAAAGGGATCAGCAGCGTTTCAGCGGCTCCCTACGGAAGCGCGGGGATCCTCCCCATTTCACACGCGTACATTCAGATGATGGGAGGCGAAGGTCTCACCCGGGCTACCTGCATTGCCATCCTCAATGCCAACTATATCGCCGCATCGCTGAAGGACCATTTTCAAACCCTCTACAGGGGAGCAAAGGGATTTGTAGCCCATGAGATGATCCTGGATTGCAGGAAATTCAAATCCACCGCTGACATCACCGAGTCAGATATTGCAAAAAGACTGATGGATTACGGATTCCATGCACCCACACTTTCATTTCCCGTGCACGGGACGCTGATGGTCGAACCCACCGAAAGCGAATCCAAGCCGGAACTGGACCGGTTCATCCAGGCCATGATGGACATTCACGGGGATATCCGGGAGATAGAAAGCGGAAATACGGAAGCTGAAAAGAGCGTCCTCAGACACGCTCCCCATACTGCCGCCATGGTGGTATCTGATACCTGGGAGAACGAATATCCGAGGGAAAAGGCCGCCTACCCCCTTGCCTGGGTCAGAGAAAATAAATTCTGGCCCTCGGTGGGCCGCATCAATGATGCATATGGCGACCGGAACCTGGTTTGTTCCTGCGAACCTGTCGAAGCGTACCGGGACCAGTCGTGAGTATGGCGATATTGACTTTTTTCCATGTAAGTCGTATATTTCTCAGTGAATTTTACAGCCGGAATCGCGTCATATCTGCCACACACCCGGAAATCATGGAAAAAACCGGTTCCCACACCTTAAGCAGCAGGGTCACCAGGTGGTACAGGTACGCTGAAATTATTTGTATCTCCCTGGCCCTGAGTTTTTTCATCATCCACGCACAGGCCCAGCAGGAACTGATACTGGAAGACTGGCCGGTCCAGTTACCGGACACGGTCCCCACAAAGCATATGGATTCCGTGCTGTTCAGCCTGAACCTGGAATACCTCAATGCAGTCAATGACAACAGGTCCCCTTATGAATTGATCCCCATTATTGAGAAGATCCTGGAGATGGACACAACCCAGTATCATCTCTGGTTCGATCTGGGAATGGAACACATGAAGATCCATCAGTTCCTGCATGCCATGGATGCGCTTAACAGGGGATTACGGTTGTTTCCTTCACCGCAGAGTCAGACCCTTGTCCCCATTTATATCAGCCTGAGCTTCTGTTACCACAAGGTCGGCAGGCACCAGAAAGAAAAGGAGATCCTTGAAAAAGCGGCACTGATCCACCCGGATCATCCCGGTATCATTGGCAGGTACGCGGTCTGCGCCCACTCCAGGCTCAGACACACAGAGGCCGAATACTATACATCCGAGCTCATCAATATACTGAGAAAGCAGGGCCTTACCGAGTCGGACATTGCCTTCCAACTGGGCAGACTTTTCATGACCACGGATTACCTGGAAGCGGAGAAGCATTTGCGGACCGCCTGGGAATATGATCCGGACAACGCGGAAAAAATGGGATCCCTTGCCTGGGTGCTGATCCGCAATGCATTGAAGATCAAAGAGGGCATGGAGCTCATTGAAAGGGCCATCGCGGCAGATCCGTATAATGCGGTTTTCATCCACCAGCAGGGATACGGGCACTACCTCCAGGGGAATCACCAGGCAGCGCTTCACAACCTTCACAGGGCCAGGGAACTCTACCCCGGTTACAGCTACGAGCTGGAAAACCACATCGGACTGGTCGAGGAAGCACTTGCCAGCAGGGAACAATAGTCCCCCGGGTTCTGAACCCTCCGACAGCCATTCCCATTCCGGTTGAATGAGCAACGGTCATCTGCCGCCGGACCGCTATTTCCCTGTCATTCCGCTTCCGGCTGCGGTTCCGCCGGATCCCCGTTGTTCCTTGGCGACAGGAACAGGAAATTGTCGCAGATGATCTCCGTGCTGTAACGTCGGTTCCCTTCCCTGTCATCCCATGAATTGGTTGAGATCTTGCCCTCCACATACAGCGCATCCCCTTTCTTCACGTACTGCTTCACGATCTCGGCCGCTTTGTTCCAGACCACGATCCGGTGCCATTCGGTCTTGCGGATCTCCTCCCCCTCCCTGTCGCGCCACACCTCGTTGGTCGCCAAGGGAAAATTGGCCACGAAGGCCTCCCCGTCCTTTTCAGATACCCTGGGCACCTCGCCCACATTTCCGACGAGCGTCACCCTGTTCACTCCGTATTTCATTTGCTTAGAGATTTGGTTACGTGGGTTAATGTGATAAGGGGCGCCCGGATCGTTCAGTGATGGGTGCCAATCGAAAGACCCGTTGCCTTACGTGCAAATATTGCTTAAATTGGGAGTGGTAATTCCACTGTAGAAGGACCCGCGGAGTCCAGGAGAAAAAAGGGAAATCCATCATATAAAACACCAAACCTTCATACAATGAAAAAAATCCTGCTTCTGGTCTTATGTGCATTGCCATGCATGTTTGTTACTGATGTTTCCGCACAAGAAGCAACCATCAAAGTTGACATCCTCCGGCAAATCGGAGAAATTGACCGAAACATCTACGGGGTCTTCATGGAGCCCATCCGGAATACGATGGACGGCCTGTTGTACAATCCTGAACATCCCCTGGCCAATGAGGATGGATTCAGAACCGATTATATTGAGGCTGCCAGGGAATTGCAGCTTACCAATATGCGTTGGCCCGGCGGCAATTACACCCTCACCTATGACTGGAAAGACGGGATCGGTCCGAAAGAGGAGCGTCCGGTCAGAAGGGAACTTGCATGGAATGTAATGGACAGAAACCAGGTGGGCACCGATGAATGGCTGCAACTGGCCAGTGCCATGGGGGTGGAGAGTTCCATCTGCATCAACGTGACCACAGCCACCCTTGAAGACAACCGGAACTGGATCGAATACGTAAATTCACCCACAGGTTCCTACTGGGCCGATTTAAGGGCGAAATACGGGCATGCTGAGCCTTATCATGTAAAGTACTGGCATCTTGGCAATGAAGTGGATGGAGTTCCCTGGCAGGCGGTGGCCCTGACTTCCAAGGAATACGTGTCCTATGCCAGGGATGTGGCAACCATCATGTATTTTGTCAACAGGGGATGCGAGACGTGCACACAACCCATTTTTCTTGCAATGGGATCTTCATGGGTGTTCCACGACGGAGTGCCTGCTGAATGGGAGCAGTGGAACTGGGATGTCATCGATGGAATGATCACCCAGAGAAATGTGGAATACATTGCCATCCACCGCTACTGGGGCGGTGGCTTCAGCAACGAAATTGAAAACCAGCGGGCACCCCGCGTGTTTTTGGGAGACTGGGAAAGGCATTTCGACGAATATATTTCAACCACAGCGAATCAGATCAAAATTGCGAAAATCAAGCATCAGGTTCCCGATAAACCCTTTCACATCGCCTTCACAGAATGGGCGCCCCATGCCCGCGGTCACATGCAAACCCTGGCAGGAGCACTGCATTTCAACACATTTCTGCGACATGCAGACTATGTGAAAAGAGCGAACTTTACCATGTTTACCAGTCTGCTGTCCCGGGGCGGGGACGGCCAGACATATAAATCCCCGTTTTTCCATATGTTCAAATTGTTTAGCACAAACGTGAAAGGGGTCTCGCTGGATCCCTACGTGGCATGCGGGACATTTGACGGAGAAATTTACAGGGATATTCCTTATCTGCACGTTTCATCGGCATATGATGAAGAAAACCGGACAATCGTGATCAATGTGGTCAACCGGAATATGGAAGAAGCAATCCATACAGATATCATCAGCGATACGGGAGAATTTGACGGAACAGCAATCATTAACACCATCAACTGCGATGATGTTGAGGCAGCCTATACCATGAATGATCAGGAGGATTATCTTCCGTTTACCTCGACCGTGAAAGCAAAAGGGAGCTCGTTCAGTTATTCGTTCCCCGCCCATTCTTTCACCCAGATGATACTAAGGATCAGGTAACTCCGATAATAATATTCCATCCAAGTGATCAAATCTGTTATGATCAAAGAGATCTTGACAGTGGTTGCCGGACCACTGTATATCGTCTGGTTTATTCTGATCGGAATAAGACGATCCCTGCTGGTGATGAATCCCCCTCAGACGCCGAAAAGGATCTCCAGGAATATACGGGATATTACAGCCAGATGCCCTGGTGGGGCGAAGTGTTCCTTACAGGCTGGCAGGGGAACCTTGTATCGCTGGATCTGCCTTCGGATCAGCCTGCAGAATCCATGACATGTTACAGGCACATTCAGGGTGATACGTTCAGGAGAATAAGGGATGACGGAGAACTGGGCGAAACATTGGTCTTTGAGCGCGATCCAAAGGGAAACATCAACCGTTATAAAATGCATGGTAACTATTTTGTGAAAATTGAACGATGACAAAGAACGTGAAATGGGCGGACGAACTGGCCCTGGTAAAGAAAATCATAGAAAAGACAGGTCTCACGCGAACCACCAAATGGGATGCGGATGTGTATACCTGGAATGGAAAGAACATCGTGAGTTGTGGCGGATTTAAAGATTACTTTGCACTCTGGTTTTATGACGGTGTCTTTCTGAAGGATACAAGGAAGATGCTTGTAAATGCCCAGACGGGGAAAACCAAAGCATTGCGCCAGTGGCGGTTTGCTTCTGCAGATGAAATTGATGAAACGCTGATCCTTGACTATATCAACGAGGCCATTCAAAATGCGCAAGAGGGCAAAACCTGGGCCCCGCAGAAAGGAGATCCTTTGGAGATTCCGGAGACACTTGAACGCGCACTCAGAAACGATCAGAAACTGAAAAACGCCTTCGGGAACCTGACAGAATACAAACAGAAAGAATATGCGGAATATATTGAATCAGCCCGGAGAGAAGAGACAAAGCAGTCCAGGCTGGAGAAAATCATCCCCATGATCCTGAATGGTATCGGGCTGAATGACAGGTATAAAAAAAATCCCCTTCCGGATGATCACAAAAAACAGGGCCGTAAAAGGTGATCCCCAGCCCTGTTATGAAATGTAGCCGGTTCAAAATGACCGGAAGATCTTTCAGTTTTTACATACCTGCCCCCTGATGATCTCACTGCCTGTCATGAACTCATAAATATAGACTGCATCGGCCTGATCCGACAGATCGATTTGAATGGTATTCTCACCGGCCGGCAACATACCGGCATCCACGACATCCATCAGTTTGCCTGTAATGTCATAGATGTTGATCGCAACATTTCCGGCAACAGCCAGATCCAAAGAAATGTGAGCAACTCCATTGGTGGGATTCGGCCAAACACGCAGGGTTTCCCGCTGTGGATCGTTTACACCCTCCACCTCATAGTCATTCGTAACCCATCTCAATGAATTAACCACCAGCTCATTGAACTCCTGGGTGGCATAATCGCCCAGACCGGGGGCAATGGTACCGATGATCACCATATTCGGCAGTGTCACCGTATTGTCACTGATCAGCGTTGACCCCTCGGGGATGGCCCATACAGAGGGAAAGTCTGCCATCACATCCAGCTGGTAGGTGGCGATCGGTATGGCATCGACCACATTTTCATTGAGTTTGCAGCCAGTAACGCCCAACCCGGTGGGATCTTCCGCCGTGGACCAGACCAGGGGATATTGAGGCCCGTAAATATTTGCGATCCAGTGGTCCACATCATTGATGATCAGGGTGAGCACATCTGCATTCAATTCGGTGCTGCTCGCCTGCTTAAACTGGGTGTCATTGTCCGTAATGAGGTCCCACCGGCCGACCCTGACACAGTATCCTTCAGCCGATACACAGGGAATGGGAAAGCCTGCCGTTTTGAAATTATTGGCACTGGAAGAACCTATGATCTCTGAAATGAAAATGGCATCGAACCCATCATAGGCAAATGCTTCATTGTAAGGGGTCGCTGCCTTAAAATCATCCTCGGTCACAAAAGTCACTGAATACCCCTGAAGATCCAGGAATTCCATCAGTCTTGTGTCCGACACTTCATCGGTTTTACCCACATACATCAGGTTCGTTTGCGCAAAGAGCTCACCGCTCATAAGGAATACTACCAGGAAAAGAGAAGTGATTTTGTAAAGTTCTTTCATAATGCTATGATTTAGTTGTTTTTGGATTGAGGATGAAAGATAATCATATTTTTTAAGAGATGTGCTGCTACGGCATTTGCCAAACTATTTGTAAGTTGCATTTGTGAAAAAGGCAATGCTGATCATATCCCTGATTGCGGTAACGATCCGGATTTTGGGTCAGCCTGCTGATACGGTCCGTGACGCGATGCCCGAACGAATCCCGTTATGGACCATGTTCCTGCCCGGTGGTTCATACTTTTATCAGAAACAATATGTAAAAGGGGCCGTCTTTTCCGTGCTGGAACTCGGCGGCCTGTACCTGGGAATGGAATATGATCAATCCCTCAGGGATAACAGCAATTCACCCTATTACAACTATCCGCTCGCGATCGGTACGATGGCCTTCCAGACCGAAAAACTGACACTTGTCAGGAACCAGCTTGCAATCATGAAGTACAGGAAACCTGACTTTATGTATGATGATATTTCCGATAAGGATCTGTATCTGGCTCCCTTCAAACCGGAGAATTTCCTCACCCCCATTACAGGGGGCATGGTGCTCCTGGCCGGTGTTTTCCTGGGTATTGAAAAACACCTGGAAACCTACCCTGTCTCGGAGGTGAAAAAGATGTACTTCCTGGACCGCTATATTCCCAGGAACAGTGCACTTCCTGTTTTCAGTGCCGCATCGCTGGCCATGAGCTGGGGCGCCGGAGTGAGCGAAGAGTATCTCTTCAGGAACTGGCTGATGCCGGTCCTGGATTACAGGTACGGGCCCGGAAAAGGTTTGGTTTTCTCCAGCCTGACTTTCGGGGTGCTGCATTTCTTCAATGCATTTGCATCCGAAGAACCCGATTACGGTGCAGCCCTCCTGCAGGTGGGGGAAGCGACCATTGCAGGATATTTTCTGGGAAGGTCCGTCCAGAGGAGAAATTATAACATCGGACCCGCGGTGGCGGCACACATGTGGTATGACGCGGTCCTGATGATCGGTTCATTCCTGATCAACCCGGAAGATAACTTCCTGGGCGTCAGCATTCAGCTCGGGATACGCTGATCATTGTCAGGCCGGTTCGACGCAACCATCCAGCAGCATCTGTCATCCTCACAGAAAAAGCATGAAAAAGTTACTCCTGGTTCCAGTCCTCCTGCTTGTCCTGACCGCCTGTCCCTACGGGTACAGGTATGATACGGGGCATTTTGAGGAATCTGTCACAAATTTCGGCGAGGTCAATTCCCAGTATGATGACTATAACATGACTGCTCCATTTGTTTATTACCGGTACCTGCTTCACTTTTCCTCCAACAGGAACAGTAACGGGGAAAGTTTTGATATCGTCGGAGAGAACATGTTTATCGAGTGGAGCAAAACGGAAGGCACGCTGGAGATCGGGGCCGACCCGGCCGATGACAACTTTGATTATCTGTATCCGATGTTCGATTCGGTCAATACATCTTTCAATGAACTGGGGCCGTATGCACTCGGGTACAAACAGTATCCCAACGAATATGAAGTTTTGTGGACCGACCTGATGATGTATGCCAGCGATTCCGGGGGGGATTTTGATATTAACTTCATCTACAGTGAGTTGAAGTATTCGGGAGACACAACAATTACAGAAATTTTCAAGCCAGAGCAAATTGCATTTTTGAATTCAGAGGCAAACGAATTGTATCCGGCGTTTTATGGAAGTGAATTCTGTATGCCTGATGAATGGGTGGCAGATTATACGGAAAACATCGAAAAAATATTATACTGCTCCGATAAAGTGGGAGATTTTGATATTTACGAAGTGCCCGTAACTTCAGATGGTAACGTGATCGGCCTGCTCAAGCCGGATCTTCCCCATGAGCCGGTCCGTTCCAGTGTGAACTCGGATTCAGACGATAAGTGTCCGTTTGCAAACGGCAGGTTACTTGTTTTTACATCCGACCGTCCGGGCGGATTCGGCGGATTCGATCTCTATTATTCTTTATTCAAAGATGGCGGGTGGACAGACCCGAAGAATTTCGGGGAGAAGATCAACAGCAGCTATGATGAGTACCGTCCGGTCACCATGCGCTATCATGATTTTGATAACGCCCTTCTGATGTTTTCCTCCAACAGGCCAGGCGGAAAGGGAGGTTTTGACCTGTACTATACCGGGATAGACACGAAGATCAGATGACAGCCGGGGTCAACAACATTCTCATCATCACAAAAAGGAGCAGGACCACCATTGCACTCTCTTATTTTTAATAACTTGCTGACTCATGGCACAGCAGTCAGCAGATACCATCCCAAAAAAAGCAAGCAGGGAGAAAAACAGGGTCGCCCTCACCTCTCTGATCGCAGCAGTCTTCCTGACCGGTTTCAAACTTGTGGTTGGGATTCTGACCGGGAGTCTGGGGATTTTATCAGAAGCGCTGCACTCGGCACTGGATTTTGTCGCAGCAGGGATCACCTGGATTGCCGTACGGCTGTCTGACCGGCCGGCTGATAAAGATCATCATTTCGGACACGGGAAAATTGAGAACCTTTCTGCCCTGATCGAAAGCCTGTTGCTATTATTGACATGTATATGGATCATTTACGAAGCTTTGAGCAGGTTGTTATCCGGAGATACCCATATTGTAGTAACCATATGGAGCTACATAGTGGTCATTTCTTCGATCATCATTGACATTTCACGATCCCGCGCCTTGATGCGTGTTGCAAAAAAGTACAACAGTCAGGCCCTGGAAGCGGACGCCCTGCATTTTTCAACTGATATCCTGAGCTCTTCGGTGGTATTGCTTGGACTGATCTGCGCCAATTTCGGGCTTTTTATGGCAGATAGCATTGCGGCGTTGATCGTTGCCTTCATTGTGATCTGGATATCCTATAAATTGGGCAAACGTGCCATCAATGTGCTTCTGGACAGGGTTCCTGATGTGACCTATCAGAAAATCAAGTCCATCCTGGATGATTTTACAGCCATTGAACATTATCATGATTTAAAGGTACGTGCAGCGGGAGCCGAAATTTTTGCAGAACTGAACATTCATGTGAATCCTGAACTGAGTATCCGTCAATCGCATGACATCGCCACCATGATCGAAAATAAAATTCGCTCTGAGATATTCCGGTGCCATGTCCATGTCCATATTGAACCCCAGGAAAAAACATCGAGTCAATGAAAAATATTTTCTTTTTACTGAGCCTGATCCTGCTGCCCGGAAGCCATAAACCGGTTGAAAAGCAGCAGTCTGTCCCGGCATCCCTGAAAGAAGCATACAAAGATGCTTTTCTGACCGGAAGTGCAGTCAACCAGTGGGTCATTTCGGAAAGATCCGTTGAAACCAGGGATCTCATCCTCCGGCAATTCAATACAATCACGGTGGAAAATGCCATGAAGGCAGGGCCGGTCAACCCGCGCCCCGGCGAGTATAATTTTGCTCCGGCCGATGCGCTCGTGGAGTTCGGGTTGCAGAATGACATGTTCATTGTCGGCCACACCCTGGTGTGGCACAACCAGACTCCGGACTGGTTCTTTACAGATGAGAACGGGAATCCCAATTCACCGGAGGAGCAGATCGAACGGATGCGAAGCCATATTGGGACCGTGGCGGGAAGGTATGCGGGGAAAGTGCATGCATGGGATGTGGTGAATGAGGTGATCGGCGATGACGGTAATTACCGGCAGACAAGCTGGGTAAAGGCGGTGGGGGACGGCGACGAGCTGGTGAAACAGGCTTTCAGGTTTGCCAGTGAATATGCTCCGAAAACCGAGCTATACTATAATGATTTCAACGCCTGGCGGCCCGCAAAAAGGGATGGCATCGTCCGGCTTGTTCAGATGCTCCAGGAGGAAGGGATCCGGATCGACGGGATCGGGATGCAGGGCCACTGGGGACTCAACTACCCCAGAAACGATTATATTGAAGCAGCCATCGAGGCTTTCGGTTCATTGGGTGTGAAGGTCATGATCACCGAGCTGGATGTGGATGTCCTCCCCCTCACGCGGGAGGGCCAGATCATCGGAAATGTGATGGCCCACGAACAGTTCCAGTTGCCCGAATTCAAAGAATACCTGGATCCATACAGGGAAGGCCTTCCGGACGACGTGCAGCATCAGCTCGCCAACCGTTATGAGGAATTGTTCGGCATCTTTTACAAACACAGGGATGTGATCGACCGGGTCACCTTCTGGGGCGTTCATGACGGCATGTCCTGGAAGAACGGTTATCCCGTTCCGGGAAGGACCAATTACCCGCTGCTGTTCGACAGGAACGGACTGCCCAAAGCAGCATACCACGCCGTACTCCGTATTCCGGAATTGAGGGATTAAAGAAGGACCATCCCCAGATCCCGGTGACATTACCTCGCCAGGTCCGCTGCGGCGTTGGCCAGGAAGATATATTCCGCGCAGATATCGATTACGTATTCATTCTCCCCCCATAAAAAGGGCCATTCGATCATGTTTTCAGGAAAATCGGGTTTCAGTACCAGGACTCCGGGAACGATCCCCCCCGCAATGAATGAAAAATCTGCCCGGTTATTGCCATATGCCATTCTCTTGGAATATCTGCCAACACCCGAAACAAAAGAAATGTTCGAACAGGGATGGCAGCCATATATATAACTGATCCCCCGGAAGGTATATTCCGGGCCGATGATCTCCGGGTATGACTGATGCAGGAGGTAATTGGTAATTGCCCAGCTCACGATGCCCCCGTTACCCGCCCATCCCCCTTCGGTAATCGGTACCCCATAAGGGTTTCTGGTTAGCATCCTTTCGTTGGATTCCCTGTATTTTTTTACATAGGGGATCAGCTTTTCCTTATACTCCTTATCCAGGTAAGGTATGGCTTGCACGGCATAGTAAATGTTCCTGTCCACATTGTTTTCCAGCGCTGTAAAAAGCCTCTCCCTGAACTGGTCGGCATAGTGGATGTTATCCGTGCTGATATAAAGTTGCAGCAATGCACGAATTTCCATTCCCCTTCCAAAGAAACCTGCCCGGGTCTCTGACCTGGCCGGCTGTGCCTGCTCGTCGGCCCACGCATGCTCCGCTGTGGCAAGGCACTCCCCGGCCAGTGCGTCGTTGTAACCCTTCAGGGCACGTCCAGCGGCTGCCAGGGCGGCCACAGAGCCGTAGCTGTTCGTGGGCATCCTCATCGTAAACACCCAGCGGTCATCAGGAGTGCCGCTTGAAACACCGTCCGACTCATAGGGTGCAAGTTCCGGGTTATACACCAGGTTGTCGGTCATCGTGGATCCGTCTCCCAGGTGGTGATACTGGTGAAGATGCGGTACGATGATCCCGGGGATTGCCCTCCCGAATGCCCGGTGCTGAGCGATAAGCGCCAGTGTCCCGTGCTCGATCTGCTGCAGGAGATCCGGTTTTCCATCCGGATGATGAATATCCACAAAACGTTGCTGCTGGTCCACCAGTGTTTCATCCCGCAACAGACGGAAATGTTCCCAGGATTCCACGAAGCTGAGGACTGTGTTGCAATGGGACCCGGTCCGGATATCAAAATCCCCGGCATCAAACCATCCCCCGATGTTCAATCCCGGGACCCTTTCTCCCGGTGCATAGTTAGTTTCCGTGGTCTCTCCCATGCTGTAGCCGTCAAAATGCTGGTGGTTTACGGGAGCCTGGCGGGCATCGTCCAGGTGGGCTGCACCATGCCATACCCGGTAGGCCTCATTCACGAACATGTGGTCCATCTGCACGGGGAACCAGACATCCAGTGTGGATTGCCATCCCCGGTCATACACATGGGATCCTATCGGGAAAGGTCCTGCTTGCTGCTCCCCGTAACGGATGGTGTAAAGTCCCGGTTCGCTGACCCTGGTAAAATCAAACCGGGCATAATGGTACCTGTAAAAATCTCCCCATGTTTCCACACCACCCCTGTATTGTTCCACCCACTCACCTTTCTCGTTCAATTTCAGGATAGAGGCTTCGGCAATCAGGATATCATGCTGATCCAGCTCGATCACCGCAACCTTTTCCTGGCCGGGAAGGTATCCCATCTGTGAATACCCGATCACGGGCGACCTTACCCAGTTCTTTTTGATATTGGGAGTGATGCTCCATTCGATCACCTTCCCGGTCTGTCCGGCGGGGACCAGGGTCCGTACCACATACCACCCGTTCTGGGCCACGTTGCGCCCGTCCAGAAGCATCAATTGACCGTTTCCGGCAGACACGATCTGGATGCACTTCCCGGGATCCTCCGGAGCCATGATCAGGGTTTTCCCCCTGGCGAAGGGTTTGGGTTCCACGTACTCACCTCTTCCCCGGTCGTCGAAGGTAGTATGGCCTGCAAACTGTGTAAGTTGTGTGCTGGCCGGCATGAGTCTCATGGAATCGGAAGGGTGCAGCGGAAATATTCCCGGCTTCCCGTCCATGATAAATGTTTTCTCAAAATACAATGCGGGTACGAATTCCATATTGAATCCCGCCCGCCCTTCCAGCCTGTCGGGTAATGGTTTATCGAGGATCACACTGATGAGCACGGAGCTTCCTTCTGCCCTCACCTGAATCCTGGAATTAAAATCGAAATCTTCGTATCGGAGCACTATGTCAACGCTCTGATCCTCCCTGTTGACGGTTCTTTCCACAACAGTCGGGATCTGATCCCATTGTTCCGGGGTTGGTTTCAACCGGACAGCACCACCTGTTGCGGTCCGTTCCCCATGGTGGATCAGCATGATGCCGGCTGTTTTCTCATCGAAAAAGAAACCTGTATACGCATTTTCAAATGCGAGGACATCGAATCCGCGCGTTTCAAAGTACCCTTTTTCATTCAGTTTCAGCTGCCCCTCCTGGCAAATGGCCTCAGGTAGGAACTGAATGAAAAACGAGAAAACAACGAAACCGGTAACAAATACGCTTCTGCTCATGACTGACAAGTTTTATGTGATGTGGCTGACTAAAGATATTGAAACCATGGTTACCTGACCGTATTCTTCAACGTTTTCTTTGAGAACAATCTGTTGAATCACGGTGTTAATAAGATAACCGAAAATTTAAAAAGATGAAAAAAACAGCATTATTATTCGTTACCATCCTGGGATTGAGCCAGGCTATCCTCGCGCAGACAAATTGGGTTCTGGACAAGGCCCATACCGATATACGGTTTACCGCCACCCACATGGTGATCAGTGAGGTAGACGGTGAGTTCAAACAATTTGACGGCAAGGTGGTCAGCCGTTCAGATGATTTTCATGGTGCGGATGTGGAATTTACTGCAAAGGTAGCCTCCATCGATACCGATAATGAAAGGCGTGACGGACACCTTAAATCGGATGATTTTTTCAATGCCGAGAAATACCCGGAACTGAAATTCAGCGGAAAAATTGAAAAGCAGGGTAATGATTACTACCTGGCGGGAAACCTGACCATCCGGGATGTTACAAAATCCGTCAGGTTCGATGTAAAATACAACGGGACACTCGACCTGCAGAACGGGAAGAAAGCCGGATTTAAAATTTCCGGTACCGTGGACCGTTTTGAGTATGGGCTGAAGTGGGACCGGACCGTGGAAACCGGAGGGCTGGTGGCCGGGCGGGAAATCCAGATCACCTGCAATGTTGAGCTGGACGAATCCAAAGGATCCTAATATAAGGATTTTTTTATGATCTCGTTAACATTTTCATATTGAGTGATTAAGCAACTTTGCCTGTGATTATTCCCCAACGATCCTGGTTGGACCAAATCATGATCAGTGAATACATACAGGTTTATTCTGATTGTTACGATACTTTGTACCGGTATTGAAACCATCACCTCACAACCACCGGCAGATGCAGAATCCATTCCCGCTCTGGAGGGGGAAATCCAGATTGACGGAAGGGTCGATGAAACCGTATGGTCAACAGTTCAACCGCTGCCCCTGACCATGCACTTGCCGATCTTCGGAGGGGATATGACCGAATCCACAGAGATCCGGGTGACTTACGACGAGGAGTACCTTTATGTGGGTGCAGTCTGCTCAGACAGTGATCCGGCGAAAATTCAGTCTCCAACGTTCCAGAGGGATGCATGGGATTCGAACATGGACCAGGTGACACTGCTTCTGGATCCCTACAACGACAATGAAAACATGCTTGTATTCTCGGTCACCGCGTCGGGATCCAGGATAGACGCGGTCATCAAGCATGATGCGCAGGGTGATGATGTTGTGAACCTTTCCTGGAACAGCTACTGGGATGCACGTTGTACTGTGGATGACCGGGGATGGCAGGTTGAGATCCAGATTCCTTTCAGCAGCCTGAGATTCCAGGAAAGGAACGGGAGGGTGGAGATGGGAATGACCGTTTTCCGGTATCTAGCACGGAAACGTGAGATGGACATCTACCCTTCGATCCCGCCGGACTGGGGTTTCTGGAGTTTCGCAAAAGCTTCCCAGGCACAGACTGTTTCGTTTGCGGGCATCCGGAATAAGCGGCCCTGGTATGTCTCTCCGTATACCCTGGCGGGCCTGGGCCATCATCATATGCGGAATGAAAACGATGTGGTCGAAAAGATTCCTGACAGGAAAATCCAGGCAGGACTGGATGTGCAACATGCTTTTTCGGACAACCTGAATGCGGACTTTACTGTCAATACTGACTTTGCCCAGGTGGAAGCGGACAACCAGGTAGTGAACCTGTCCCGGTATTCCCTGTTTTTCCCTGAAAAACGAAGGTTCTTCCTGGAACGGGCAAGCATTTTTGACTTCCATACTGATTTGAACAACAACATGTTCTATAGCCGAAGAATTGGCATCCGGGACGGGGAGATGATCCCGCTCTGGGGCGGTGCGAGGCTTGTGGGGCGTTTCAACAAGTGGGATGTGGGTTTTCTGAATATGCAGTCAAAGGGAACCGGGGATTTCGCATCCGAGAATTTCGGGGTGGTGCGCCTGCGTAAAAATGTATTCAATCAGGGTTCCTATGTGGGCGGGATGATGACATCGCGGATCGGCATGGATGGCCAAAATAATTTCGTGTACGGGGTGGATGGAATTATCAATCTGTTCAAACAGGATTACCTGCAGGTCAACCTGTCCCAATCATGGGACACCGGGGATACCACGAATGCGGGCCTGTATGCACGATCCAGGATCTATCTGATGTGGGAAAAACGCACTGTAAAGGGTTTTGGCTATAAATTCAGCTATTCAAGCGTGGGAGAGAATTATAAACCCGGCCTTGGTTTTGAGCAGCGATACAATTTCTCACAATTCGGGGACAGGGTATTCTACAGCTGGTTTGCACCTGAAGGATCTTCCCTGCGTCAAACCACCATTACAATGAACGGTTCAATATCGCTCAGCAATTCGACCCGGGATCTGGAAACCTCGACGATCGGCCTTGAATCCAGGTGGGAATGGAAACGTGGAAGTGTACTGGCCGTAACTTTGGAGCATCTTGAGGATGATGTTCCAGAGTTATTCAGACTTTCCGATGACTTCATCATTCTACCGGCACAATATTCCAACACATCCATGGGGATCCGTTACACCACCTTACCGATCGGCCTGCTGCGTGCCGGAACCAGTATGCGGATCGGCACTTTCTACGGGGGCAAACTGTTCACGTGGAATGTTTCTCCAAACGTGAGCCTGTCAAAATATTTTCAGCTTTCCGCTGACTATGAACACAATACCATTGCGTTTCCCGACCGGGAGAAGCCGTTCCGATCACACGTGGCACGATTGAATATGGTCGCATCCCTGAATGTGAAATTTTCCATGTCCGGTTTCGTCCAGTACAATTCACTTCAGCATATAAGTACATTGAATTTCAGACTGAGGTATAATCCGGCGGATGGGAATGATCTGTACCTGGTGTACAACGAGGTGCTGAACAATGGACCCCTGCCGGATGTTCCCAACTCCCCGCTGTCGGACAGCCGGACCATCATGGTCAAGTATGTGCATACTTTCAGACTTTGATCTCTGCCTGCATACAGAATTTGGCCGCAGGTACTATTGACCCGGGTGTGTGTTATCGCTATATTAGCTACGGCGACAAACACCGGCATAATTCCTCTGTCGGTTGAAGTGATGACATGGTTTGTCCCGTTTATCTGGTGATGACCGGATATTTTGAAAGAAGCGCACAGATTCATTAACTTCAGAGAAACTTTCTGTTCCGGTTACATCGAAATTATCATGCGGAATCCATGAACACAAAAATGCATCTGCTGATCATCGTGCTGCTGCTATTTCCCTTAACTCTAACTTGTTATGGCCGGCAGAGCAGCATTTCCGCGGGAATACCGGATCCCGGAAATCCATTAAACCACCTGCCGGGCCTGGGAGAAAATGTGTTTCTTTTTGACCCGGGGATGGATATGAAACAGGTCCAGGCGATTATTGACACGATTTCCGCCGGGCAGACCGGGCGTGCAAGTGAATTCACCAAAAACCGCTATGCGCTGCTGTTCAAACCCGGCCTGTACGACCTGGATATCCGGGTGGGCTATTACATGCAGGTGCTGGGACTGGGGGAGTCACCGGAGGATGTGGTGATCAGGGGAGCCGTGCGGTCCAATTCCAGGCGTGCAGGCGGCGGACACGTTCTGACCAATTTCTGGCGGTCTGTGGAGAACCTGACCATCATCCCGGACCCGGACTCCATCAATACCTGGGGCGTCTCACAGGCTTCCCCCATGCGCAGGGTCCGCGTAAAGGGCCACCTGAAACTGCATGATAACGGGTATTCCAGCGGCGGATTCCTGGCGGATTCAAAAATCGACGGGGAGATCCTTTTCGGTTCACAGCAGCAGTGGTTTTCCAGGAATTCGGAATGGGAGAGCTGTTCCGGTGGAGCCTGGAACATTTTTTCCCTCGGGGTCGTGAATGCACCTGAA
>DSEO01000307.1 GCA_011056635.1 Bacteroides sp.
AATCATTTAGGCAGCTTACCGGAGATACCGCCGGGAACCATACCCTGAAGCAGATGCGGTCATCGCTGTGCAAGGGCCCCTCTCACGAATATGATCGGATACCAGGTCGGAACCGGGAATGAGCCGCCTGACGGGCCGGACCGAAGGGAGGTTCGTAGCGGCGGTTACCGGTTCCGTCAGGAACTAATACTTCGGAAGGCACAATCATCGGGGTGCAATAACCGGCGGCATCTCCGCCCGCTACTGAAATTCTTTTCTGCGAAAATCATTTAGGCAGCTCACCGGAGATACCGCCCGGGAACAATACCCTGCAGCAGATGCGGTCATCGCTGCCTAAGCTGGTGCGAAGCAGCAGGTTCAGCAGTGATACCGTATACTGCGGAAGGCACTGCCACCGGGATTCGGCAGCCGGCGGCATCTCCGCCTGCTGCTGAAATTCTTTTCTGCGAAAATCATTTAGGCAGCTCATCGGAGATCCCGCACGGGAGCAATACCCTGAAGCAGATGCGGTCATCGCTGTGCAAGGTCCCGTCTCACGAATATGAACGGATCCCTGGTCGGAACCGGGAATGAGCCGCCTGACGGGCCGGACCGAAGGGAGGTTCGTAGCGGTGGTTACCGGTTCCGCCAGGAACAACATTAGCGACTGGAAATGCAAACGCGTTCAGAATCCGCCGGACGCAGATGCGGTCATCGCTGCCTAAGCTGGTGCGAAGCAGCAGGTTCAGCAGCGATACCGTATACTGCGGAAGGCACAGCGGCGGTCAGGGTTCCGTCAGGAACGAATGCTGCGGAAGGCATGGCCACCAGGGTTCGACAGCCGGAGGGGTATGCGTTTTGATCATTTCCGGAAGTCACAAGATGAGGACTTTTTTCTCATGTGTTGAAATTTTATACACTCGGACTGTTATTTACTAGCTTCTTATACCTTTGTATATGAGATATTTATATCATTCCAGCTAAAATATCCCGGGAGCAGAAAAGTCACAAAATCAGGAAAAGTGACCAGTGTGTGACTTTTGGATTTCACGAAATGGGATACCCCTGCTACTTCGCGTTTTCAGGAAGCGGGGTATGAGCGGAATCGTGAATAAGCCGCCTGACCGGACTGCGGCGTACCGGAGATCCCTCCGGGAACAACAGCCTTCAGGGAGGTCGTAGCGGCGGTTACCGAAAACCGGGGAACGCTTTTGAGAAAGCCACTTGTTTTTTTATCAGAGGTGTGTATATTTATCAGCGGATTGGTGTTAAATGCTATCAAAATGATACGTCCCCTTTCAATGCTTTTCCTGGCCGTATGCTTATTTGCATCAGGCTGCCAGTCAGCGCCAGGTCCGGATAATGATGCTACGGATGATTTTAACGGCCTTGCATATGCACTGGTTCTCCACGGGGGAGCAGGGGCGATGAGCCCCGACCAGATGCCCGAAGCAGTACAGGAACGGTATAAAAATGCGCTGGACAGTGCGCTGCAGGCGGGTCTGGATACCCTGGAGGGTGGCGGGTCGAGCCTGGATGCAGTGGTGCGGGTGATCATGTACCTGGAAGACCACCCCCTTTTCAATGCGGGGAAGGGTGCGGTATTCACCAGTGACGGTAAGAATGAACTGGACGCTTCGGTGATGACCGGGCACGACCTGAATGCGGGAGCGGTGGCCGGGGTGACGGATATCAAAAATCCCATCCTTGCCGCCAGGGCGGTGATGGAGCAATCCGGTCACGTGATGCTGGCGGGGAGGGGTGCGTCCCTGTTTGCCGAAGCGGTCGGGCTGGAACTGGTGGATCCCGCTTATTTCTTTACTGAGCGACGGTTTGAGTCACTCCGGCGCATCCGGGAAATGGAGAAGCACGGTACCGTGGGCTGTGTAGCCCTGGACCGGGCCGGGAACCTGTGTGCCGGAACATCCACCGGCGGGATCAGCAACAAAAGGTACGGCAGGGTGGGGGATTCGCCGATCATCGGTGCAGGTACCTATGCAAACAACAGGACCTGCGGCGTTTCTGCAACCGGCCAGGGGGAATACTTCATCCGGTGGACCGTGGCCCATGACATCTCCGCCCTGATGGAATACAAAGAGATGGATGTGGAATCGGCGGCCAAAAAGGTAGTCCTGGAAAAACTGGTGGAAGCTGGCGGGGAAGGGGGCGTGGTGTGCCTGGATGCGCTGGGCCGGCCGGCCATGGTGACCAACACATCCGGGATGTTCCGGGCCTACGGGAATTCAGAAGGGGAGCGGATGGTGGCTATTTTCTGAAGCCGGGCGAAGGCAGTGTCAGGGCTTGAACGGAAGGAAGGTCATGAAGTCCGCATGGTGCACAATGGTGGCCTCGGTGGTGCGCTTCACCTGGTCGCCTTCCCCGGCATGGGCGGCGATGATGTGGCACACCTCGGGGGGGATACCGCATGATTCCGCCAGGGAAACCCCGGAGAAGGGGTGCCGGAGGTACCGGCCGTAGCTGCCCTGTACCGCATTCCCTTTATCATCCAGTTCGTATTCCAGCAGCTTGCCCACATCGGCCAGGATGGCCCCCGCAATGAGCACATCCATATTCACGGGGAGCGCTTCCCCGAAAAACTCATTGAACCGGATACCGCATTCCCGGGCAATGTGGACCACTGCCCGCTTGTGGGTCATGAAGGTCACCTTCAGATCCGGCCCGCACAGCAGGGTGAAGGGGATCCGTTCCAGGTCGTCCGGAGTCAGCACGCTTTTTTCAAGGGCCAGTTCCCAAACCCTGGCCGTCGCCTGCCTCAGATGCGGATCTTCAATCCATTCCAGTTCGGGCCAGAGTGCCAGTACCTCCCGGTTGATTGGTTCCATGATGGTTGAAGTTTACAGGTGTTGGATAATGGCATCCGTTATTTGCCGGGTGGAGGCAGCACCCTTTTTGCTCACATCGCTGCTTCCCGGAAGCTTCATCATGTCATAGGTGCGCACTTTCCCTTCCTGGATCACAGCGGCAATCGCCTGCCGGATCCTGCCGGCGGTCTGTTCCTCTCCAAGGTGATCCAGCATCATGCAGGCAGATTCGATCATGGCGACGGGATTCACGATGCTGACCGGGTATCCGGCATATTTGGGGGCCGATCCGTGGGTAGGCTCGAACAGCGCAATCCCTTCTCCCAGGTTGGCGCTGCAGGCGAATCCCAGTCCCCCGATTAACCCCGCAAATCCATCCGAAACAATATCGCCGAACATATTGCCTGCCACGATCACCCCGTAGGTTTCCGGATTCTTGGTGAGCCACATCATCTGTGCATCGATGTTGGTGTTCCAGAGTTCAATGCCCGGATAGTCGGAAGCCTGGAGCTGCCGGGCCATTGCATACATCATTCCGGATGTTTCCCTGATCACGTTGGGCTTTTCACAGACGGTGACGCTCCGGTACCCGTATTTTTTTGCATAATCGAAGGCAGCCCGCAGGATCCTTTCGGTGGCCTTTCTGGTAAAGATCCTGGTGGAAACCGACAGTTCCTCCCTGGGAGTGTTCCCGAAATTTTTCACGAATTTCGGGTGACTGGCAAGTGCGCGATAGACCAGATCGGGCGGATTGCTCCATTCCACACCCCCGTATAACCCTTCGGTGTTCTGCCTGAAGATGACCACATCGATCTCCGGTTCCTCGATCTTCCCATCCCGGCCGCGCCGGATGAAATTCAGCGGATTCCCTTTGTAGGTCCTGCATGGCCGGATGCAAATATCCAGGTTAAAGTGCTGACGTAAGCCCACAATGGGACTGGAGTAGACCAGTCCTTTTTCCTGCAGGGCCGGATCCAGTTCTGCTGCCGCCTCTTCCTTGGGCTTACTCGTGATGGCCCCGAAAAGGCCGATCCTGTGCTTTTCCAGCAGCGAAATGGTCCGTTCAGGGAGGGGATTGCCCTCCCTTCTCCAGTATTCCCATCCGATATCACCTTCCACGTAATTTGCACTGAATCCAGCCCTGTCCAGCACCCTGAGGGCCTCTTCCAGGACAATGCTCCCGATGCCGTCCCCCGGCAAAGTCACGATCGTTTTTTCCCGTTTGTTCATAAACTGTGTAAAGAGGGATTTCAGAATTGTTATATTTGCTAAAGTAGAATTTTATTCAATAAATAAAGCCATTATTTCAACCTGTACATGCAAAAAATAACCGATCTCCAGCCGGCGGAGGTTTGGACTTTGTTCCATGAGATCCTGTCCGTCCCGAGAACATCAAAAAAAGAGGAGAAAATCATTGCCTATATCGAGGAGTTTGCCCGGAAACATGACCTTCCCTGCAAGAAGGATCGTGTTGGGAACCTGTTGATCTCCAAACCTGCCACAAAGGGACTGGGGGACAGGAAGGGCATCATCCTTCAGTCACATCTGGACATGGTGGGGGAAAAGCAGGCCGGTGTGGATCATGATTTTGACAGCGACCCTGTCAATGCCTATATCGAAGAGGAATGGGTGAAAGCCCGCGGAACCACACTGGGTGCTGATGATGGGATAGGAGTGGCTGCATCCCTTGCCATTCTTGCATCCGGTGCGATCCGGCACGGTCCGCTTGAATGTCTTTTTACGGTGGACGAGGAAAGCGGGATGACCGGGGCACTGGGCCTGCAACCGGGATTTCTGGAAGGATCGGTTTTGCTGAACCTGGATTCGGAGGATGAAGGTGAGATTTTTATCGGCTGCGCAGGGGGGGTGGATACGGTTGGCAGGCTGAAATTCAAAAGGAAGCGGGCCAAAAGGAACGGGCAGGCGTTTCGGATCCACGTGGGAGGACTCCGGGGGGGACATTCCGGAGATGAGATTCACATGGGCCTGGGAAATGCGCTGAAAATACTGAACCGCTTTCTCTGGAATGCCGACCGTCGCTTCAAGATCAGTCTCGCCCTGCTGGAGGGAGGAAAAGCCCGGAACGCCATTCCGCGTGAAGCCGGAGCAGTGATCACCCTTCCTGCGGGAAACAGTGAGTTGGTCAGGGTCTATTTCGAATCCTTCGAGAAAATCATGAAGCAGGAGATGGAAGCCATTGAGCCGGAATTCCACATGACCATGGAAGCGGCACCACTTCCGGAATTTGTCATGCGGAAAAAACATCAGAGACGGCTGTTCAATGCCCTTTATGCCTGTCCACACGGAGTGATCGCCATGAGCCAGGAGATCCCCGGCATGGTGGAAACCTCCACCAACCTGGCGTCCATCAGGCATACCGGGGATGATACCCTGGAAATCTACACCAGTCAGCGCAGCAGTGTGGAATCCGCAAAGCGGGATATTGCAGACAGGATGGCCTCGTTATTCAGCCTCCTGGGAGCAGAAGTCCGACATTCTGAAGGGTATCCGGGCTGGAAACCCGACAGAAGATCGCAGGTGCTGAATGTGGCCGAGAAGACTTACAGGGAACTGTTTCAGCAGGAGCCGGAGGTAAAGGCCATCCATGCCGGACTTGAATGCGGGCTTTTCCTGCAGAAATATCCCGGACTGGATATGATCTCTTTCGGACCCACCATCAAAGGTGCCCATACACCGGAGGAACGGCTCCATATCGGTTCGGTGGAAAAGTTCTGGAAATTCCTGCTGGCACTGCTTGAAGCGGCTCCGCGTGTGGAGTGACCCATCCATCCCGGTTTGCGGTTTTCCTTACGCCTCTTACTGTACAGGTTCGAATTCCGATTTACCGACCCCGCAGACCGGACAGAACCAGTCTTCGGGAATATCCTCAAATGCTGTGCCGGGTGCAATGCCGCTGTCCGGATCCCCTTCAGCAGGATCATAGACATAGCCACATACTGTACATTGATACTTTTGCATTCTATTTCATTCAAATAAAAGCAGCATGGTTCCCGTGACGACTTCCCCTGTTTCCGGATCCAGTTCCGATCCGTTCATGCTGTGCGGAATCAGGTAGATCGCTAGCATGACCAGTGATGCCAGTATCGCCAGCCATCTCCCGTATTTCCTGTTCCTGAGGAACCAGGCCAGCAGAAAGAACACCAGGGCAAGCAACACCTTGTTGTCCGTCAGATCCTCTCCCAGGGGCCATCCGGTCCAGAACTGACCGAAGGCATGATACTGTACGACGGGTCCGAAAATAAAGCCCCCGAGCAAAAGTAAAATGATGGTGATGCCCAGGTGTTTTCTGTACTGAACCATGTTGCCAAGTGCAAGGAATATAACCGCCATGGACCAGATCACGGTAAGTACCATCAGCAAAATATGGGGAACCTGCGCCCATGCCGGGACATCACCCTTGAACCGGATCACCACGTTCTCTTCGTCCCCCAGGGGAACGTGCTCCCCACCGGCTGTCAGAACCAGGTGGTACTCCAGTTTTCCTGCCGGGGGCTGATTGGGCAGGCTGGTGCTGAGCTGTGAGCCGACCCTCACCAGTTGCAGGGTATCCCAGGGTTCATCCGTGGGGAACCTCCTGTAAATGATCATACCCTCAAATTTTTCAGGCAGCCCGATCACAACGGGACAGTCCGTATCTCCTCCATGGGAACGGGGCAACTCAAAAGTGTAGTTTTCTCCCCCGAAGGTGATCCTGTAGTCCTTTTCATAGGTTGGACCGGTTAACCGCTGGTAGACCATGATCCCCAGGGAGACCACCACTGCTGCGACCCAGATCAATACTTTTTTCCCCATATTATAACCGGATAATGAGTTCCAGATAATCTTCCCCCCGTTTCACTGTAACCACAACCACCATGTCCTCCCTGAGCTGATCGAGCCGGCTCATGTAATCATACACATTGCCCACACTTTTCCCGTCGATGGCGGTGATGGTATCCCCTTTCTGTATTCCCCCGATGGCGGCCGGTCTGCCTTCCGTTACGAACATGACAGGCAGGCCGCGGTTCCCGTCGTAGGTCACGTCAGGCATCAATCCCAGTGTCACTTTACCATTCCTGCCGTGCCTGTCGATCCGCACCTTGGGCCCGGCCTCGGTGAAAGCGATCCGCTCCTTCCGGTTGGCCAGTGCTTCTGCGATCTCGGCCACAAATCTGTAAATCTCCCTGGAACCTTCCAGATTGATCCCGGCAGGATCATCGGCCGGGGTGTGGTAGTCGGGATGGGCACCGGTGGATATGAAAAGCACCGGTATATCCTTCGCATAGAAGGAGGCATGGTCCGACGGACCGTATCCTTCACCGGCGTATTTCAAATTGAAATTGTATTCCCGGTTCAGTGAGTCCAGCAGGGATCGGAAAACGGGTGAGGTTCCGATGCCCCCCACTTGGAGCTGTCGCTCCTCATTCAGTCTGCCCACCATATCCAGGTTGATCATGGTCCGGACCTGTGCAAGATCCACCGTGGGGTGCTCGACAAAATATTTGGATCCCAGCAGTCCCATCTCCTCTGCTCCGAAGGTGAGGAAAAGCATGCTCCGGGAAGGTGAGGCGGTAACAAGATATTCAGAGATCTCCAGCACCCCGGTCACTCCGGAAGCATTGTCATCTGCCCCGTTGTGCACCGCTGTGGTATCCGGATTGCGGGATGAGGTCCCCGGTCCACCCATTCCCAGGTGGTCATGATGAGCTCCGAGCAGGATATATTCGGACCTCAAGACAGGATCGGCACCCCTCAGACCGGCAATCACATTGGCTGTTTTTACCACACCGGGTTGCAGATCGGCAGTCATGCGGACCCTGATTCCCATGGACCGTGTCACCGGTCTCCCGCCTGCTGCGATCCGGGATTCAAGTATGGAGACTGAATCGGCGCCTGCAGTCACCAGCAGCCGGTCTGCTGCAGCCCGGCTAAGGTGTATGACGGGGATCTGCAGCGGATGCTGTTTGCCGCGGAGTTCAACGGGTTCATCCTCCGGATCGAAGGCGGATCCGGATACGAAAATTACCCCGGCAGCGCCCTGGTCCGACGCGAGCAGCGCCTTTCCCCGGTCTTCGCTGTAATTGATAAAGCGTGGGTCGGCATCTCCTTCCCCGGGTGCTCCCCGCATCAGCATGACCAGCCTGCCGGACACATCCACCGGCGCATAATCGTCCCATTGCATGGAATCCCGGTCGATCCGGAAACCGTATCCGGCAAATATCACCTCACCCTCGGCCGATCCTGAGGCACTGAACGGAAAAGGACGGAAATCCGCATGGGGATCCAATTCCATCCCATTGAAAGAGAATGAGTTATTCGGTCCGGCCTCCATTGTTGTGACGATATCAAAAGATTGCAGGCCCTCTTTTTCGTAAAGCATCAGTCCCGCCCGCTTCAACTGCCCTGCGATATAGCGGGTCAGTACTTCATCCTCAGCTGTACCCGGATACCTGCCTTTCAGCCCGTCGGACGCCAGAAAAGCGATGTGGTCTTCGATCTCGTCTTGTGTGATCTCCTTTTCGAAGCGGGGGGCACATGACGCGATGCACAGTGATACCCAGAGGAATATGATGATGCGCTTCATGGTTATTAAGAATGATTTTAAAAAGGCAAAAGATACGACTAAATTTTTTCTTACAAAAACTTGACTTGTACAGCAGGATCTTTTATATTTACGAAATAGTTTAACACTTAAGTTAAACATTACCGTATAACAATATTGTCAAATTATGGTACTCAGCACAGAAACAGAACAGAAGATTGTCACTTCAGCTGAAAAGTTGTTCTACCAGAAGGGTAAAGCAGGGACCTCCATGCAGGATATCGCCGATGACGCCGGGATCAACAGGACCCTGCTGAATTATTACTTCCGGAGCAAGGATCAATTGTTTGAGGCAGTATTCCGGAAGGCCATGGGAAGGTTTGTACCCGGCCTTGCTTCCGTGATGCAATCGGATATGCGGTTCAGTGCCTACCTTCCGCACATGGTGGAGACGATCATTGACACGATGATCGAACACCCCCAGATCCCCATATTCGTGCTCCAGGAACTCTCTTCCAATCCGAACCGTATGCCGCAAATCATGCGGGAGATGGGAATCGATCCCCGGGTGGGTTTCAGCAAGTTTGAAGAAGAACAGGTCTCCGGCATTTTCGGCCGGATGGATGTCCGGCAGTTCTTCATCAATGTACTGAGCCTTTGCATTTTTCCTTTTGCCGCCAGGTCGGTGATCACAGAATTGCTTTACAACGGAGACGGTGAAGCCTACATTGATGCCATGAAGCAGCGAAAGAAGCTGCTCCCGGCGCTTATCATGAATTCCTTGACTGAAAAATGAAAACAAAGAGAAAAACCGGGATACTTCTGGTATTCCTCCTCACCGGGTTCTTCCTTCATGCCCAGGACAGCATCACCCTGTTCGATTGCCACAGCCTGGCCACACAGCATGCACCCCGGATGCGGGACAGCGATGTGATCCGGGAGATGGAAAAGCTCAACACGAAAAATATTGAAATGAACTGGTTCCCCGAGGTCCATGTGAACGGAAAGCTCAGTTACCAGTCAGACGTGGTCACCCTCGCAATGGATAATCCTTTGGTGCCCTTAGAATTTCCTGAAGTTCCCCACGACCAGTACGGTCTCAACCTGGATCTTTCCCAGACCCTTTACGATGGTGGGATCAACCGGCGCTTGAAAGCGCTTGAACAGGCGGAGGCCGAAGCGGAGCTTCAGCAGGTGGAAGTGGATTTGTACGGGATCAGGGAGCAGGTGAACCAGCTGTTCTTCACCACCCTGGTGCTCCAGGAAAACCGCATGAATCTGGCCATCAACCTGGATAACCTGACAAAGAGAAGGGAGGTTTTGCAAACCTCCTTTGAGAACGGGATGATCCTGGAATCGGACCTCATGATGCTCGATGTGGAAATACTCAGGGTGAAGCAGGCCATCGTGGAGTTAGAAGCAGGCAAAAAAGCATGCATGGAGGCATTGGGCGTGCTCTGCGGAAGGGATTTTCCCGGCGACGTGGTCCTGGTAAAGCCATTCCCGGAAGGTATCGGCGGAGCGGACGGGTCCAGGCCCGAATATCGTCTGTTTGCCCTGAAGGAAGCATCCCTGGATGCCGGCAAAGAGCTGCTGACCCGGAAGAAAGTACCAATCCTCTATGCCTATGGTCAGACAGGTTACGGGAAACCGGGATACAATCTGCTGAGCAATGAATGGGATTATTATTATATGGTCGGAGCAGGCATCCGCTGGAAACTCTGGGACTGGAACCAGAGCAGACGGGAAGCCATGGTCCTGGAACAGCAGAAACAATTGCTGAGAAACAGGAAGGATGCTTTCGATCAGCGGATGGAATCCCTGAAATTGCAGGAGCGGGCAAAAATGGAACAGTACCGTGAAACCCTGGAACTGGATGAGCAGGTACTCGCACTCCAGAAGAAAATTACTGCACGTGCAGCCAGCGAACTGGAGAACGGTACCCTCACCGCCACGGATTATCTCATTGAACTGAACAAGGAAAGTCAGGCCCGGATCAGGTATACCACCCACCAGATCCTGCTGAAGCAATCCCATATCAACTATTTAACCATTCAGGGAAACCTGTAAAACTCATTGAATGATGCGCCACAGATTTTTTGCAGTCATATTGCTGACCGGTTTGCTGGGATGCAATTCCAAAACTGACATGACCGATGCATACGGTAATTTTGAGACCATCGAAGTGATCGTTTCCTCCGAATCCCAGGGAAGGATCCTCATGTTCGAATCCATGGAGGGAGATGCGCTGACAGCCGGGGAGGTGATTGTGCTGATCGATACCCTGGCCCTTCACCTGCAGAAAAAACAGCTGGAGACGGCCAGATCCTCCCTGCATGCTAAACTGAATACCCTGGAGGCACAGGTGCATGTGAACCGGGTGCAGCTTGAAAATCTGGAAAGGGAAAAGGAGCGGATCGACCGACTCGCCGAGGGAGGGGCTGCCACACCCAGACAGCAGGATGAAATGGCCGACAGGATCGAGTTGTTGAAAGCCCAGACAGAAGCGGTAAGGACCCAGGAGCGATCCGTTGATGCGGAAGAGAAAACGCTTGAGGTACAGATCGCGCAGGTGGAAGACCGGATCGGCAGATGCGCGGTGAAGAATCCGGAAAGCGGAATCTTGCTTACAAAATACAACGAAGAGGGAGAGATGGCCGTACCCGGACAGCCACTTTATAAGATGGCCAATATGGAGCGGCTGATCCTGCGGGCCTATGTGACGGGTAACCAGTTATCCGGGATCAGGACAGGGCAGGAGGTTAAAATCCGGTATGATGTGCCGGGGGGACTTGAAGAGGTCAGCGGGAAGATCACCTGGATCTCGCCCCGGGCCGAATTCACCCCGAAGACGATCCAGACCAGGGAGGAGCGGGTGAACCTGGTGTATGCCATCAAGGTGCTGGTACCCAACAACGGCAGCCTGAAGATCGGGATGCCGGGTGAGGTTGTCTTTTAAACATGCGCGAAAATGTCAGTCGTCATTCATCGGGTCGATAAATCTTTCAAGGAGTTCAGGGCGCTGAAACAGGTGGACCTCCGGCTGGACAGCGGGGAGCTTTTTGGCGTGATCGGACCGGATGGTGCAGGAAAATCAACCCTGTTCCGCATCATTGCCTCATTGCTGGCGCCTGATTCCGGCCGGTGCGAGGTCAATGGATTCAATGTGGTGAGGGATTACAGGGAAGTCAGGAGATTGATCGGGTACATGCCGGGAAGATTCTCACTGTATATGGACCTGTCGGTGGAAGAGAACCTGAATTTTTATGCCAGGGTATTCGGGACATCGGTCCGTGCCAACTATGAACTGATCAGGGAAGTGTACCGGCATATCGAGCCTTTTAAAAAGAGGCTCGCAAAAAGGTTGTCGGGTGGGATGAAGCAAAAGCTGGCCCTTTCCTGTGCACTGATCCACCGGCCGCAGGTCCTGGTGCTTGATGAACCCACCACCGGGGTGGATGCGGTGAGCCGGGGGGAGTTCTGGGAGTTGCTTGAATCGATCCGTCAGGAAGGGATCACCATTCTGGTTTCCACCCCGTACATGGATGAAGCGGAACGCTGCGACAGGGTAGCCCTGATGCAGAAGGGCAGGGTACTGGATGTGGCCGATCCTTCGGAAATCGGGAAAGGGGATATGTTACCCATCTATGCCCTCAGGAGCAACCGGGAGGTGTATCCTTTTCTGAAAAGGATCCGGAAGCTGGAAGGGTGCCGGAGCGCATGGCTTTTCGGGGATGAGCTACATGTGACCCTGAAGGCGCCGCAACATGCGTCCGCTTTCCGGAAGGAAATTGCGGGGTGGGAAGATGATTCCCTGAAGTGGGTCCCCATCTCACCGTCCATCGAAGACCGCTTCATGTGGCTGATGACAGAAGCGGGCGAGGCGGGGACTGCACCCGGTTCCATGAACGAAAATAATTCATTATCAGAAGATTACAAATACACATGATCGATTCGGACACAGATGTTATCAGGGTCAGGGAACTGGTGAAAAAATTCGGGTCCTTCGTAGCCAACGACAGGCTTTCCTTTCGGGTGCACAAAGGGGAGATCTTTGGGTTCCTGGGTGCCAACGGGGCGGGAAAGACCACCACCATCAGGATCCTGTGCGGTCTTTCATACCCCACTTCCGGCGAAATTGAGGTGGCCGGTCATGATGTCTATACCCAGCGGGAGCGGATCAAGCGCAAAATCGGCTATATGTCACAGAAATTCTCGCTTTACGAGGATCTTACCGTTTCAGAAAATATCAGGCTGTATGCGGGGATTTACGGGCTGGACAGGAGGTACATCCTTCAAAGAGAGAAACAGTTGCTGCAACAGCTTGGTTTGCAGGACATCCAAAACCAGTTTATCCGGAAGATCCCGCT
This sequence comes from Bacteroides sp., assembly GCA_011056635.1. Lineage (GTDB taxonomy): Bacteria > Bacteroidota > Bacteroidia > Bacteroidales. The sequence continues at coordinate 12,714 of DSEO01000307.1, forward strand.
CGGATGGAAACAGAAGCTGGCCTTTTCAGTGGCTGTCTTCCACAAACCGGCCATCGTGTTCCTGGATGAGCCCACGGGCGGAGTGGATCCCATTACCAGGCGGCAATTCTGGGAGATGATCCATGAGGTTACACGGGAAGGCATCACCGTTTTCGTCACCACCCATTACATGGATGAAGCGGAATACTGTGACCGGGTTTCCATCATGGTGGACGGGAGGATCGAGGCGCTGGAACCACCGGCCGTCCTGAAGGAACGGTACAATTGCGGGGATATGAACGAGGTGTTTATCAAACTTGCCAGGAAGCAATGAAAAGGTTTTTCGGCTTGGTCAGCAAGGAGTTCCAGCACATCTTCAGGGATGTGAGAACCCTGGTGATCCTCTTTGGTCTGCCGGTGGTGATGATCGTGCTGTTCGGATACGTGGTGACCAACGAGATCAGGGATGTGAAGATCGTGGTCTGGGACCGTTCGGGGGACCAGCTGTCGCGGGAGGCAGTCAGTAAGATCCTCTCCTCCGGCTATTTTATTCTTGCCGGCTACCTGGACCGGGAAGAGGAGATTGAATCGCTGTTCCGGAGCGGAGAAGCGAAGGTCGCGGTGATCTTTGAACATGATTTCGAGAAAAACCTGGTGCGGGAAAAAAAGGCCGCCATCAGGCTGGTCACGGACGCTTCCGATGCAAATTCCGCACAGCTCGCGCTGAATTATCTCCAGGGTGTGCTCACAGGCTTCTTTATGTCACTGGACCAGGATGTATCACTGCCCTGGGCGGTGGATATAAAAACGCGGATGTTTTATAACGAAGAGATGCGGGGGGTTTATATGTTTGTACCTGGACTGATGGCATTGATCCTGATGTTGATCTCCTCCCTGATGACATCGGTGACCATCACCCGGGAAAAGGAGTTCGGGACCATGGAACTGTTGCTGGCCTCGCCCCTGAAACCTGTGGAGATCATCCTGGGGAAGGTCACGCCCTATGTACTGCTTTCACTGGTCAATGCGGCGACCATCATTCTCTTGGGGTATCTGGTATTCAGGGTGCCCGTGATGGGCAGTATCTGGATCCTGATGCTGGAGTGCCTCCTTTATATAACCCTGGCCCTTTCCCTGGGTGTTTTGATCTCCACGCATGCAAGTACCCAGCAGATAGCCATGGTCTTCAGTATGGTGGGACTCCTGCTGCCCACCATCCTGCTGTCGGGTTTCATATTTCCCATCGACAACATGCCGAAGATCCTGCAATGGTTTTCTTCCATCATGCCGGCCAGGTGGTTCATCGTGATCGTGAAGAACGTGATGCTGAAGGGAACCGGCATGGCTTTTATCTGGAAAGAAACACTGATCCTGCTGGGAATGACCGTATTCTTTATCCTGGCAGCACTGAAAAGGTTCAATATCCGGCTTGAGTGAACAGGTGTATCCGCATCATATAAACCGTTGTCCAACATGAGGATAATCTATACATTACTGGTCAAAGAGTTCAAACAGATCTTCCGGAACCGGTTCATGCTGCCGGTCATCTTCGTCATCCCCCTGGTCCAGATGATCATCCTGACCTATGCGGCCAGCCTGGAGATGAAGGATATCAAAATGGCTGTGGTGGACCAAGACCATTCCACGGCCAGCCGGCTGCTTGTATCCAGTTTTACAGGATCACCCTTTTTCAGGATCACCCTGCAAACGGGGGATGACAGGGAGGCGACCAGGTGGTTGCACAGGGACAAAGTGGATGTGATCCTTCATGTAAAAGATGATTTTGAGAAGGGGCTGTTCCGGGAAGGATCCGCGGACCTTCAACTGGTGATCAATGCCATCAATGCCACCGAGGCGGGTCTAATCCAGGCCTATTGCACCCGGATCATCACGGGTTTCAACAGCCAGCTCAGGACCGGATTATCCGGACCTGAATCTTCAGCGGGCATGCCCTCCCTGGAGATCATCCCCGCATTCTGGTACAATCCCGAATTTGATTACAAGATATACATGTTCTGCGGGATCCTGGTGATCCTGGTCACCCTGATCGGGATGTTACTCACCGCGCTGAACCTGGTCAGGGAAAAAGAAATGGGGACCACCGAACAGATCAATGTGACGCCCATACGGAAAACCCACTTCATCATAGCCAAATTGCTGCCTTTCTGGATCATTGCCCTTTTCGAACTGGGTTTCGGATTGATCTTGGGACGGCTTTTATATGATCTGCCCATTGTGGGGAGTCCGCTGCTTTTATTCCTTTTCGCAGCTATCTACCTGTTAGCGGTGCTGGGGATCGGCCTGTTCCTTTCCACCATGTCCCACACCCAGCAGCAACTGATGTTCATGTCCTTCTTCTTCATGGTCACCTTTATTCTGATGAGCGGGGTGTTCACTCCCACGGAAAGCATGCCGGACTGGGCACAGGAGATGAACCGGGTCAATCCGTTGGCCTATTTCATGCGGGTGATCCGGATGATCCTGCTGAAGGGGTCCGGATTCCGGGATATCAGCCGTGAATTCTTCAGCATGCTTGTGTATGCATCAACGATCCTCACGCTAGCCGTGGTCAGTTACAGGAAAACTACCTGATCAGTTTTTCGAACATCCGGGAGGTGGCTCCCGAGTCCCAGTTGGCCGCCCCGGTTTTTTTGAGCACCAGTTTTCCGTCCCTCGAGAGGATGAAGGTGGTGGGAATGGAGTTGTGCGCCAGCACCTCCGGAACGGGGCCCGCCTGGTAATAAACGGGCAGCCGGTATCCGTGTTTTTCAAAAAACCGGCGGACCCTTTCGGGCTCCTCTCCGGTAACCAGCACAAAGGCAACCCGGTCCCCGTACCGGTCGTATGCCCGCTGGATCTCGGGCAGTTCCGCCACGCAGGGAGGGCACCAGGTGGCCCAGAAATTCAAAAAAACCACCTGCCCGGTGAAACGGTCCATGGAAATGATTCCGCCGCCGGCGTCCTTCAGCATCCATTGATAGTCATCCGGCTGAAGTTGAATCCGGGAAGATGAACCGGGCATGGAAGGATTTCTCACCAGCAGCACGATCCTGTTCACAGCGGTGGAGATCACCTTTCTGGGTCCCGGCAGGATCAGCAGGACCAAAAGTACCCAGAAAAAGATATCACCTGCTTTCTTCCAGCCCGAACGGCTTTTTTTCCAGTGCGCGAACCTGTCCTTTAAGGTGGCCATTCTCAGAGATTTTCATGCAAAGTTAATTTTTCCTTTATATTTGTGAGATCAAAGCGTGGGGGATGTATAAAAAGATAAGGACCTTCTTCAGGGAAGAGATCTGGTCGCATGATCTCACCTCCAAATCGCGCAGGCGGACGTTCCTGATCAGGCAATCCCGGATCTATATTCTTGCTGTTAAAGGTTTCTTTGAGGACCGTGCATCGCTCAGGGCGGCCGCACTGACCTATTTCACGATGCTCTCCATCGTACCCATTTTCGCCATCGCATTTGCCATTGCCAGGAATTTCGGATTTGAGGACAGGATGCATGAGGTCATTACGAACAGCATGCAGGGACAGGAGGAGATCATGAACTGGGTGACCAACCTGGTGGACAGTTTCCTGGAAAAGGCAAGCGGGGGTATCCTTGCCGGGGTGGGTGGAGTGATCCTGTTCTGGTCTGTGATCCAGGTCCTGAATAACATTGAGGCCTCTTTCAATGACATCTGGCAGATCCGGAAGGCCCGTTCTTTCGGAAGGAAATTTTCCGACTACCTGGCTATCATGATCCTGGGCCCCTTTGCCATCGGGCTCTCGGGAAGCTTCATGGTGAAGATCCAGTCAGCCGCCACTGAGATCGAGCTCTTCCAGCCTGTCATTGTCTTCCTGATCAAATCGGTTCCCTATATCTCCATCTGGCTCCTGTTCACCATTGTGTATATTGTGATGCCCAATACGAAGGTTAAATTCAAATATGCACTGATCGCGGGGGTGATCGCGGGCACGATAGCCATGATCTTCCAGGCGCTTTACCAGGACCTGCAGGTCGGGGTATTCAAGTTCAATACGCTGTATGGAAGTATTGCCGCGCTGCCATTGTTCCTGCTGTGGCTTCAGATCACCTGGCTGATCGTACTGATGGGCGCAGAATTATCCTTCGCCTATCAGAACATAGAAAATTACGAATTCGAGGAGGATGCGCTGAAGCTGAGTTATAACAACAAAAAGATACTGACGCTGCTGATCGCCCATCAGATCATCAGGAATTTTGAGGAGGGTGTGGAGCCCTGGAGTGCGGATACACTGAGCCATAAACTGGGTATTCCCATCAGACTGGTCAATGAGCTTGTCTATGATCTCGTCAACGCGGGAATCCTGGCCGAGCTCGCTTCGGATAAGCCCAGGGACCGATTATACCAGCCTTCGGTGGACATTCACAGGATCACGGTGGAATATGTGTACAACAGGCTTGAAATGACCGGGGGTGACCAGCTCTATGTAACGGAGTCAGATGAACTGCAGCGGATTGCCAGGGTCCACGAACACCTCATGCACTCCATCAGGGAATCCCCTGCCAATGTGCTGCTTAAGGATATTTAACAGCGGATCCGGTAAAAATTTCCGGTGCATCTTATTTGTTGTTATTCAATTATTCACTAATATTGCATCACACAACAAAGAAATGGTAAACACGGTATTGCACGGGAGACATCATCACCATCACCAGTCGACTGGTTAGGACCCCGTGCAGTTCGATGTAACCCCCGATGATATTTGGATAGGTTTGCAGATGCTGCAGACCTTTTTTTTTAATATGCTGCACAGATGAAAAGATTGAGAATTGCCATTCAGAAGACGGGAAGGCTCAGCGAGAAATCCCTGGAACTGCTCATGGAGGCGGGGATCTCCCTGACCAACGGATCCAGGAAACTCAGGTCAGTGGCCCAGGAATTCCCCCTCGAGGTGATCTATTTGCGGGATGACGACATACCGCAGTATGTGGAGGATGGCGTAACCGACATCGGTATTGTGGGAGAAAACGAATATGTGGAGAGGCAGTGCCAGGTGGATCTGCTGGAAAGGCTGGGATTTGCCCGGTGCAGGCTTTCACTGGCCATCCCCAGGTCCGAGACCTACCAGGGCCTGGAAAACCTGGAGCACAAGCGTATTGCCACCTCTTACCCGGTGATCCTGGGAAATTTCCTCCGCGAACACGGGATCAAAGCGGAAGTCCATGTCATCAACGGTTCCGTTGAGATCGCGCCCTCCATCGGTCTGGCGGATGCCATCTTTGATATCGTGAGCACGGGCAGCACCCTGATCAGCAACGGACTGAAAGAGGTGGAAACAGTCATGCAATCCGAAGCGGTGATCATCGCCAACAGGAACCTGGGCGGGGAGCAGCTGGGCCTGTTGACGGATTTGAGGTTCCGCATCAGGAGTGTACTGGCTGCTTCCAACAATAAATATATCCTGCTGAATGCTCCAAACGACAGGCTTGAGGAGATTATCCGGGTTATCCCCGGAATGAAGAGTCCCACCGTAATGGCACTGGCTGAAAAGGGGTGGAGTTCGGTGCATTCCGTGCTCAGTGAAAAAGAATTCTGGGCTGTCATTGACCGGTTGAGGGAACTGGGAGCCCAGGGAATCCTGGTCATTCCCATCGAAAAAATGATCACATAAATGGTTCCGGTATCCATAAAATGTATATGATATGATGAACAGAATCAACTATCCCGCACGCAGACAATGGTCTGAATTGCTCCAGCGACCCGTCATGGATTATTCTGCCCTGGAAGAGCAGGTCCGAAAAATCGTATCCGGTGTGGCCGGAGGAGGTGATGAGGCACTCAGAAGCTATACAAGGTCGTTTGACAAAGTGGAACTTGATTCCATCGAGGTGAGCAGGGAAGAGTTGCAGGCAGCCCGGGGGGAGGTGAGTAAAAGGCTGAAGCGTGCTATCGATGAAGCCCAGTGGAACATTCAGACTTTTCATAAAAAGCAGGTCACCCACACGGAAACGATCGTGACCACGGCCGGTGTCAGGTGCTGGCAGAGATCCGTTCCCATCAGCAGTGTCGGACTCTATATTCCGGGGGGGACGGCACCCCTGCTCTCAACCGCATTGATGCTGGGTATTCCCGCCAAGCTGGCCGGATGCCCGGAGGTGGTGATCTGCACACCTCCCGGCAAATCCGGGAAGATCAACACAAGCATCAGTTATATTGCCGATCTGCTGGGGATCGACAGGGTTTTCCGGGTGGGAGGAGCCCAGGCCATCGCGGCCATGGCATATGGCACAGAAACCATTCCTGCCGTCAACAAGATCTTCGGACCGGGAAACCAGTACGTGAACATGGCGAAACAGATCGTCAGCCGCGACAAAGTGGCCATTGATCTGCCCGCGGGCCCATCCGAGCTGGCAGTGGTTGCCGATGATTCGGCCAATCCGGATTTTGTGGCTTCCGATCTGCTTTCACAGGCAGAACACGGAAGGGACAGCCAGGTATTGCTGCTGACCGAATCTGCTGATCTGATCGAACAGGTCCAGGCGCGGATTGACATCCAGCTGGAATCTTTGCCCAGAAAGGAGATAGCAGCCGCGGCCCTGGCCCACAGCAAGATCATTCTGCTGCACAACCAGCAGGAGATCATGGAAATGATCAATTTATACGCACCCGAGCATCTGATCATCGCCACGAAGAATTACCGGGAGCTTGCAGATAAGGTGGTCAATGCGGGATCCGTATTCCTCGGGAACTATTCACCGGAAAGTGCGGGGGATTATGCTTCCGGTACCAACCACACCCTCCCTACCAACGGATGGGCACATTCCTTCAGCGGTGTGGATATGGACAGCTTCAGCAAGAAGATCACATTCCAGGAGATCAGCAAATACGGACTGCACAACATCGGGGATGCAGTCATGGCAATGGCGGAGGCGGAACACCTGAAGGCCCACAGTAATGCGGTGGCCATCCGTCTGAATGCTGAGGATGATGCGTACAGTTCTGAGGATGAAGAGCAGGTTTGATATAACGCGGCTGGTCCGGTCAAACATCAGGGAACTGGTCCCCTATGCATCCGCAAGGGATGAATTCCCCGGTTCCGCCTCCGTATACCTGGATGCCAATGAAAATCCCTTCAATGCCCCGTTGAACAGGTATCCCGACCCCAAACAGCGAAGGCTGAAGGAGGAGATTGCCCGCCTGAAAAGTCAGGATCCCGCGTGTCTCTTCCTGGGGAACGGCAGCGATGAAGGGATCGATCTGCTTTTCAGGGTGCTGTGCGAACCGGGCCGCGACAATGTCATCACGGTGGATCCCACCTACGGGATGTACGGGGTTTGTGCTGCCGTGAACGATGTGGAGCGAAGATCTGTCCTTCTGCGGGAGGATTTCAGTCTTGATCCGGATGCTGTGACCGGGGCCGTGGACGAATATACCCGGCTGATCTTCCTGTGCTCCCCGAACAATCCGACCTCCAATTCACTGGACCGCCGCTCCCTGCTCCGTATCATTGACACGGTGCAGTGCATGGTGGTTGTGGATGAGGCTTACGTTGATTTTAGCAGGGAAGGGGGATTGCTCCCGGTGTTACCCGGTAAAAAGAACCTGGTGGTGCTGCAGACCTTTTCCAAGGCCTGGGGATTGGCAGGCGTCCGGCTGGGAATGCTTTTTGCCCAACGGGAGTTGATCGGCTATCTTACCGCGGTGAAATACCCCTATAACATCAGTGCACTGACACTGGACCGGGTGCTGGAAAGTCTGCGGGAACCCGCAGCCATGGAGCGCTGGGTGGACCTGATCCTGAAGGAAAGGGAATTGCTGGCGGAAAGACTGGGCAGCCTTCCTTTCGTTCAACGGATCTATCCCTCGGATGCCAATTTTTTACTGGTAAAGATGGATGATTCCCGCAGGGTATACAGGTATTTGATGGAACGGGGGATCATCGTACGTGACCGATCTTCTGTTCCCCTGTGTGCGGGTTGTCTCCGGATCACCGTCGGAACCGGGAAAGAGAACGGGCTGCTATTGAAAGCATTAAACGCATACGTATGAAGAAAGTTATTTTCCTGGACCGGGACGGGACCCTGATCAGGGAACCGGAGGAGGACTACCAGGTGGATTCGCTGGAAAAGCTGGAATTCATGCCCGGTGTATTCAGAAATCTGTATCAGCTGAGGAATTTCACCGATTTCGAACTGGTTGTGGTGACCAACCAGGACGGATTGGGAACCGAAGCGTTCCCGGAGGAAAAATTCAGACCTCCCCAGGATAAATTCATCACCGCCTTCAGGAATGAGGGCGTGGAATTTGATGCGGTCCTGATTGATCCCTCCCTTCCTGAAGATCGCTCCCCCAACAGGAAACCGGCCACCGGCATGCTCCGGCGGTACATGGAAGGAGATTATGACCTGGCAAATTCCTTTGTGATCGGTGACAGGCTCTCCGATATGGAGCTAGCCCGGAACCTGGGATCCCGGGGGATCCTTTTCGGGGAAGATTCCATGAAGGCGGGCCTCGGGGAGCGGGGACTAAGCGGTCAGACCGACCTGGTGAGCGCGGACTGGGACACCATTTGCCGGCATATCAGGGCTTCCATGCGGCGGGGGGTGGCCGAGAGGGTGACAGCGGAAACCCGGGTCCGCGTGGAGCTCTCGCTGGATGGGGAAGGCAGGACCGACATATCCACGGGATTGGGCTTTTTCGATCACATGCTTGAACAGCTGGGACGGCATGGCGGACTTGACCTGACTGTGAAAACCACCGGGGATCTCCACGTGGATGAGCACCACACCATTGAGGATACGGGTATTGCCATGGGTCAGGCGTTTTTGGAGGCACTGGGCGATAAGCGAGGGATTGAGCGGTATGCTTTTATACTGCCCATGGATGACGCACTGGCTCAGGTGGCCATTGACCTGGGCGGCAGACCCTGGGTGGAGTGGGATGTGCATTTCCGCCGGGAAATGGTCGGGGATGTGCCCACCGAAATGTTTTTTCATTTTTTTAAGAGTTTCTCGGATGCAGCCCTGTGCAATCTGCATGTGCGGGTCAGGGGGAGTAATGCACATCACAAGATCGAGGCTATTTATAAGGCATTTGCCCGGGCCATCAGGCAGGCGGTGAAGCTTGATCCCGGGAACAACCGCCTGCCCACTACCAAGGGGAAGCTGTAACACGGTGTAAGCTGTAAATATGGAATGATCAATGGGTGTTGTTATTATCAAATATAATGCGGGGAACATCAGATCGGTCGATTATGCCCTGCGGCGGCTGGGGGTTTCAGCAGAGATTTCAGACGACCCGGAAACCATCAGGAAGGCTGACAGGGTGATATTTCCCGGTGTGGGGGAAGCGGCAACAACCATGCGTTACCTCAAGGAAAGAAATATGGATACGCTGATCGCTTCACTGGAGCAACCCGTGCTCGGGATCTGCCTGGGACAGCAGCTCATGTGCCGGTGGTCGGAAGAGCATGATACTGCATGCATCGGGATCTTTGATCAGCCGGTCAGACGCTTTCCCGCCGGATTGAAAGTGCCCCACATGGGATGGAACAGCCTGGACCGGGTGCGGGGCGATTTGTTTGATGCAACACTGAAAGGCACCTTCGTTTATTTTGTTCACTCCTACTATGTGCCTGTTTGTGAATATACTGTGGCAGAATCGGAATACATGGTCCCGTTCAGTGCAGCCCTGCAGAAAGGCAATTTTTATGCCACGCAGTTCCACCCTGAGAAAAGCGGCGATCCGGGTCAGCGAATCCTTTCAAATTTCCTCAGGCTATGATCGAGATCATTCCGGCCATAGATATTATACAGGGGAAGTGTGTCAGGCTTACCCGGGGTGATTTCAGCCAGAAAAAGGAATACGGTGACCCGCTGGAGATGGCAAGAATGCTTGAAGACCACGGGATGAAAAGACTCCACCTGGTGGACCTGGACGGAGCCAGGGAACGGCGGGTGGTCAACTACAGGATCCTGGAAAAGATTGCCCTGCAGACTGCGCTGGTCATTGATGCGGGAGGCGGACTGCGCAGCGATGAGGATGTACGCATCGTATTTGAGTCGGGAGCCCGGATGATCACCGGCGGCAGCGTGGCTGTCAAGGAACCTGCTGTCTTCCTGGGATGGCTTGAAAAATACGGTCCGCAGAAGGTGATCCTGGGTGCCGACTTCAAAGCGGGAAAGATCGCGGTCTCGGGCTGGGGTGAGGAAACGGCCCTTGATCTGGAGGAATTCCTGGCCGGTTATCTGGAAAAAGGCGTGGAGAAGGCCATCTGTACCGATATCGACAGGGACGGTATGCTGGGGGGGCCTTCCACCGGCATTTATACCGGGATCAAACAAAAGCTGGGATCCCTGTTCCTGGTTGCCAGCGGCGGGATCTCCCGCCTTGAAGATCTGAAAGAACTGGAGGAAAACGGGATCGATGGGGCGATCATCGGAAAAGCCATCTATGAAAAGCGGATCAGTCTGGGATCCCTGAAAAATTATATCCATAAACGCGACGGGTGATGCTGGCCAGAAGGATCATACCCTGCCTGGATATCAGGAACGGGAAGACAGTCAAGGGGATCAGGTTCGAAAATGTGGTGGACGTGGGGGATCCCGTGGAACTGGGCGCCAGATACGCACAGGAGGGGGCTGATGAACTGGTTTACCTGGACATCACCGCCACGCATGAAGGCAGGAAGCTGTTTGCAGACCTGGTGGAACGGATCGCGGCGCACCTGCATATCCCTTTCACCGTGGGCGGGGGCATTAACGATCTGGGAGATGCCGATGTGCTTCTGTCCGCAGGGGCCGATAAGGTTTCCATCAATTCCTCCGCGGTCAGGGAGCCCGGATTGATCGACCGGATCGCACGGGGGTTCGGAACCCAGTTCGTGGTGGTGGCCATCGATGCGAAACTGGAGCAGAACAAATGGACGGTCTTTGTGAACGGTGGAAGGATCCCGACGGAAAAGGAGCTGTTCAGCTGGGCAAGGGAAGCCCAGGAAAGGGGTGCGGGCGAGATCCTCTTCACCTCCATGAATCACGACGGCACAAGGAACGGGTTTGCCTGCGACACCCTGCGGGAACTTTCCTCCGGTCTTTCCATCCCCGTGATCGCATCCGGCGGGGCGGGGAACATGGAGCATTTTCTGGAGGTTTTTCGTGACGGCCATGCAGATGCCGCACTTGCGGCCAGCATTTTTCATTACAATGAGATTCCCGTACCGGTATTAAAGGATTATTTGAAAAGAAATAACATAGTAGTCAGGTAATATGGACTTTAAGAAAATGAACGGACTGGTTCCTGCCATCATTCAGGATGCGGAAACCCGCAGCGTACTGATGCTCGGTTTCATGAACAGGGAAGCTCTGGAACGGACCCGGAAGGAAGGGAAGGTGACTTTTTACAGCCGCACCAGGAAACGGCTCTGGACCAAGGGTGAGGAAAGCGGTAATTTCCTGCACGTGGTCGAGATCCTGGAAGATTGTGACCGGGATACGCTGCTGGTCAAGGTCCGTCCGGACGGACCGGTCTGCCATACGGGGAGCGATACCTGTTTTGATGAGAAAAACCTGGAAAAAAGCGGGTTCCTGTATGCGTTGCAGGACCTGATCGAACGGAGAAAGAAAGAGCTACCGGAAGGATCATACACCGCCGGTCTGTTCCATGCCGGGATCAGACAGATTGCCCGGAAGGTGGGCGAAGAAGCTGCTGAACTTATCATCGAAGCCATGGACCGGCATGATGACCTGTTCCTGAATGAGTCGGCTGACCTGGTATACCACCTCCTCGTGCTGCTTTCGGCAAGGGGGTACGGGATCGGAGATGTGGAACAAGTGTTGCGGGAGCGTCATGCGGGATAAAGAATTCCCGCGTTGACCCGGACCTGT
>DSEO01000308.1 GCA_011056635.1 Bacteroides sp.
CCGCATCAAGGTTTCTTTCCGTTCCCGGGGAAATTTCCCGACGAACCGGATTGCTTCCGAGCATTACCGGGGCGGAGGCCATATCAATGCATCCGGCGGCGATTCCTTCCTGCCCATGGAGGAAACATTGAAACATTTTGAATCACTCTTACCTGCTTATGCGTCGCTGTTATCCGGATCATAGCCTGCTGCTTGTTTTATTGTTGTTCTTAGCCGGCTGTAAAACACCGGTCCAGGAAGAGCCGGAGATCCGGACGGATCCAGTCAGGGAGCAATTTGTCAGGGCAAACCAGTACATGCAGCGAAGACACCAGGAACATATCGCCGCTTTCGTGGAAAGGGTGGGATGGGAGGCGGAAGTGACACCCAGCGGACTCTGGATTGTCGTGGAAAAAGCGGGTCAGGGAGCCAGGGTGGAAGAGGAGAGCAGGGTCAGTTACAGCTTTGAATCCATGCTGCTTGACGGTTCCCCGTGTTACAACGCAACGGAAGAAAATCCGGCGGTGGTCGTAATCGGGAAAGGAGGTGCGGTATCGGGTGTTGAAGAGGGCCTCAGAAGACTGCGGGAAGGTGCCGAAGCCATATTCATTATTCCTCCCCACCTGGCGCACGGCAATTTCGGCGACCGCGACAGGATCCCGGGAAATTCTGTGCTTATTTACAAGGTTCGGGTGATCCATGTAAAGCAGAAAACATAATTTATACTAATTTTGCACAATGATTTTCAATGTTGATCAATTGCGTGAGAGGAAGTTCCCGGTATTTCGGATACCCATCCTCCTGGTCCTGTTTTCAGGTCTTGTGCTGTTTTCAGGCTGCCCGGATAATTCCGATGAGGAAAAACGTTCGCAGGAACAGCGTTTTTTCGATCTGTATGTATCCTCCCGCTACCCGGACCTGGAGCCCCGGCCCAGCGGACTCTATTTCATCGAACACAGGGAAGGTACGGGGATCTCTCCGGATTCGGATGACTGGCTCATGCTGAACTACGTATTCTACCTGATCCCAGGTGAAGAGGTCATCGAGTCCAACCTGGAAAATGTGGCACGTGAGACCAGTGAACTGTATGATGCGGATGCATTGTACGGACCTTTCAAGATGCAGAACGGCACCATGGTGGAGGGACTGACCGAGGGCCTGACCATGATGCGGGAGGGGGGGCAGGCCACCATGTTCTTTACCAGTGACCTGGGATATGGCAGTAAAAGAACCGGACGGGTACAACCCTACCAGTCGCTTAAATTTGAAGTGGAACTGCTGGAAGTGATCAAAGATATTGAGACCTATGAAAAGAACCGGATGGAATCCTATGTGGATTCCATTACCGGCGCGGATACCATTCATGATCCGGCCCTGGATGTGGTTATGTACTATGTGATCGATGAGCCGGGGTACGGCAATCCCATTGACGAGGATACGATCGTGAAAATTGTTTATAAGGGCTACATGATCGACGGAAGGGTTTTTGATGAGCATGATGCGGATGACCCCTTCCAGTTCACCGTGGGAGAGAAAGAAGTGATCATGGGATGGGAGTTTGGGATACGAAAGTTCTCGGAAGGAGCGAAAGGCAGGCTCATCATCCCTTATCAGCTGGGCTACAGCGATACCGGGAAAAAAACACAGAGCGGTCACATCGCTGTTCCTCCCTTCGAGACACTGATTTTCGATATTGAAGTGGTCGATACAAATCCCGGGGGGACTGACAAGGAGGAGCCCGAGGAATAAAAGATCACTTTCCCAGCAGGAAAATGGCTGGCCGTTTGTGCAGTACGGGGAGCTTTTCCCGCCATTTTGCAATGCTCCGGGTGCAAATATATTCCGATTCCAGGGTAATGTCTGCGGCGATACAAAGCAGGGTGGACGGATCGCACACATCCAGCAGGTCAGCCAGCAATTGATCGTTCCTGTACGGCGTTTCGATGAAAATCTGGGTTTCCCCGCTTCCCTGAAGGTCTGTGTCAATCTGCCTGACCTTCCGTTTTCGCTCCGCTTGTTGGATGGGCAGATAACCGTGGAACCTGAACTGCTGTCCATTCAGTCCCGACGCCATCAGCGCCAGCAGAATGGAGGAGGGCCCCGTAAGCGGGACCACCCTGATCCCCTGCTCATGGGCAAGGCGTACAATATCAGCCCCCGGATCGGCCACGCCCGGCATCCCTGCTTCGGTGATCACAGCGGCATCGGAACCCTGAAGCACTTCCCGGAGGAAGGTGGGGATCAGTTCCGGCGGGGTATGCTTGTTCAGCTCATGAAATGTGATCTGATCGATCCCAATGGTCCGGTCCAGTATTTTCAGGTACCGCCTGGCGCTTCTCAGGTTCTCCACGATGAAGACTTTGATCTCGCTGGCTTTCCTGCGGACCTCAAGGGGTATGGTATATCCGGTATCGGAATCTCCGAGGGTGGCGGGCAACATGTACAGAATCCCCTTCATCAGAATTTTTTAATAAAAATAATTATATCTTCGTCAAAAGAGCAAAACAAGCAGATTTCGGTTGAGAATTACTTTCCTGGGTACAGGCACCTCGCAGGGTGTACCTGTGATCGGCTGCGGATGCAGCACCTGCAGATCGGAAGATCCGCGTGATCAACGGCTCCGTTCATCCATTCTGATCCGGGAGAACGACTTTACGCTGGTTGTGGATACCGGGCCCGATTTCCGGCAGCAGATGCTCAGGGCCGGGGTTGACAGCCTGGATGCGGTCCTCTTCACCCATGAGCACAGGGATCATATAGCGGGACTGGACGATATCAGAGCCTTTAATTTCATCCAGGATCAGTCCATGGATATCTACACGGAGAAGCGTGTGCTGAAAGCGTTGAAAAAAGCTTTTCCCTACGTGTTTGTGGAGAAGAAATATCCCGGCGTCCCCAGGGTGCATGTCCATCTGATTTCCACGGATCCTTTCCGGGTGGGACCGGTTGCGGTCATTCCTGTCCGGATGCTGCACTACAAACTGCCCGTGCTCGGGTTCCGTTTCGGTGATTTTGCCTATCTGACGGATGGAAGTCATATTGCAGAAGCTGAAAAGAAAAAGCTGCAAGGATTGAAATATTTGGTTGTTAACGCATTAAGAAGAGAGGAGCACATCTCTCATTTCAACCTTTCCCAGGCGGTGGAACTGATCGAATCCCTGGGCCCTGAGCGGGGTTATCTCACACATATATCCCACCAGTTGGAGCCTGTGGCGCAGCTTGAGAAAGAACTGCCTTCAAATATTGCCGTAGCATACGATGGACTGGTGCTGGATTTGTAGCTGTGATCCAATGCGAAATGCCTTCAGGGACTCCTCCCGGGCAATTTTACCTCAAATGTTTTATAAAACATTGCTTGCACCTGCTTTGTAATTATCTTTGAGAAAACAAAATTCCGACCATGGGAATGACCGTGATTGAGAAGATAATGGCTGCCCACTCCGGTAGAGAAACCTTGGAGCCGGGCGACATTGTGGATCTGATGATCGATGCGCGTGTGGCCAGGGATTTCGGAGGGGCCAACGTGGTTCAGCACATGGTCCGCTATCAGCTTGAGGTCAGCGATCCCTCCAGGACGTTTTTCACATTTGACTGCAATCCGACGGGTTCCGATCAGAAGTATGCCACCAATCAGCAAATCTGCAGGCAGTATGCCCGGGCGCATGGCATCAGGGTGTATGACATCAATAAAGGGATCGGAAGCCACATCCTGATCGAGGAGGGACTGGCCTATCCGGGATCCACAGCCATTTCCACCGATTCTCATGCGAATATCCTGGGAGCGGTGGGGGCTTTCGGACAGGGAATGGGGGATAAGGATACAGCAGGTGCCTGGCAAAAGGGGACCGTCTGGTTCAGGGTACCGTCCTCCGTGAAAATTGTCATGAAGGGGAAGCCGGATCCCGCACTGAGCGCCAAGGACATCGTCCTGAACCTGCTGGCATTGTTCGGTGCTGACTCCCTGCTCGGTGTTGCCATTGAGGTGGAAGGGGAGATGGTGGATGGGTTGACCCTGGACCAGCGTATTACCATCGCCTCCATGGCCACTGAGCTTGGGGCGATCATCATGCTCTTTCCTCCCAACCAGGAAGTGATCAGGTATTGCCAGTCACGCGCAATGAAAATCATTACTCCCGTAACAGCCGATCCGGATGCATCCTATGCCGATATCCGGGAGGTGGACGTGACCCGTTTTACAAGGCGTATCTCTCTCCCCGGCAAACCCCATGACACAGCGGAGATTCCGGAAGAAAAGATATGGATCGATTCCGCCTTTATCGGGAGCTGTACCAATGGCAGGATTGAAGACATGAAGGCTGCTGCGGATGTATTAAGGGGGCGGAAAATCGCAGAATGCGTCGTGCTGAAGATCGTCCCTGCCACGGACAGGGTCTGGCAGCAATGCATGGATGAGGGTCTGCTGGAAGTTTTCAAGGAGTCGGGTGCGCTGGTTTCCAATGCGGGATGTGCCGGCTGTGCGGCGGGACAGGTGGGTCAGAACGGACCGGGGGAAGTGACCGTCAGTACCGGCAACCGGAATTTTCCAGGCAAACAGGGAAAGGGAGCGGTTTACCTGGCCTCTCCCGAGGTGGCCGCCGCCTCGGCCATTGCGGGATACATCACCGATCCGGACAGGATCCCTGAGCAGCCGGCACAGCGGCCTGCCCCCAAACCGGAAAAGAGGGACGGAAAATCAATGCCTCCCAAAAAAACCGCTGAAAATCCGGTTGAGGTGACCGGCAGGGTCTGGTACATCCCCAGGGATCATATCGACACGGACATGATTTATCACAACAGCTACCTCTCCGTAACCGATGTGGAAGAGATGGGACAATACACCTTCAGGAACATGGAAGGATATGAAAACTTTGCTTCAGAGGCAGCAAAAGGCGACATCCTGGTCGCCGGAAAGAATTTCGGGTCCGGCAGTTCCAGGCAGCAGGCGGTGGATTGCTTCCAGTCGCTGGGTATACAGTGCGTGATCGCTGAATCGTTCGGCTCCATCTATGAGAGAAATGCCATCAATGCGGCTTTTCCGATACTGGTATCTGACAGGATCGGCGAACTGCAGCTTACGGACGGGGATAAACTGACCGTCAATTTTAGATCGGGACTGATACATAACCGGACAAAGGATATCAAAATAAAGGCAACGCCATTTTCCGAGATCCAGTTGGAGATCTACCAGCACAATGGATTGTTTTAAAAACATGCATTATGAGACTGATACTACCCGAGGGTTACAAGCCCCTCATCAACTTAAAAGAGACTGAGAAAGCCATCCAGTTGATGAAAGATCATTTCGAGACCGGCCTGTCGTCCGACCTCCGCCTGAGGCGTGTTACGGCACCGCTTTTTATGCTGAAAGGCACCGGCCTGAATGATAACCTGAAAGGGGTGGAGCGGCCCATCAGATTCAAGATCAAAGATATGCGCAACCAGGAGGCAGAGGTGGTTGTATCCCTTGCCAAATGGAAAAGAATGATGCTGCGGGATTATGACATCCAGACAGGGTACGGGATCTATACCGACATGAATGCGCTGCGTCCGGATGAAGAGCTGGACAACATGCATTCTGTATATGTGGACCAGTGGGACTGGGAAAAAGCGATCTTACCGGAGCAGCGGAACCTGGATTACCTGAAGGAGATCGTCCGGAAGGTATGGGATAATGTGAAACGCAGCGAATTTTACATGCATACCTTCTATCCACAGATCGTGCCTTCCCTGCCTGAAGAGATCACATTCATCCACTCGGAGCAGCTTTATGAGATGTATCCGGACCTGCCTCCCCAGGAGCGGGAGGACCGGATCGCGGAAAAGTACGGGGCGGTTTTTATTATCGGGGTGGGTTATGACCTGCCTGACGGAAGGCCGCATGACAAAAGGGCCCCTGACTACGATGACTGGAGCACGGAAACGGTGGATGGGTACCGGGGACTGAACGGCGATATTATTGTCTGGAACAAAGTCCTTCAATCCGCTGCTGAGATCACATCCATGGGTCTCAGGGTGGACCGGGAACAATTGCTCACCCAGCTGGAGCTCACGGGACACACGGACTGGGTGGACCTGCTTTTCCACCGCAGGCTCCTGAATGACGAACTGCCCTCTTCCATCGGAGGAGGCATCGGACAGTCCCGTACCGCCATGCAGTTGCTGCAGAAAGCGCATATTGGTGAGATCCAGTCGGCCATCTGGCCCGGAGAGATGGTGGATCACTGCCGCAAATGCAATATTTTTCTCATCTGATAAGATCCTGAGACATGCCAGGGACATTTGTCGAAAAGGTATTTGGCGCACCGGCAGGTGCCATCGTTTTCAGGCAGCCCGACCTGATCCTTTCCCATGACAATACGGCCAGCATCAGGAAGACTTTCGAGCAGATGGGAGGGGATAAGGTTCATGATCCTGCGCGGCTGGTTATCGTGCTGGATCACAATGCTCCCCCGACCAGTGCGAATCTTGCCAACAGTTATCAATCCATCCGGGAATTTGTTAAAAGGCAGCATGTGGATAAATTCCATGATGCGGGCAGCGGGATCTGCCACCAGATCATGGCACAGTATGCGAAACCGGGAATGGTGGTTGTCGGAAGCGACAGCCATACCTGCACTGCCGGAGCTTTCAATGCCCTGGCTGCCGGGATAGACCGGACGGAGACCGCGGGTCTCTGGGTACGGGGAGAAACCTGGTTCCGGGTGCCCGAATCACTGAAGATCAATCTGGAAGGTGAGTTGAGCTCTGGGGTGTATGCCAAGGACTTGAGCCTCTGGATCATCGGTATGATCGGCTCGGCGGGGGCCAACTACATGTCGGTGGAATATCACGGTGAAGGTGTGGGAAACCTGACCATCGCGGACCGGATGACCCTGGCCAACCTGGCTTCGGAAATGGGTGCAAAAAATGCAGTCTTCCCGCCTGACCGTGTTCTGCAGGAATATTATGGGGAAAAGATTCACGGTGTGTGGGCCGATGAAGGTGCCACCTATGCGCGTGAAATTGACATCTACCTGGGAGAGGTCTGTCCGGTCGTGGCCGCACCCCACCAGGTGGACAACGTGATGACCCTGGCTGAAGTGGCCGGGCTGGAGGTGCACCAGGGGCTGATCGGCACCTGCACCAGCGGGAGGATCGAGGATTTGCGGGAAGCTGCCGGCATGATCAGGGGCAAAAAAGTAAAACCCGAGTTCCAGTTGCTGGTCATCCCGGCTTCAAGGGAGATCTATCTGCAGGCCATCGGGGAAGGGCTCATTACAGAATTTCTGGAAGCCGGGGCCAATGTGCTGAGCGCATCCTGCGGACCCTGCCTGGGAACCGGCCAGGGGATCCCTGCGGACAATTACCGGGTCATCTCAACGGCCAACCGCAATTTCGCGGGAAGGATGGGCAACAAGAACGCGGAAATCTACCTGGCATCCCCGGCAGCCGTAGCCCTCAGTGCTGTTTACGGAATGATCACGGATCCCGGAAGCAGCGGCAGGGCGAAAAAGTTCCCGTACCGCAGGAAACAGTCCGGCGGCGGGACCATTGGAAGCGAAGAAAAACGCAGGGAGACAGGAGTCTGGGACTATTCGGACTGTAACGACCTGAATACGGACCAGATGTTTGCGGGAAACCTCACCTACAACATCCCCAGTTCTGATCCGGCAGCGATCATGCCCCACCTCTTCGAAGGATTTGACAGCCGTTTTGCCCAAGAGGTGCAGGCAGGTGATATCATAGTGGGAGGTGAGAATTTCGGATGCGGAAGCTCCCGGGAGCATCCTGCGGTGGGACTGGCCCATGCGGGGATCCGGGCGGTGATCGTCAAATCTGTGAACCGGATCTTCTACCGTGCCGCCATCAACCAGGGCCTTCCGCTGATCGTACTTCCCGATGCCGTCATGGCTTACCGCCGCGGCGACCGGGTGGAAGTGGATTTTGCACTGGGAACGATCCGTGTGGGAGAAAAGGAATTCCCCTTTGAACCCCTCCCTGAAAAGCTCCTGGAAATCCTGCAGAAGCAGGGCCTGGTGAACTGGATAAGGGAGCAGTAACACCCCGGGCGGACTGGTTCTTGAGATTGCTGAACAGTTTCGTGGTACAGGAGCCTCCGAAAACTGTCCGGAAAATATCTTTTTCTTATCTTTGCACGGCTAATCAGGCTGGCATCCAATTTGCACACTGTTTCGGGATCATGCCGGCAACAGCTCTGGTTCCGTAGCTCAGCTGGATAGAGCAACAGCCTTCTAAGCTGTGGGTCGCAGGTTCGAATCCTGCCGGAATCACAAAATGCCCGATACGCCTTTTGGCGTAAAGGGCATTTTTGTTTCGGTATATGGATGAGAACCTATCGAACCGAGCCAGCGCAGCTGGCGAGCTCATGAGTGAACAACGTGAACGAATAACCGAGCCGAAGGCGAGCTCATGAGTGAACAACGTGAACGAATAACCGAGCCGAAGGCGAGCTCATGGGTTAAGAAGTGATATAGCTATTCATCTTTGATGCAACGCACAGAGATCCCATATCTCTTTTGCAGCGTATCCCTTCCAACTTTCGATTCTATGTAGGACACAGTCCGCCGCCATGCACTGACGGCATCGTTCTCATTTGAAGTCCAAAAATGAGTTCCGAAATCCATCCAGAGAAAATAACCGGATCTGGAACAATAACCAGCCGGAATCGCTGTAAAATTGCTTTTGCCGAATGCATCATCATATTTCAGGAATCCATCTTGCCATAAATCAGCATTGCCGGCTAGTTTACTGCCTTCGTTTGTGCCCCGGGCACCCCGGTTATCAACCTCGGTCAACCGCATACCAAGCGCTATTTCCAGTTCTTTCCATTCTTCATCGGAAGGCAGATGCCAGCCTGCAGGACAGGCGGCCTTGGCTGCCTGCCAGTTGTATAGTACACCGTAAGTTTCGTAATATTCAGAGGCTTTTGCCTCGTTGACGCTGGTGCCCTGGTAATTGTAAACATAGTAACAGGGATCGGTATCAGATCCTTCCGAGGATGGACTTACCAGAGGCAGGTGGGCCAGGTTCTCTGCCATCCAGATCTGGTCACCTATTTTAAGTGTTTTATATGTCCTATTGTCGCGGGTATCGGTAAAAGCTTTATAGGTATTTACCGAAACGATTATTTCATCTTCAGTGATGGTTCCCTCATTATCCCTGGCCGTTGCTTTGATGATATGAAATCCGTCTTTTTCATTTCCGGTATCCCATTCATATGAATATGGCAATATCCTGGATAACCCTACAAAAACATTATCCACAAATAATCTCACTTCAGTTACATTCCCATCCGGATCATCTGCTTCCAAAGAGATCATTATTGTTTCACCGGTGTAGAATTCTGATGCATCTGCAGGACCTGTTATGTTGCAGGTGGGAGGCTGGTTCTTTTCACAGCTCACGAGAAGCAATCCCATAATAAAACAAGTCCAGTATTGACATATTGGCCTCATGATCAGCTGATGTTTTGGTGTGCTGAGGATTGAACACTTAAAATTACTGAATATCTGAATACAAAGCAAGTTGCAGCTTCTCCGGACTACCCCGGAATTTTAGCCGAAACCGTATCGCAGCTGTACAATAGCTGTCAGATTTTGCATCATTACACAAAATAATGAACTTTCTATTTCATTACATGACAGATCATAGAGAAGATTTGCCTTCGTCGACCATCCCTGCAGGTATCCTGGCCAGATGCACAGGATTCTTCTCCGGAAATTCCATCGCCAAATCCTGAAATGTAAAACCAGACATATTTCTGCTTGAAAACACCTTCATCTCAAGAAAAGGGATATAAAATATCCGTTTGTTATACATTTTTAGTGCTTTATCTGCTAAAAAATATCTCTCCACAGACATTTTTTATCCAAAACAACATCAAAACAGTTAATGAGCGGATAAAAAATATCTAATTCTGAAATATCGACACCAGCCTGTATGGAGAAACCAGAGCAGGCTGATAAAAACCCGGACGATCCATTGTGAAATCCCATAGCGATAGCAAAGTCAAAATATTTCGTAATTTGTAAACCTGGAGATACCTGTAATCGGATTTTTAAACCAAACTCGCATATGATGAAGCTTCCCGCACTCGCGGCAATAACAGCATTACTTGCAATGTTTTCCTGCCATGCCGAACTTTTGCCAACACTCCCTGAGGAAACCATACAATACGATCTGACAACAAGCCGGCAGCTGCAGGATCAGGAATACAGCCAGCAGATCGAGGACTTTTATGACAGCGGCCTGGAAGGAACATTCAGTGGGAAGGCGGACGTGCCGATCTATTACAGGATCTTCAAACATGCCGAACCGGAAAAAGGAGCCATACTGATCTCCACGGGAAGGACCGAGGCTGCGCTGAAATACAAGGAAGTGATCTTTGACCTTTTCAATAACGGGTATTCCGTGTACATTCATGATCACCGCGGACAGGGACTTTCAGGCAGGATGGCTGAAGACCCCGAACTGGGGTATATCGATACTTTCCAGTTCTATGTGGATGACATGCAACATTTTTACGATCAGTACCTGAAATTCAATGGTCATGAAAAAATCTACCTTTTAACGTACTCCATGGGAGGGGCCATTGGAATGACCTACCTGGAGCAAAACCCGGATGATTTTAATGCCGCTGCTTTTTGCTCTCCCATGTTGGGACTGAATCCCCCTATTTGCCTGCTGGCCAGGTTGCTCAAAGGGAAAGATCCCAAATATGCCCCCGGGCAATCGGGTTACCAGGATGATTCCGCTTCCTTCAAGGATAATTCAGTCACCGGCTCCGAGATCAGGTACCACCGGAAGATTGCTGCGTACGCAGAGGTGCCGGACGCGAGACTGGGAGGCGCATCCACCCTTTGGGTCCACAGGTCCTGCAGGCAATTCAAGTATATGTTCGAAAATATTGAAAAGATCGAAACCCCTTTCATCCTCTTTTCGGCAGATAATGAACAGGTGGTAGACCCGGATGCCCACGGGGAGTTTGTTGAAAAAGCCAAAACACTTGGAAAGGATTATCAGGCCTACCTGGTTGAAAATGCGCAACACGAATTATGGATGGAGAAAGATGCGCAGCGTATGAAGGTATTCAACGCGACCATGATGTTTCTTGATCAATATTAGCCTCACGCCAGTTATGCCATTCCGGATTATCGACACCGAACGGATCCCGATCAAACTGTGGCTGGAAGAACTGGAAAACGATGCGTTGCAGCAGGCTAAAAATGCGGCCAATCTGATTCCGGCTTTCCATCATGTAGCGATCATGCCCGATGCACATACCGGTTACGGTGTGCCCATTGGTTGTGTACTGGCGACACAGGATGCGGTCATTCCCAATGCGGTCGGGGTTGACATTGGCTGCGGCATGTGTGCTGCAAGGCTTACCGTTGAATTCCCGGGCAAGAAAGAGATAAAACAGGTCATGGGGGAGATCAGAAAGCGGGTCCCGGTTGGTTTCGACTGGCATAAGGATCCGCAGGAATGGGAAGGGTTCGATCGGGCACCTGATATTGAAATCATTCAACAAAATCTGGAAAAGGCAAGGTACCAGCTGGGGACACTTGGAGGGGGAAATCATTTCATGGAGATACAAAGGGGGAATGACGAGCATCTGTGGGTCATGGTACACTGCGGCAGCCGAAATTTCGGGCTGCAGATCGCGAACCATTACCATCAGCTGGCCAGAACCCTGTGTGATGAAAGGAAAATCAAGGCGCCCAACAAGGACCTCTCTTATCTGCCTGCCGGTTCCGGAAAGGAGGGGGATGCATACATGACGGCCATGAATTATGCCATCGAGTTTGCAAAGGCGAACAGGGACCTGATCATGAAGCAAATTCTTGATGTTTTTAGCTGTGAGTCAACGGAATATATTAATATCCATCATAATTATGCTGCCTTTGAGCATCATTTTGGATCTGATGTGATCGTGCACAGGAAGGGAGCGGTTAAAGCGGAGAAAGGAGAGAAAGGGATCATACCCGGGTCCCAGGGAAGTAAATCCTATATTGTTGAAGGGCTCGGAAATCCGGAGAGCTTCCATTCCAGTTCTCACGGGGCCGGGCGCATCATGGGGCGTAAGCAGGCAAGGAGACAACTGTCCCTGAAGGATGAAATCGAAAAAATGGAAAAGAGGGGCATCATTCATGCCATCAGAACCGAAAAAGATCTGGACGAGGCCGAAAGCGCCTACCGGGATATCGATCAGGTAATGCATAATCAGCGTGACCTGGTGAAGATCCTGGTAGCGTTAACCCCGCTTGCAGTAATAAAAGGATAGTTATAGAAAATGCACCTGAAAGACACGGTGATCCTTGTTTCCTGTTTCCTGTGCTTTTCCCCTGTGGAAACACAGTCCATCGGCATAGAATCTGTGATCAGGTTCGGGGATTCCTTATTCCAGCATGCTCAATACAATCAAGCATTGCATGAATATCAACGGGCGCTATTCTTTTCAGCAGATACACTCAAATCCGGGTTAAGTGTAAAAGTCGCCGATTGCTATTTCGCCTTGGATAACTTTAAGATGGCACGTAGTTATTACGATTCGGCAGTTTGTTATGCGAACTCCGGTCAGGTGAGCGCGGATATGGAATTTCAGAAGGTTCGCTGCTGGATGATGGAGGATAAATTCGGTGTGGCGCTCTTGAGATTACATGCTATGGAAGCAGGCACCGACAGCAGTCTGCTAAGAAGAAAGTCCCTCTACCAGGGTATTTGTTGCTATGGAATGGGACAGTATGAGGAAATGCAGAAATACTTGATGAAGTCCTTTCCGCCAGGTGATTCAATGAAAATTTATCAGCTTCAGGAACTGCTTGAAGAGCGAAAGGTCTTGAACCGGCCGGATCCGAACCTGGCATTGGTGTTGAGTATTTTTATTCCTGGAGCGGGACAGGTATACGCGGGAGATATCAAAGCGGGATTGAATTCCCTTTTCCTGGTGGGCGGACTGGTCTATCTGGGAACCTCCGGCGTATTGACCTTTCCGTTGGTCACCATTCCATTCATCCATCGATATTACCTGGGGGGGATCATGCATGCGAGAGCAGCCGCCGAGAACACTAGAAACAGCATCCGGTTCGGGTATTTCACACAACTGAGCCGGGTATTTCCGGCCGGCGCATCATTTATCCACCTGTTCGAACCTGAAGCACAGGAAAAAATCTACCCGGTCAATTTGCGCTCTTCTGATTCAGAGATAGAAATACTGCTAAAAATCGGCTATCTGGGATACAAGGAATTCCTTTCCTCGCAGGATGTGGATGCCTGTGTGTTCCATCCATCCTGCTCGAATTATACCATTGAGGCCATTGAAATAAAAGGGGTGGTCACGGGACTGCTCGAGGGTTTTGACAGGGTGTCGAGGTGCCATCCTTTTGTCGGAAAGCATGATTATCCCTATGATACCCGGACGATGAAAAGCTACGATACCCTTATAAGCGAGGAATTACATCCGGGATTGTTCATCAAGGTGCATCGGTGAGTTGGATCGGAAGCATATAACAGGGATGTTTTTGATGAATGAATACTGAAAATATATCAACTTCAGGATATTTCATGGTACATACTTCCGTGATAAACTTGACTTTCAACTTGAAATGCATACATTTGATATACACTTACTCCCTAAAACTACAAACCATGATTAAAAAATCAGTTTTCATTCTGCTCAGTTTCTTTATTGCGCATACAATTTATGCACAGGACTATAAACATGTTCAGGTTTCACTCAGGGACGGTCAGACTTACAAAGGGAAGAACGGGATCATTTCCGAAGGTGCGCTGACATTCACCAGCGGCAGTATGCAGAAGACTTATTCGCTTACAGATGTGAATATCATTCAGGCCAAGGAAGGCAAGGCACTCAAGTGGGCCCTTGGATGCGGAGGAGGTTGCCTGGCAATCGGACTGATCACAACTGCTACACAGGCTGGCAAATATAATGACATCTCGGGGGAAACATACAGTGCAGGTACCTTACTGGCAGGATCGCTCATATGGGCCGGTGCATTTGCCGGGGTAGGTGCATTGATAGGCAGCCTCACTGACCCCTGGAAGATCGTATATAACAGGTCCTCTGCTTCCATCTGGAATGATCTCGATCTGAATCTCGCACCGGATCCCTTTACCGGAGTCAACCTGACCCTGAGCTATAAATTTCCAAATAGACCTTAATAAGCAACTGTTTGAGCACGCATGCATTGCCCCCGTCATTAGGCGGGGGCTTTCTCATTTATTGCCATGGCTTCCGGTCAATCTTTTGAAGAGGGCGATCCAGCCGGGACTCAGGATCAGGGTGAGGGTGATCAGGGACAGGATCGTCTGATGGGTGAAATCTGTGACGATCCCGCCCTGCTCGCCCACCCCGAGGATCACAAAGCTGAATTCACCTACCTGCGCAAGCATAGCCCCACCCAGGAGACTGTCCCTCCAGGATTCTCCCAGCATGCGCATCATGCCTGCATTGATCGCGGTATTGAAAATGAAAACCAGGCCCACCAGGAACAGGATCACAGACCAGTTCTCCAGGAGAAAATTCAAATCCAGCATCATCCCTACGGAGACAAAGAAGATGGCCACAAAAAATATGTAGAAAGGCTCCAGGGTGATGTGGATCCAGTCCGTTTCCCTGGTGGCCCTGACATAAATACCGGCCAGGAAAGCTCCCAGAAGTGGAGACAATTTGAACAAGTCGGTGGCCATCACCATCCCGAAGCAGATGGCCAGTGCACCGAATATCTGCATTTCCTTATGATCCTTGAAATACCGCAAAAATGGAAGATGAATTTCTTTTTTCCTGATCAGGAAAATCACCATCAATACGATCAAAACACCTCCAATCAATTGAAGAATCAGGTTTTTCGGCGACATATTCTTTCCCTGCATCAGGTCGATGAGGATGATCATGGGAACCAGCGCAATGTCCTGTACCAGCAGGACACCGATCACATTCCTCCCTACATGGGTGTCGTGTTGTTCGGATTCATTGAGGAGTTTGATCACCACCGCGGTACTGCTGATGCTGATGACAAATCCAATCAACAGGGCTCTGACAAATTCCCAGTCAAACAGACTGCCCATCAGGAATACGATCCCAACGGTGCTAACTACCTGGATAGCCGTGCCTATCACAGGGACCTTCCATGATTTCAGGAGTTTCTCCAATGAAATCTCCATTCCCACAAAAAACAACAGGAAGATCAGTCCGACCATTTCGAACTGACCGAGCAGTGCCGTCTCCTTGACGAATCCGATCCCGTGCGGGCCCAGCAGGATCCCCACGAAGAGGTAGGCAACAATATAAGGTATCCGGATGGTTTTAAAGATCAAACCAATGATCAGGATGGAAAAAATGACAAGCGTATACAGCGGTATGAGCGTTTCACCGTGCATGGGATATTCTTTTCAACAATTCAATGCAGCTTCAGGTGGCAGAAGCGTTGATCTTTAGTCCTCGGGACCAGTCTGCTTCCGCCTGGCGGTCAGATCAAAAACACCTCCAGAGTAACTCACTGTCCCCGTGAATTCGTCTTTGTTGAACTTTCCGGAGACCGTTACCAGTTCGCTTTCCACATACAGGTTGAATGTCAGGAGATTCTTCTCATATTTCACATCCCGGGCTTCCACCTGGTAAAATTCATCCAGTGCCATGACCACAGTAAATCCATCTCCGGTTTCCGCGATGATCATTTCCCCTGTGGTATATCCTTCAGCCACACCGGGTGCTGTGTATGCCCAATTTCCAACCGGGCTGAATATCACGGCCGGTGTTCCATAAGAAAAAGCTGCTGCCATCAGTATAAGCAGGATGGAGGCAGTGCCTCTGAAAGTGATTGTACGGTTCATGGTGTTAAAAAATTAAAATAAGTCCAGTCATTCATTGAAGATACGGTTGTGATCAGATAAAGATCGTAAAATCCAATCAATTTCTATTCATCATACATGCATAAATATATAAAGAATACAGCATCTCAAACTATATATTAATAAATATATATAATAACATGATTAAACCTTTTTGTAATACATTTGTCTAATGAGCAAATCTAGCTATTTAAACACAATTGATCAATATGAAACGAATTATACTCTTAAGCGCATCCATACTGTTTTCAGTGATCACTTTTGTTATGGCCAACAGGATTTCATCTGTGCCAGATGAGGACAACCCTCCCAGGGGCATATTAACCGGCAGGGTTACTGAAGCGGGTTCAAATGTCCCCCTCGAATATACCACCATCGCCGTTTATACGATTGAGGATTCATCACTCGTGGGAGGTACGGTCAGTGACCCGGAAGGAAACTTTGAGATCAGGAAACTGCCTTACGGGGAGTACTATGTGGTTACAAATTTCGTGGGGTATCAGAAAAAGGTGATTGATCCCGTGCATGTTACGCCTGACAACAACAGGGTAGATCTGGGTCTTCTGGAAATGAGCGTGGACAAGCAATCCATCGAGGAGGTGGAGATCGTGGCAGACAGAAAGCACGTGGACTACCGGCTTGACAAGAAAATTGTCAATGTGAGCCAGGATATCAATGCAGCCGGAGGAACCGCCGCCGACGTACTGGAAAATACACCCTCTGTGTCCGTGGACATCGAGGGAAATGTCACCCTGCGCGGCAGCGGTAGTTTTACGGTGTTGATAGACGGCAAACCCAGTGTACTGGAGGGCAGTGATGCATTGCAGCAGATTCCCGCCAGCGCCATCGAAAATATTGAAATCATTACCAATCCATCTGCCAAGCATGATCCCGATGGCAATGCCGGGATCATCAATGTCATCATGAAAGAGAAAACTGACCAGGGATTGAATGGGGTCATCAATGCTTCAGCCGGACTGAACAATAAGTATCGCGCAGATTTTCTGCTGAACAGGCGGGTCGGAAACTGGAATTTTTTCCTGGGCGGAAATTATAACAATAATCTCTACCCGGGAAGACTGACCAGGGAGCAGATCACATTTACCGATTCGACAGACAGGATCCTGGAAGCGGACGGCGCATTTGATTTCAGGCGAAGCGGCACCCAGATCAAAGGGGGCGTATCCCATGATTTTTCGGAAAAGTCCACGCTGACTTTAGAGGCCAGCGGGGGAAATTATGGATTTGGTATTGACCGGTCCAACAGGTCACACGAATACACCATCCCTGCTGCAAATGACGTCTATTATGTGAGTAGAAGCATCATGAACCGGAACGGACGCTATTACAACCTCAATGCCAATTACACAAAGACCTTTGATTCCAGGGATCACCAGCTTACCGCGATGGCATATTTTTCACAAAGTGTGGGGGAGAGTACCGACGACCAGGAAGATTACAACACGGGGCCTGATTACATGGTGGAAGATGTGATACCCGTCAGCAACAGGTCTGTGGAAACCGAAGATGAATACGAGGCCAGGGTGGAGATCGATTATTCGCGTCCCGTTGGTGCATCAGGAAAACTGGAGCTGGGGTACCAGGCCAGGATCGATGATGAATTTGAAAACCGCTTATACCAGGAATATGACCATGATTCAGAAACGTGGATAGAAAACGCGCTTTACACAAGCGATCTGGATTTTTTCAGGAACATCCAGGCCGCCTATGTCACTTACGGGGGTGAATGGAAAAATTTCCAATACCAGCTGGGGATCCGGGGTGAGTATACCTACCGGAAGATCGACCATGAAAAATCCGAGGACATCTTCCTGATCAACCGGCTGGATTATTACCCCACCCTGCACCTGGCCAGGCAGTTCAAGAACGACCACCAGCTCATGCTGAGTTACAGTAAAAGGGTAGACAGGCCCCGCGGATACTGGCTGGAACCAAACAGGAGTTATGTGGACCCCTACACCATCAGGATCGGCAACCCGGCCCTGGAACCGGAATACATCCATTCCCTGGAGCTCGGATACCAGAAAGGATGGGGCATGAATTTCCTGGCGGCGGAATTGTATTACCGAAACACCAGGAACCTGATCACCAGGGTCACAGAATACGATGATTCCCTCGATCTGTTCATACTGAATATTGAAAATCTGAACAATGACCACTCGGCGGGTGCCGAACTGATGGTAAACTGGAAATTCTGGAAGTGGCTGACCGTGAATGGCAGCTTCACACCCTATTATTACAGGATCGACGGGGATATTAACGGAACTCCCGTCAGTGAGGAAACCTTCAGCTGGAGCTCCAATCTGAATACCACGTTTCAGATCACACCCACCACCAGGCTTCAGACGAACATGGCCTACCGGAGCAAAACGGTTACAGCCCAGGGCTCCAGGGAGGGATTTTATTACATGAATGTGGCGTTCAGGCAGGATCTCTTCGATCGAAAATTATCGGCAACGCTACAGGTCAGGGATTTATTCGGTTCGATGAAGCGGGATTTTACCAATGTGGGGGAGAACTTCCTACAGCATGTGGTCATGTCACGGGAACCAAGGGTCCTGACCCTGACACTCAGTTACCGGATCAACAATTACAGGAACGAACCGGGCGATCGCCAGGGAGGGGGCGGGGAGATGGATTTCGGCGGTGGCTTTTAGAACATTGGCCGGTTTCCGGGTCAGCTCAGCCTTTTCTCGATATATCGCGAGTTAATGGTCCTGAGTGTTCCCATGTAATCCATCCTGAATTCCAGCAGGTCCCCGACCCGGTAATTCTTTTTGTTATCACCCAGGTCAATGACCAGCATGTCTGAGCTTGCACCCACGAAACTCAGGTTCTCGTCCACCGGTTTAAGATGCTTTTCATCCACATCCAGCAATCCCAGGTCGATGATTGCCCTGAATGTTCTCTGCCCGATGTCTTTTTCATCGAAGCTGAACTCATCCCCCTCCACGTTGGTACCCATCTCACCCATGGGGACCATGGGCTTTTCACTCAGTTCGATGATTTCCGCATACAGCCTGAACACGTCCGGGCGCATATTTTTCAGGGTGGTGTCATTGTACACGTCCGTACCCAGGAAGAGGGTTTCACCCACCCTGAAGTGGTTGATTGACTTTGGCAGCAGTTTCTGAAAGATCAACGGGATAGTAACCGATGATCCCCCTGATACATAAGGGATCTGTTTGTTGAATTTTGCTTCGATCAACTGCTCGTAGAGGCTCAGCTGGATTAATTTATCCTGGTTGGGCAACACCCCGTAGAGGCAGGAAAGATTGGCCCCGATACCCACTACCTTGATATTTTCCAGCTTGAAGACATTGGCATAAAAATCGACAAAATGTTCTCCGAGGATCCCTTCACGTAGTTCCCCGAGTTCGATCATGATGATGATCTTGTGTATTTTATTCTGCCTCCGGGCTTCCTCAGAGAGCAGCTTGATGGTTTCAATCTCGGTGTTCATACTGATATCCGCATATTTGACAACACTGGGGATGGCACGTTTTGCCGGGGGCTTGATATAAATGGTTTCGATAGCGGGATTGATGGCCTTGATCGCTTTCAGGTTGGAAACCCTTGAGTCGGAGGCCTGGGTTACCCCGAGCTTGAGCACTTCGTTCAGATACAACCTGTTCCCGCAGAGCATTTTGGTCACCACGGTCCACTGGATCCCATTCATTTTGAAGAGCCGGTCAAGATATTCATAATTGGATTTCAGCTTTCTGCTGTCCAGTGTCATAAAAGCCATATTGTCTAGTTGTTTAGGATGATTCGGTCGATATTATCCGGCAGGCGTGCCAGTATCTCATAGTTCAGCGAATTGTTCATTTCCGCGAAAGAGGAAAAGGAGATTTCTGCATCCCCCTGCCGTCCGATCAGGGTTACTTCATCACCGGGACGGACCGCAGGATTATCCGTAATGTCGCAGATGATCATGTTCATGTTCACCATTCCGATCACAGGCGACCGCATCCCCCGGACGATCACGTGTCCGTTGTTGCTCAATGAACGGCTGTACCCGTTGCAATATCCCACGGGAAGCACCATGATCCTCATTTTTTGCTGTGCCTGGTAATTGAGACCGTATCCGATGAATTCCCCTTCAGGGATGTCCTTGGTGAGCATGACCCGTGTAACCCAGCTCAACGCCCTTCTCAAAGGGTCTGTCTTATCCTTTCTTCGGTGTGTATAATGAATGAAGGTTTCCTTTGTAGGCCAGTACCCGTATATCAGAACACCGGTCCTGACAAGGTCCATCTGGGTTTCCGGATAATTGATCATGGCTGCAGAACTGGCAATATGTTTCGTTTCCGGGTGAATCCCGCTTTCCTGAAGCATCCGTATTCTTTTGTTGAACACCGCGTACTGTTTTTTGATCCGCATGTGATTGGCAATGCTTTCCGCACCGGCAAAATGCGAGGCGGCACCCCGGATGGTCAGGAAATCCCGGTTCCGGTTTATCACAACGGCCGCCTGCTTCAGCTGGGGGAGTGTGAGGCCGGTCCTGTACATCCCGGTTTCGATGTCCAGGTGGATCCTGGCATCCTTATGCATCGATCTTGCTTTTGTCAGTGCCTGCTCCAGCTGAAGGGGATGACTCACATAGAATTCAATCTCATTGCGGATGATCCATTCCAGGTCCCCTTCGTCAATAAATCCCATAACCATGATGGTTGTATGCTTTCCCCTGTGTTGACATGCTTCTCTTGCCTCGGCAGATGAGTAGACTGAAAAATGATGGATCCCCAGTTCCTCGAGCGCAGGGATGATCACCGAAACGCCGTGTCCGTATGCATTCCCCTTGATCACTGCTGAAATTACAGTGTCCGGGTTCACCACGGAACGGATGAACCGTACATTATGCTTCAGGGCATCTTTTCTGATGATGATCCGCGATGTACTCGCCATTACTTTTTCTTATAACGCATTTCAGCGTATTTGGATGTGAAACCGATCCTTTCGTAGAGCCGTTTCGCCGGATTGTCATACTCCACATGAAGCTTGACGTCCCCGTCACAGTGCCTGAAGGATTCTTCGATGATCTTCCTGCCGAAACCCTTGCCCCTGTATGTTGCATCCACGGCCACATAGACCAGTACCCAGCCGGGGATGTAATTGGCCATCCCGGTCCGGTTCATAATGAGTCCCCCCACCAGCATTCCCTCGTGAAAAGCAGCCAGGGCAAAACCTCCTTCGGATTTTTCATCCGAGAAAGCGTAACTCAGGCATTTGTTGATCTCTTCCCACGGATCGCCGAAACGGTCCAGGTGCTCAAACATGAAATCGATAAACTCTTTTCTTGTAATTCCTTCAAATTCTGATTCTTTCGTGATTTTTTTAATGTCAAGCATACGACGAATTGTTTATTGTGTAAAATAGATTTTTCTGTAGATGGAATAAAAAAGCCCCAGCCCTGTACCGATCAGTTCGTCCGGGAAATCAAAATCCGGGTTGTGCAGTGCGGGCTGCTCCTCTCCCGAACCCAGTCCGAAAAAACCTCCTTTGTATTTTGCTGTGTAATACCCGAAATCCTCCGACCACCGGAACGGTTTCTCAATGATTTCGACGGGCAATTGCAGCGTTTCTGCCGATTGACGGATCCATTCTGCGCATGTTTCATGATTCACCGTGGCGGGAAATATTTCGCAGTATGCGATATCATGACCGAGTCTTTCTTCCCGCGCAGTCTCTTCCACGATCCTTTCCGCCTCAACGGAAAGCAGGTCCATATCGCTGTTCTCAACAGCCCTCAGCGTGAATCTCATTTCGGCATATCCCGGAGAAGTCCCGAAGGAGATCTCACCGAGCAGGATATGGATGACAGTGGCGAAGGTCAGATCACGGAACAAGGTTGTATGCGCATTCAGTTCCTGCATCCTGCGGATGATTCTCGCGACGGCACCGGCCGGATTGATACCCTTCTCCGGTTCACCCGCATGGGAAGTCCTGCCGGTAAACCTGACGGTCATTCCCCTGGAAGCAGCGGCAAAACTTCCTGTCCTCAAAAGAACCCTGTGCATGGAAGCACCGGGTATATTGTGCAGTGCAAATATATAATCCGGTTCGATGTCTTTGAATCCGGCATCCTCCATCACAGCCCGGGCACCCTGTTCCACTTCTTCGGCAGGCTGAAACAGCATGACTGCCTTGCCTGCCTTCGGACGATCCCGGGAGATCTTTTCAGCGAGACCCGCCAGGATAGCCATATGTCCGTCGTGACCGCACACATGTGCCACGCCCGGGTTCAGCGAGACATGATCCAGGTCATTCTCCTCGTGAATGGGAAGCGCATCCAGTTCTGCCCTGAAGATGACGGTGGGACCTTCTTTTCCGCTGTCAAATACAAACGCCCTGCCTGTTCCCGAAAGGGGGATGACCCGGTCAGGGAGAAACTGCTCCATAAATGCTGAAATATGTGCGGAGGTGCCATATTCGTTGTTGGAAATCTCCGGGTGCTGGTGCAGGTATTTTCTTAAGGAAATTAATTCATTCATCGAGTCGTACGGTTTGCAGGCGATGATCATCGCTTATTTTCATTCCGTAGAATAGCGCCCTGTCCCTGAAAGATAACAAATTTATTGGTGATCCTGTTTAAGATTATTATTTTTGCATTTCTTCATTGACCCGTGGTGTAATTGGCAACACGTCTGACTCTGGATCAGAAGAGTCCAGGTTCGAGCCCTGGCGGGTCAACTTATACTAATCTTAAGTTCTTTTCATATAAGGGATTGCATTCGGGTGATTGCTATTATATCCTGTCTCCTCTGTATTCAAGGTATACAAGGATCATCACAGCAATTATAAGGGCATTCCATGCTATATAGGATATTATACCGGATACACTTAAAACCCACGGGATATTGATCGCAGTAATGATTGCTCCCAGAATGCTCGCTACACCATTGATTATCAATAAATATTTGATATAGATCATACGTTTTCCCCCTTTAATGACCGGGACCATCAGCCAGAGCGATATTCCCAGGAACGCATATCCGAACATTTCTAAAAGCCAGGTTACTGAGGCTGGGTTTGCCATGGTCAATATGCCGGTCATTTCTTTATTGACATGGAAAAGGTTGGGTACACATGCCATCTGAATCATATAGTTGGTGCCAATGATCCCGGCATAAACAGCTGCAAAGATTAATGACATATTGCCGTATGTTTTTTCCAGTGCCGTTTCAGCAAAATGTGCTGATGCCGAAATAAAACCAACGAATCCAATTATCATGATAAATCCGAATATAAACGGCAGCCCCTGCAGTGGATGATAATTTTCTATGAACACATCAACATTTTCCCAGGTTGGCTGTGGTCTTACCAATGATGTAATTAATACACCCAAAGGACCTGAAAATATTATACCTATGATGGTAATAATGGCTGAAAAAGTTATAATTCTATTCAAATGATTGTTCTTTTTCATCATGCGTTATGTTAAGGAACCTAAAATTAACCATTATTTGGTTTACTGACCTGGATACGTTGTAGAATCATTCATATTTCATTAGTTTAGTCTTCAATTTCACACAGCATTGACCTGATATCCATGGCGGAACACCGGGATGACCTATCCAGACTTTGCATCCACACCATGACCAACCGACCCTGGTCCCTGAAGGAATGTGTCACCCGTTACCACCGGGCCGGTGTCAGGGGCATATCCGTTTGGAGGAATCTGTTGGAACGCATGGATCTGCATGAGGCCAGAATGATCCTGGATGATCATGGAATGGAGGTGGTCTCCCTGGTGCGCGGCGGGTTTTTTGCCTCTGCAGATTCCGTCCGCCGGAAATTGGCCATTGAAGACAACATGGTTGCCCTGGAACAGGCCGCAATGATCGGAGCACCGCTCCTGGTGCTGGTCTGCGGTGCTGATGAAAGGCAATCCCTGGTGGATTCCCGGGCGCAGATCCGGGAAGGGATTGAAAAATTGCTGCCTCACGCTGAAGGTGCCGGCGTAAAACTGGCCATCGAACCCATGCATCCCATGTACGCGGCCGACCGTTCCGCCATCAATACCCTGGCGCAGGCAAACCACATGGCCGAGTCTTTTCAATCAGACCATGTGGGTGTTGCAGTGGATGTATTCCACCTGTGGTGGGACCCGGATCTGCACGGGGAGATCATCCGGTGCGGAAAGAACGGGAATCTCTCTGCCTTCCACATATGCGACTGGAAGGCCTCCATGGATGATATGCTGAATGACAGGGGACTGATGGGGGAGGGGGCCATCCCGTTGAAGGAGATCCGCGGATGGGTAGAGGAAACAGGATTTGAGGGATATCTCGAGGTGGAGATCTTTTCGGAAAGATACTGGTCCATGGACCAGGCTGCATACCTGGACAGGATCATTGATGCATACCGTAAACATACATGAGTTGTAC
>DSEO01000302.1 GCA_011056635.1 Bacteroides sp.
AGGGCGGCTATTTCAGTCCCTACGAAAATCCGAGGCTGGAAGATGGTCCGGCAGGAGAGCATCTTACAGACAGGCTGACCGATGAGGCGATCCGGTTCATGGAAGGACATCTGGAAGCGAGCGGGGAGAAGCCTTTTTTCCTGTTCCTATCCTTCTATGCGGTCCATACCCCCCTGCAGGGAAAACCGGAGCTGATCAGGAAATATGAGCATAAGCTGGAGGAAACCGGGATGGACAGCGTGGAAATGGAAACCACCGAAAGGGAATGGATCCATCATGCCCCTCCCCGGGGAAGGTTTGTGGAAAGAACCCGTCAGGGTCATCCCGTCTATGCCAGCATGATCGAAACCCTGGACGCCAATATCGGGCGGCTGATGGCGGCCATAGAGGAATTTTATCTGAAGCAAAACACTGTGATCATTTTCATGTCGGACAACGGGGGACTGGCCACAGCCGAGGGTTCTCCCACCTCCAACCTGCCCCTGAGAGCCGGGAAAGGATGGTTGTACGAAGGAGGAATCCGGGAGCCCATGCTCATCCGGTGGCCCGGTTCGGGATCGGAAGGGAAGATATGCGAAGTCCCCGTCATCAGCAACGATTTCTACCCGACCATCCTGGAAATGGCGGGTCTGCAACTGATTCCCGGTCAGCACAGGGACGGGATCAGCCTGGTTCCCCTGCTCAGGGGACAGGGCAAACCGGATGCACGGACCCTGTTCTGGCACTATCCGCACTACAGCAACCAGGGCGGAAAACCGGGAGCTGCAGTCAGATCGGGTGATTTTAAGCTGATCGAGTTTTTCGAGGACGATACCGTGGAACTTTATGACCTTTCCGCGGATCCCGGGGAGAAAAATGACCTCTCTTCAGAAATTCCGGAAAAAGCCGAAGAAATGCTTGAATTGCTGCATCGCTGGCAGCATGAGGTGGGGGCGAAAGGAATGCACCCCAATCCTGACTTTGATCAACATTATCTGGGGGAAAACGATCTATCCCTTGATAAAATGTAAACATAGGTGTAAATTATCAGCCCTGTAAAACCTGAAGGTATGCCCGGAAGGAACCTTATCCCCCTGATTGCGTTGGTCCTGCTGACCTTTTGCGGCCCCGGCTATTCACAGCACAGGGAATACATCTATGATCATTTTAATATTTCCAACGGATTGATCAGTGACAACGTGTTCGAGATCTTCATCGACCAGGAGGGCTTTGCCTGGGTTGTCACCTACAACGGGCTTCAGAAATACAACGGTTATGAATTTGAAACCTATATCTCCAGGCCAGGGATTCCGGGCACGCTGAGCAGTAATTATGTAATGGATATGTTTGAGGACAGGGAGGGGGACATCATCGTGGTGCTGGAGGACGGAATTGACATTTACCACAAGCAGACCGACCGTTTCTCGAATATCCTTTCCAACCTTCCCTTTGCCACTTTAAGGAGGGATGAGATCAGCCGCCTCGCTTCGGTGGTCCAGGACCGCTCAGGCTCCATCTGGGTTACCTGCAACAATCACCTGGTGAAAATAGACAGCACCAAGAAGGATTTTCTCGTCTACCAGGATGAATTCAAAGGAAATTTCGTCCTTAACGGAGACAGTACCGTTATGTGGATCATAACAGACAACTCCATCAAAAGATACAATCTGGTTGAGCGGGTACTTACCATCAGGAATATTTCCGAAATACCCGGCCCAAGACCTGTGAAACGACTGAACACCATCTATTATGATTCGGACGATAATTGCTGGCTGGGGACTACGGATGGACTTTTTCTTCTGGATGAGGAGAACTATCGCTTATTAAATCCCCGGCTGAAGCATACCCCGTACAGGTCAGCGGAAGAGGTCGTTTCCGGCATGGAAATCACTGCCATCTATGAAGATTACCGGAAGGATCTCTGGATTGCATCAGGCGAGGATCTTTACCGGATAGACCGCGAAACCGGCAGTTTTCAGAAACTCAGTCACGAGGTGGATAATCCCAACAGCATCCTGGATGAACAGATTACCGGGATCTACGGGAACCAGGACGGGAGTATCTGGGTGACATACCTGAATGAGGGATTCACGAGGATCAACATCAAAACCAAAAACTTTTATGCCTACAGGCAGAAAGCAAATTCCCGCAACAGCCTGGGCGGAAAAGCGGTCCGTTCGGTTTTCCGGGACCCGGCCGGATATCTCTGGGCAGGATTGTATAACAATGGTCTGGACCGGATTGATCCTTCATCCGGGATGATCAGCCATTTCAAGCATGATCCCGCAAGGGAGCAGAGCGTTTGTTCAAACTACATTTCCTCCCTGTTCCTGGGTGCAGATCAGCGTTTATGGGTGGGATCGCACGACAACGGTGTCTGTTATGCTGATGAGGCATACAGCGACCACCTGACTTTCCAGAGGCCTCACTTTCTTAATGGAAGCGATGAAGTGTACCATATCCTAGCTGATTCCCTGGGCCGGGTCTGGTTCGGTACACGAACGGGCCTCGGAATGTATGATGACAGGACAGGTGATTTTCATTGGATTCTGGAGGATCACAATGTCCAGTCATTCCTTTTTGAGGGTCACCGTATATGGATCGCCAGCTGGAATTACGGACTATGCAGGCTGGATTTCGACAGGGAAACCTTTATCGAAGAAATCCCGGCTTTTGACTCCACCACTTCCATTTACTACAGTGAAACCAAGTACGCTGACGGAACTTTCCGCAGGAAAAGCGAAAGTCAGCTCCGCAACTGTATTTCTATCTGTCAGGACACCCACGGCAATGTCTGGATGGGAACCTACAACATGGGTCTTGCAAGGGTTCGTCTGCACGGAAAGGAAATCTTCTATGACATATATGACGCATCCAGGGGTGCACCCGGCAACGCAGTGTATGGCCTGACAGGGGACAAGCAGGGCAAAATCTGGATCAGTACCGAAAACGGGATCGGAAAGTTTGATCCCGAAACAGAATATTTTGAAAATTATTACCGGGAAGACGGATTGCTATCCAATTACTTCTTATGGAAGTCCTATTACCAATCCCCCGATGGCAAACTTTATTTCGGAAGCGTGGACGGGTTGAACTTCTTCGATCCCGGGGAGATCAGAAAGGATACAACGACCCCCAGGGTTTTTATCTCCGAACTCAGGATCCAGAACCAGCTGGTCCGGAACGGGGACACGGTCCATGGTGATGTGATCCTTGACCGGCAGATCCTGTACCAGGATACCCTGGTACTGAACCACATGAACAGGAACTTTTCCCTGAAATTCTCTTCGATGGGACATGTGACCCCTGATCGGATCCAGTATGCCCACATGCTTGAGGGCTTTGATGATCACTGGATACTGAATCCGAGAGGGATCTGGAATGCAGGCTATAACAACCTGTCTCCGGGAACTTACCATTTCCGGGTAAAAGCCATTGAGAACGCATCTCTCTGGCCTGAGCATTATTTGGAAAAAACGGTGATCATCCTCCCCCCCTGGTGGAAAACAAAAATTGCTATCGCAACTTATTTCTTTCTGATCCTTGGGTTTCTTTTCCTCATCTTCTATTGGATCTTCAGGTTTTCAGGATTGAGGCACGAGCTGATATACAACGAGAAACTGCACCAGTCAAAGCTCATGTTCTTTACCAATGTGTCGCACGAGTTCAAAACTCCGCTTTCCCTGATCAGGGCTCCCCTGAATGAGATCCTGGATGACCGCCGGTTACCTCCCCATCATCGCAAGAATCTGCATATGGTGCGGAAGAACGCAGATCAGCTGCTTGACCTTGTCAACGAACTGATGGAATTCAGAAGAACAGATGCCGGGATCAGCAGACTGAGGCCAGAGCAGTTCGACCTGGGTGGTTATGTAAATGAAATCGCCTCCCAGTTCGAATACCTGGCAGTAGAGCGTGGGATCGATTTCCTGATCAATATGCCGGAGGAGAAGCACAGGATCTGGGCGGACCGGGAAAAGTTCAGGAAAATCATCAACAATCTCCTGGAAAATGCCTTTAACTATACAAAAAAAGGAGGCCTGGTTACGCTTTCAATTGTGAACAATCCCGTTCACTTCAAATTCAATCCGGCTTATCACGCTTTCCAGTTGAATCAGACGGGGAAAGACACGGATTACGTCGGGATCCTGGTATCGGATACGGGTGTTGGGATATCCAGGGATTCCCTGCCCATGATTTTTAACAGATTTTTTCAGTTTGAAGCAGAGCGTGCCGGCGACCATATCGGAAGCGGCATCGGACTGGCACTGGTGAAGAACCTGGTCCTGATGCATAACGGTGTGATCAAAGTGGCCAGCGAAAGGGGGATGGGTACAGAAATTCTCATCCTCCTTCCTGCTGGTGACAGGCACCTGCGTCCCGAGGATAAGCTGCTTCCTGAACACCAGCCTGTTTTTAAGGCACCGGTTCCTGAGCAATCAATATTGTCCGGTTTGCCTCAGGAGGGGGAACTGAATGTATCGGATGCAAAACAAAGGATCCTTCCCCGCATTCTGATTGTGGAGGATCATGAAGTATTACGTCATTATCTTAAAGACAACCTCTCGGATGATTTTGACATCGCCGAAGCCGATAACGGACTTGAGGCGTTGAAGAAACTCGACGGGTATCAGCCCGACCTGATCATTGCAGACTGGGTCATGCCGGTCATGGATGGGGCCGGATTCCTCAGGGAGGTCAGGGCCAGACAGGATACGTCCTCCATCCCTGTTATGCTGCTGACGGCCAGAGATGATCTGGAGGATCACCGGGAAGGCTTCGAACTGGGTGCCGACCAGATCATAACAAAACCATTTGATCTCAGGCTGTTGAAACTACAGGTAAGGCGCATGATCGAAAACAACCGCTCCAGGATGCGCAGCTACGGACTGAACGCTTCGGAATTGCTGGTGGAAGTCAGGGGAGAAAGGGCGTCCCATTTCATCGGAGAGGTCGAGCATGTCATCCGGGAGCATTTAAAGGATCCTTCCCTGAATGCTGAACTGATCGCCAGGAAGCTGGGACTCAGCCGGACGGTGTTCTTTGCACGGATCAAGGAGATCACAGGATCGACACCGGGGGAATATATTCAGAAGGTCAGGCTGAAACATGCTGTCAAGCTGATGCTGTATGAAAATCTGTCTGTTTCGGAGGTACATGTCATGGTGGGAATCAGCAGCAGTTCTTACCTGATCCGACTGTTCAAAAAGTATTACCATACCACTCCCAGGGAGTACATCAGGAACTATCTGGGAACGCCGTCCGGCTGAATACCACTTATTGCATCTATCGGGATGTTTTACAGCAATCCGGACCATTCTGCAACGAATCCGGACTATTATGCAATCACTGTAACCAACTGCTCTCTATCTTTCATCCGGTGGATCCGGCAATGCATCATATGGAACTTTCCGCGAAAAGGAAGCAGGTGAGGAGGATCAGGAGCAGGTTGATCTTCAGCATCATTCTGCTGTTGCTGGCCTCCGCGGGCCTTGTACTTATCCTTATGAGCTGATCCGGATCGTACAATTCACCTCAACTGAATTGAAAGCAGATGAAGCTGCATCAAGTGATACTGGGATTGTCTGCCGTTACACTGTTCCTTCACACCGGTTGTGAGAAGAAGTTCGATGAGTATTACAAGGTCCCTGATGATCTGATCGGAACCATTCTCCAGGTGCTTGACGAAGACGGCAATTACACGCAGTTTTGCAAAGCAGTTGAACTGGTGGAATTTGATGATGTGCTGGGCAAAACGGGGAATTTCACCGTATTCGCGCCCGATGACGCTGCATTCACGATGTTCTTCAACGAATACGGCTACTCTTCCCTGGATGACATCCCGGAAGAAGAACTGGAAGGGATCGTATACTATCACATCGTGTTCTGGGCCTATTCCAAATTCATGCTTCTTTACGGGCTGAACATCCAGGATGCAGAGATCGACTACAGCACGGAGAACTTCAAACGGCCCACCAGGTATACTCCCACGCTTACCGTCGAATTTGATACGATGGGCAGGCAATACAATGTTTACCACGAGACCAAGTACATCCCGGTTTATTCAGATGAGTATTTCACGGAAATCCGTCTGGATGCAACTGTGAACTACGAATTTCTTTACCCCGGAACATCCTATGGAGGTTTTCACGTGGACAGGGCTGAAGTGGTTGAACACGACGTGCCTGCCCAGAATGGCTGGATCCACAAGATCAACAGGGTCCTGGTTCCTCCCGGAAATCATGATGACATCCTTGAAGAAGGGGAAGAGTACAGCACTTTCAAAGAGTTGCTGGAGAAGAACACCTATTATGAATACAGCAGCTCCTATACCACTGCCCAGGATAACGCGGGGGATATTGATGAGGATGGAAAGCTGGATTCACTTTTCCTGAAAATGAACCGTATTTTTCCGACGGGAAGTTCCCCGGATATTGAGAATATCTCAAACGATGGTCACCGGAATATGCTGACACTCTTTGCACCCACCAACAGTGCATTGCAGGATTTTTTCGCAAGCCGCACCACCGGATACACGTCCATCGAACAGATCGGTGACTACTGGATCGACTGGTACCTGTCGCATTATATCGGCACCAATTACTGGCCTTCCAGGTTCAGCACGCTGACGGCGGACTGGGAATGGGACCTGACTTCATCCGTGGTGGATTGCAACGTGACTGAAGGGGATATCCACCAGCTCCAGATGGCCAGTAACGGACCCTTTTGCGGGATCAACAAGTATTTCCTTCCCAGGATCTTTGAATCGGTGGCCCAACCCATCATGGGCAATAAGGATTATGAGTGGTTCTGTGACATGCTGGTTTTTTACCTGACTGATAAATTGCTGAACGAGGAAAATCTTGAATTCACCCTGTTTGCCCCCACCAATGCTGCCATCAGTGAAGCAGGATATATGTTCCGCACAGGCCTGGGCGGTTACGGGCTGTATCATAAAAACAGTCCGCTGGCTCCCGTATCAAGGAAAGCAGGTACTGATATTGTCAACACGCATCTGGTTTTCGGCGAGGTGGATGAAAACGCTTTTGAAGAGGGTACTTTTATTGAAACAACGCAAAAGACCTATATCGGTATTGCCCCGGACGGGATCTTTGCAGGCGGGGATCCCACACCGGCGGGAATGGGAATTCCGGAGGTGGTCAGCGGCAAGGGGATTTTGTACAGCATTGACCGGATGCTGGTCTCGCCCGATCGTTCCATTTTTGACATCATTGCAGATCCGGGAACATATCCGCAGTACCAGAAATTCTATCAGCTATGTTTCAATTCAGGCCTGATGGTGCTGGATGAGAACAGCAGGCCCCAGAGCCTTGATAACATTTCTGTCGGCACTTACTACAGCTGTTTCATTCCCACAAACGAGGCGCTCGAGGCAGGAATAGCATCAGGTGCGGTTCCTTCTGAAGCGGATTCATTGCAGCATTTCCTGCGGTACCATTTTGTGGAAGGAGTGGTATTTGATGACGGTAAGAAATCCGGTGAATTCAATACTACCCGGATCGATGAAGAGAGTGGCTATCTGTTCAATACCATTGAAATCATTAATCAGAAATATGATTTAAAGATCATGGACAATCAGGGGAATGTCAGAAATGTGATCTCGGCCAATCGCATGACCGAAGATGGAGTGATCCATCAGATCGACTCATATCTTTTGTATTAGCAGAAAAAGCAATGATCAAAAAAATCCATACGGTTGGTATCCTGATCATGCTGGTGAGCCTGAGCCTGTCAGGGCAGGCGGTGAATGTGCTCAAGGGTAAGGTAACCGACAGGTCCACGGGAGAACCTCTGATCGGTGTTACCGTGGTAGAGGTCAATGAACTGAACCGGACCCTGAACGGGACAGTCACCGATATGAACGGGAATTTTGCACTCAGGCTGTCCGCACCTGATACAAAGGTCAGGATCTCCTATGTGGGATATAAGTCCGAAGAGTTCGTCATAGAAGGTCAGGATTTCCTGGAGGTCGAGCTCGCGGAGGAAACCAGGGAGTTGGAAGAGGTGGTGGTCACCTATGAGGGAAAGAAGGTGGGCGGATTTATCCCTGTTTCAGAGCGGGACCTGACCAGTGCCGTTTCCAAGGTGGAGATGAGTGAACTGGAGGAGGTAAAGGCATCCAGTCTGGGAGAGATGCTTCAGGGACGTGCAAGCAATGTGGACATCACAATGGCCTCGGGGGATCCGGGTGCCGGCATGTCAGTAAGGATCAGGGGAACCGCATCCATCAGCGGATCCAACCAGCCGCTGATCGTGGTGGACGGGGTCCCGTTCGAGATCGAACTGGACAATGATTTTGATTTCTCCGCGGTCACCCAGGAACAGTTCAGCGGATTGCTCAATATCGCCCCCGAGGACATCCTTTCCATCCAGGTGCTGAAAGATGCGGCAGCGACAGCGGTCTGGGGATCCCGCGGCGCAAACGGCGTACTTTTAATCGAGACGAAAAGGGGAGTGAAGGGCAAGACTTCCTTCGATTATCTCTACAAACTGAGCATACAGCAGCAGCCCAGAGCTATTCCCCTGCTGGATGGCGATTCCTATTCCATGCTCATGCTGGAGGGTATTCTGAATTCCGGATCCACCGAGATCCCCGATGAACTGGCATACAACAAGCAATGGGAGGAGTATTATAACTTTTCACAGAATACGGACTGGCTTCAGGAAATCACCCGGACAGGAGTCTCACACGATCATAATTTTTCCCTTTCGGGCGGGGGCGAGAGTGCCCTTTATCGCTTTTCAATGGGCTACTTTGACCAGGACGGTACCACCAAGGGCACCCGGTTT
The DNA here is from genome assembly GCA_011056635.1 of Bacteroides sp. Taxonomy (GTDB): domain Bacteria; phylum Bacteroidota; class Bacteroidia; order Bacteroidales. The sequence goes on from DSEO01000302.1 coordinate 8,791, forward strand.
CAGCGGGTAACTTCCCGGTTCAACCTGGATTACAATGTATCAAGGAAGTTGCTGTTTTCAGGCGACCTCTCTTACGCCTATTCCGATAACGATCTGAGCTACAAGGAGAACAACGATTCAAGAAGCGTCCGTGCCCTGGCTTACATCAAGGCCCCCAACATGAGCATCTATGAGTATGATGCCGAGGGGAATCTTTCGGATAACTATTTTTCTCCGGCTGATAACTTCCAGGGACAGGGTTCCCAGTGGTATAATCCGGTGGCAATGGTCAATGAGGCCATGTGGAACAGGAAACAACACCGGCTGAGGACAAAACTGCAGCTTAGGTACAATATTCTTGATAACCTCGTCTTTCAGAGTTTTGTGGCATATGACCTGGACAATCAGCTGGAAAATAAGTTTCTTCCGCAGGTTGTCACCGGATCTCCCTGGACCTCACCTTATGCCAACCTATCTTCAGGCATGGATTATCAGAGTTCGGTCCTGGAAACCCAGTCCCAGCTGTTATTCACCTATCTGAAAGGCAGCAGGCACAAACTTACCTCCATGATCGCATTCACTTTGTCTGACAGGAAGAACGGATGGTATTACGGAAGTACTTCAAACCTGCCTTCCGCATACCTGGTGAACTACGCGCAGCCCGCCCCGGTTTACTGGATCGGTGATGGTTACAGTCAGAACAGAATGGTGGCAATCCTCGGTTTCGTTCATTATACGCTGCTGGACAGGTACCTTGTGCAGTTGAACCTGCGCAGAGAAGGTTCTTCCAGGTTTGGAAATGAGTCCAGGTGGGGGACATTCCCTTCTGTATCGGTTGCATACCGGATCTCTTCCGAACCGTTCATGGACAGGCTGGGATTCATCAATGATCTGAAACTGAGGTACAGTTATGGAGTGAACGGGAATCAGCCCGGAGGCAGCTACGGGTATTTTAACCTCTACAGCACAAGCCAGGAATATATTGATATGCCGGTGGTGATCCCCACCAATCTGCAGCTCGATCATTTCAGGTGGGAAAGGAACTCCCAGATCAATTACGGTCTCGATCTGTTCGCCCTGAACAATTACCTGGAACTCCATTTCGATGTTTACACACAGCGCAGCAAGGACCTGATCTGGGAGAATCTTGACCTGCCCGCAACCTCCGGCTTCCCGAACATTACCAGGAACTGGGGCTCCATGGATAACCGGGGATGGGAGGTGATGTTCGTCACGGACATCCTGAGGCGGGATGAGCTCAAACTGGATGTAAATTTCAACATCGCTCATAACGAAAACAGGATCACTGAGATACCTGAGAATTTCGATTTTGAATATGAAGCCGAGGCCGATAACGGTCAGTATGCCCGGAGAGCTCTGGAAGGTCATCCTATCGGGGCTTTCTACGGCTTCCGTTACCTGGGGGTTTATCCGACCGATGCGGATGCGGTGGCAACAGATGCAAAGGGGAATACCATCTATGACCTTGCAGGGAAACCGCTCTATATGAGGTACGGGAACGCGGACGGATACCGTTTCCGGGGAGGGGATGCCATCTATGCGGATATCAATCACGACGGCCTGATCAATGAGCTGGATATTGTGAAACTGGGTGATTCCAACCCGAAGTTTCTGGGTGGTTTCGGGTCGAAGTTTACCTGGAAGAACATGATCGTCACCCTCTTCTTTCATTACCGGATTGGTCAGGACATTGTAAACCGGACCAAGATGTACAATGAAAATATGTATTACAGGAACAACCAGAGTGTTTCAGTGCTGAACAGGTGGAGGAGGCAGGGGGATATCACCGATATTCCCAGGGCGCTTTATAACCAGGGGTATAACTGGCTGGGATCGGACCGTTTTGTGGAGGATGGTTCATTTGTCAGGTTCAAGAGTGCCAGCATCAGTTACAAATTCAGGAAGCTCGCTTCCAGGATCAAACTGAATGAATTCAAGCTGAACCTGATGGTCTACAACCTTTACACCTGGACCGGATATACCGGGGTGGACCCGGAAGTACCCATGTTAAGCAACGACCCCTTCTTTATCGGTGAAGACAAAGCAGATACGCCACCACCTCAGAGTTATATGCTCAGTTTGAATATTAAATTCTGAAAGATGCGAAGATGGATCAGACATATGACGATGCTCCTTTTCATGGGAAATCTGGTGTGCGGATGTTCTGAGTGGCTGCATCTGGAACCGGAAAGTGAACTGATCAGGGAAGAGTTCTGGCAGACGGGTGATGATGTGCAGGCAGTGGTGGCAGGAACCTACAAGGAATTGGCCGGGACAGTGGAACGGTTGTTTAAATGGGGGGAGCTCAGGGGTGACCTGCTTGTGCCCGGAAGCAACATCAGTTCAATGGACCGACGGATCATGGATGGCTTCATCTACCCGGAGAACGAGTTGAACCGGTGGGATAAGCTGTACCGCACCATCAATTTCGCCAATACGGTTCTGAAGTTCTCCCCCGTTGTGGTGGAACGGGATCAGACCTTCAATGAGAATGAGAGCAGGGCATTTGAGGCTGAAGCTTTGTTTCTCAGAAGTTTATCTTATTTCTACCTGGTAAGGATCTTCCGCGATGTTCCGCTGGTGCTGGAAGCCTCGGAAAACGATGCCCAGGATTATTACCCGGTTGTCAGTCCCGAGCAGGAGATCTTCCAGCAGATCATTGATGACCTGAATACAGCTGTAAAGGGATTACCCACATCATACGGAAAACTGGCATATGACAAGGGACGGGCTACAAAGTCGGCTGCCTATGCACTGATGGCGGATGTGAACCTGTATTATGAGAATTACCAGGCCTGCATTGATGCCTGTGACCAGATCATACACAGCGGATTATTCGGGCTGATTGACGGGGAGGACTGGTTCATGAATTTCTTCCCGGGAAATTCGAATGAAAGCATCTTTGAGATCCAGTTTAACAAGGATCTGGACCAGACAAACATGCTCTATCAGATGCTGGCTCCCTATCCGAGGGATGGTACCTATCCGGATGGCAATGATGAGTTCCGGGTCTCCCCCTACTTTGTGAAGGAATTTGAAAAAAATCCCAGTGACAGGAGGGCGGGAAACCGGACTTACCTGGCTTTTTCTGGAGGAGGGTGGTACAGATTTGCCACATCTTATGTGTTATGGAAGTTTGTGGGAACGGAAGGCACACCCAGTATAGTTACCGGTGCTGCTGCATCAGGATACAGAATAGGCAACAAGGAGAGCGATGCCAACTGGATCGTATACAGGTATCCCGATATACTTCTCATGAAAGCCGAGGCGCTGGTGCAGCTGGGAGGGTTCCAGGAAGCCGCGAACCTGCTCAACCAGGTCAGGAACAGGGCACTGATACCACCGGCTGCTGAGACCGGAAATAAGAATTACCTTGAAGACCTGATCCTGGAAGAAAGGGCCAGGGAGTTCTGCGGTGAAGGCAAGCGCTGGTTTGACCTGATCAGGTTCGGGAGAAGAGACAACTATGCAAGGATGGACCGGTTGATTGAGATCCTTGCGGAGAACAAATCATACGAGGAAGCCCAGATCATCCGGAGTAAATACTCAAATCCGGACAGCTGGTACCTTCCCATCCACCAGGATGAGATTGACCAGAACAACATGCTGGAACAGAATCCATATTATATCAATCAATGATCAGAAGCAGACGCATATACCGTTCATTATGGCTCCTGGCCCTTTGTGCCGCGGCAGCATGTTTCCTGGCCGGAAGCTGCAGGAAGGAGGAACCCCCGGAGGTCTTTTTCGAGGAGGATGAGTTGCTGATCTCGGCGTACCTTGAGGAGCATGCGGATGAATATGCATCGCTGATCAGTGTCCTGGAGCTGACCAACCTGAGGTCGACCCTGAACGCTTACGGGCACTATACATTTTTCGCACCGGATGATGATGCCTTTGCCGCTTTTTGTGACCGGCACGGGAAGGCTTCGGTGGAGGATTTCGAGGTGGATTACCTGACAACGCTTGTCAAATACCACCTGTTGAATATGGAGATCGAGAGCAGCTATTTCAGGGACGGGGTCATACAGGATACCACCTTTTCGGGGGACTACCTGGTGGTGACCTTTTCTGAAGGGGGACTGGAGACGATCATGGTCAATGATGCCACGATCACCAGGCGGGACATTCATGTAGAGAACGGGATCATCCACCGGATCGATGAAGTACTCGAGCCCATTGTGGGCTCTGTGGTGGACCGACTGGGTGAGTTGGGGGGATACAGCATATTCCATGAGGCACTGCAGCTTACGGGGCTTGCGGACAGCCTGGACATGATCACCATCGGTCTGGGTAAAGATCTATTTATCAGGAGCAGGTTCACTTTGTTCGTGGAATCGGATGCGACCTACGGTGAACATGGGATAACCGGTGCCGGTGACCTGGTATCCAGGTATTCTGACACCGGTGACCCGGCGGACAGGCAGGATGGCCTGCACCGGTACATGGCGTACCATGTGGTTCCGGGGCTCCATTACCTGAACGAGATCGATTCATTCAATTATCCCACCCTGGCGGAAAACCTGCTGATCAACGTAAAACTGGACGAAGAGGTCTACCTGAACCGGCATGCGGGCGAGGGACAGACAGGGGAGGAGTTCATCAGGGTGATCGAGGAGGAATCGAACCAATCGGCGAAGAACGGGGCCATCCACGTGATCGACAGGATCATGGAGCCATATGAGCCTGATCCGGTGTACACGGTCATTGACCTGACAGATTACCAGGGGATCAGTCTCGGTCAGCAATACACCGAGCGGGAGCTGGAGGATATACGGGGGGTCCGGACGAAGCACACGGGCCTCTATTTCAGGAATTCGATCCTGGCCGACGGCGAGACCAATCTGCAGACCACCACCGACAGGGTGGGTTGGATTGTGGAGTTCGATCTGCCGCCCATCATACGCGGCAGGTATGATATCCATTTCCACTGGGCAAGTTATCAGACAAATACGGGTTGGGCCCAGGCATTCTGGGACGGGGCCCGGCTCGGCTCCACATTCAGTTTTGTCCACAATAAGAGGTGGCCCGGGGTGGAATGGTTATATAATTATAATACGGAGCAGTACCTGGGAAGGCTGATCCTGACGGAGACCCAGCCGCACAGGATCAAATTTGTTTCCCTGGAAAACGGATACGGGAATTTTGATTATTTGGTCCTCAGGCCGGTAGAAAATGAATGAGAATGACGATATCTGATGCCTATCGCAGATCCAGGATCATCGTGATCCTCCTGGCACTCACGCTGCCCGGGATTCATCCTGCATGCTCCCTGAACGATGCATGGGAAGGATACTACCGGGATGTGCCCGGGCGCGTCGATGATCATGTACTGGACCTGATCGGGGAAAATGAGAATTACAGCCGGTTTTATGACGGTCTCATGGAATACGGGTTCGATGACTTATTATCCAAAAACCAGTATTTTACCGTTTTCGTCCCCGTGAATTCAGCTTTTGAGGGATTGCCTGAATTCACCGGGGAGGAGTGGGCGAAGATATTCGGATTCCATATCCTGTACACGAAACTTTTTTCCCATGAATTTGCGGACCTGAACCTGCTGACCACCATTGGGAAATACCTGAACCTGCGAAAGACGGGTGAGGATGAATTTTCGATCTTCGAATCGCGTATCCAAATGAACAGTGTGGATCACTTCTGTCAGAACGGAGTGATCCATGAGATCGACAGACTGCTCCTGCCCAAGCCCAACCTCTATGAATACATCATGTCCCTGGATCCCTCATACAGCATTCTCCAGGATTTTCTCTCCTCCATGGATGAAAGGTTCATTGACTATGAGAAAAGTGTCCGGATCGGGGTGGACGACAACGGGAACGCCGTTTATGATACCGTGTGGAGGGAGGAAAACTATTTCCTCGATCAGGTTGCCGGTCTGGATGATGAAGCGAAGGCCTATACCGGGCTCCTCCCTTCCAATGATGATGTCATGGGTGCCCTTGAGGATCTGTCGGGATATTTCGGGGATATCGGCGAACTGGATGAACAAACCTATGGCCAGTTGTTATTCATCACCTTCAGCGGGAGTTTCCTGAACCAGAAATTGACCGCTGCGGAAATACCGGATACCATTGCATCTGTGACCGGCAAAACAGTGGAAAAATCCATGCTTCAGTTCAGTGATACCGACCTGGAGGTGAGCAATGGGATGGTCCACCTGCTGGATGGGATGACCATCCCGAAAGGCTATTTCGTAGTTCCCATAACGATCGAATGTGACGTGAAAGCGAACAGGACTGTATCAAACACCATGTATCCCATCGAACAGCGAAGTGATACAAGGGCTACCAACGGCTCTTTTGTGTACTACGGCTGTAATTTTGTGGGGGATTACATTGAATTCACGGTGGATATGGTCCTGAAGACCACCTACTGGTTTATCTGGACGGGGCCCAAACAGGGTCCGTCCCATTACCAGCTCTTCGTAAAGGATGAAATCTCAGGGGAGTTCGTCCCTGTGGGGGGGCCGGTGAATAACTGGACCAAGGGAAATTTTGTTCCTGTTGTTTCGGGAACCCATACATTCAATGAATTCGGAACAAAGACAGTCCGGATGACGGTGGTGGACGAACTGCCCCTTATAGGGTATAACTCCATATTTCTGGATTACATTAAAATGGTACCGGATGAGATCTATAGTGAATAAAGGGATGATCCTCCTCCAAATGCTATGGTTGCCGGCATTTACGGTCACCGCCCCTATCTTTGGTCAGGATGCCGGCTTCAAAGTGAGCGGCAGGGTATATGCTGCGGAAACCGGGTTGCCCCTTAAGGACATAGGAATCAGAGCGGCGAATGCCTCTGTTGAGCCGGCCAGTACCGGGGATGACGGTCAGTATGAGATCACACTTCCGGATGCCGGTGAACAGCTTGTGGTCGCGTACCCGGGTTACAAGGAAAAAGTGATCTTCGTTCACGGCAGGGAAGTGATTGATATCTGGTTGCTTGGAGAAGCAGATATTTCAATGGATGACGCAACCGGCATGATCTTCAGGGAAGTGCCGGTCAGGAATGTGACGGGAGCAGTGGAGGCCGGTCGCCTGGATGAATTCGGCCAGTCGCCCCAACCCTCCTTCGGCCAGGATCTGCAGGGAAGAATGAGCGGGCTCACAGTTATCAACCGCTCGGGGATGCCCGGGGAAGGCGCTTATTTCTCCTGCCGGGGTTTTTCCTCCCTCTTTTCATCTTCCATCCCCCTGGTGGTCATTGACGGAATGATCCTGAAATCGGAGGGTTTTGAAAATCCCATCATCCATGGATTTCATTACAATCCGCTGGTGGATTTGGATAAAAGGGATATATCCGGCGTGACCCTCCTGAAGGATGCGGTTGAAACCGGACCCTATGGAATAAAAGCTTCCGATGGGGTGCTGCTGATTACCACCATCCCTCCCCGCGGGGGTAGAACCACCCTGGATGTATCCGTATCGGGAGGTATCTCATTCGCGCCGGACCAGATCCCCGTGATGGATGCATCACACTACAGTTCATACCTCATGGAACAGATGTATGACGCCGGAATGACAAGCGCTGAGATCTTTTCGGAATATCCCTTTCTGGAGTTCAGCAAAGATTATCTATACGCTTCGCGCTATAACAATCATACAAACTGGCAGAATAAGGTCTTTCAGAACGGAAAGCTCTATGACGCCCACCTGACGGTCAGGGGCGGGGATGCCCGTGCCAGGTATTCGCTGTCCGGCGGATACCTCTCAAACGAAGCGATTATCCGGAACGCTGCCTACAACAGGTTCAACTTCAGGTTCAATTCTGTCGTCCAGGTCTCTTCAAGGCTGGATATTGGTTTCAACCTTGGCTACACCAGTGGCAGGTACGACCTGATGGAAACAGGGGCCGTACCTCACACGAATCCCATTTTTGCCAGCCTGATCAAATCTCCGCTGCTTGCTGTGTATCAAAAAGACCAGGAAGGGATCAGTCTCCCGGTGTACGATGACGTGGCTGATTTCGGCCTCAGCAATCCGGCAGTGATCGTGCATGAGGTGGAGGCATCGGACGGCACCTCCAAATTTCTGGGCGTATCCTACGTCAATCTTAAACTATCGGATAAACTCTCGGCCAGGGCGCAGTTCGGACTGGACAGGCTCAAATCCAACGAAAAGATCTTTATCCCTTCATGGGGAATGGCCCCCCAGGGGGACGGATCAGCAGAGCGATCCATGCAGGTCAAGGTGGACCAGTACTATTCCATCCTGGGTGAAACCAGGGTCAGTTATCTGAACCGTTTTGATTACATCCATGACCTGGCGGTGGATGCCGGTGCACGCTACATGATCAACAGGCTCAGCCAGGATGCGGGTTTCGCCCAGAATTCAGCCACAGATGAGTTCAGGGACCTGAATTCGGGCAAGGCGGATGAAAAATCCGTAAGCGGCTTCGAGGACAGGTGGAGCTGGATCAATTACTTTTTATCGGCAAAATATATTTTGAACGACCGCTACATCATCAAGGCAAACCTTTCCCTGGATGCATCCTCGAAATTCGGGAAAGATGTGGAAGAGGGAATTGTCCTGGCGGGGTATCCCTTTGCGGTCCTGCCCTCCGTGGGGATCGCATGGAGGGTGTCATCAGAATCATTCATACCGGACATGGCTGTTCTGGATGAGCTGAAGCTGAGGGCATCATACGGGCTGACAGGAAGCGATAATTTCCCCAGCTATTATACGCGCCTGTATTATTCCACCATCCCCTATTACTCCATTACCGGATTTACCCTGAACGGCTTATATAACCCCGGACTGAAATGGGAGGAGGTGAAAACGGTTAATGTGGGACTGGACCTGGCCCTGTTCCATGAACGGGTGATCCTGAATGCCGACTGGTACAGCGCTACCACCGGTGACATGATCACCTACCTGAAGCTGCCGGAATACTACGGGTATGAAAGCTATCTGACCAACGGGGGATCCTGCCGGAACCGGGGCATCGAGGTCAATCTTTATGGCAGGATCCTGAACAGCTCCCTGCAATGGGAGGTGGATGCAAATTTCACACATTATGAGAATGAGGTCCTTTCCCTTGAGAAAGATCAGATCATCACCTCGTTCCTGGGGGGAGAGAAAATTTCCATGACCGGTCACCCCATGGGATTGTTCTACGGCTACCGGTCCCTCGGTGTGTTCAGCTCGCAGCAGGAGGCTGACGGGGCCGGACTTGTGGACAAGGCTGGCAGAAGGTTCAATGCGGGAGATATTCACTTTGACGACCTGGATGGGAACGGGATTATCGATGAACAGGACAGAACGATCATCGGCAATCCCCATCCGGATTTTACGACTGGTCTTTTCAACCGGTTCTCCTACAGGGGGATATCGTTGAGTTTTCTGGTTCAGTGGCACAAGGGGGCAGATGTGTTCAATTATATCAGGTCGGAAATGGAATCCATGAAAGGATTTGACAATCAAACCACTGCCGTTTACAACCGCTGGGTGACCGAGGGACAGGAAACGGATATTCCCAGGGCTGCTTTCGGAGATCCCATGGGGAATAACAGGTTTTCAAGCCGCTGGATAGAGGACGGGTCATACATCCGGTTGAGGAACATTACACTGTCCTACACGTTCACACGCAAACTGGCGTTCATCAACAACCTGAATATTTACCTGACAGGTACGAACCTTTTCACATCGACCAGCTACCTGGGCTATGACCCGGAATTCAATTTCCGGGATGGCGTGCTCGGACTGGGAATCGATTACGGGAAGATCCCGCAGGCCCGTTCACTGGTGGCGGGAATTAAAATTGGATTATAACGGGGCATGGCGAAAATTATGAAAAGGAGCATCTCATATCTTTTGGCAGGCAGCATACTGGGCGCCCTGCTCTTTTTTGATTCCTGCGAAAAGATGCTGGAGCTTCCAAGCGGGAGACTGCTGCCCGAGGAGCATGCTTTTGCGGATGAATTTTCTGCCCGTTCCTCGGTGATGGGGGTGTATGCATTGCTTCAGGAAGTCTCCCAGCAGCTCATCATCCTGGGGGAACTTCAGGGAGACCTTCTGACTGTCACGCAGAATGCCGATAACGATCTCAGGCAGATCAACGATCATACAGCAGATGCCCTGAACAAATATGCCGATCCTTCCGGCTTTTTCAAGATCATCGTGAACTGCAACGAGATCCTGCATAAGATCCAACGGGCAAGGGAAAACGACGAGAACCTATCTGAACTGGAATTCAATACCTATATCGCCGAGCTGAAACTTATCCGGGCATGGGTTTATTTCAAAATGGTCCAGATCTATGGGAAAGCACCCTACTTCGAGGAACCTTTGAGCGATTACGGGCAGAGCCTGGCACTGGAATCGAAACTGGATTCGATGCAAACAGAGGATTTCATCCTGGATACCATCCTCCGGCAGATCGTCGAACTGGATACATTTGATCTGAACCTGCTTGCCGAGAGCCCGTTCTTTGCCATCCGGTTCAACAAGTTCACCAACTGGGCCCTGCAGGCGGACATATACCTGTGGAGGAACAATTATGCATTTGCCAAAAGGACGTATGACAGAATCCCCAATATCCTTGCCAAAGAAGGTTTTGCAGGCACAGAGAGACTGCCTTACATCAATGCCTGGGACTTCCAGGATGTGAACTGGAAGGATCTTTTCCAGTTCAACTACAGTTCTGGACCGTTTGAAACACTGACCCTGTTCGTGATCCCGTTTTCCAAGCTGTACAACCAGCAGCACAGCCTGCAACGCCTGTTTTATTCAGGGGAGGGAGGGGATTATATGGTGAGACCGACGGATTATATCCTGAATGCATACCAGGCCCAGCAGGTGATCCGGTATGAGATCCAGCCGCAGGAAAGAGGTACGCCCGGCGACCTGAACCGGGGCCTCGGGGTCACCTATGACAGCATTGACGGGAAGCCGGTCGTATTTAAATACTCTTTGTTCCGGGAACCCTTTGACAACGATGCAGGGATCATGGTGTACCGGACGGCCGATTTTCACCTGAAGACCTGTGAGGCATATGCCCGGCTCAGGCTGACAGACGATGCCATTGCCCACCTGAATGACGGGAACCTTTACAAATCTGCCTGGGGTACCGGGACCCGCACGAGGGCAAACCTGACCGGAGTGAGCGTGGAAGATTCACGGTTTGTAGATCCGGTAGAAGACCTCATCGTGGAAGAACGTGCGCTGGAACTGGCCTATGAAGGGCACCGGTGGTTCGATTTAATGCGGATCGCAAGGCACCGGGAGGACCCGGCATACCTGGCTGAAAAAGTAGCTGCCAAGTTCACAGATGAAATGAAGCGGGAACAGGTGAAGAACCGCCTGATGGATATGGAGAACTGGTATTTACCGCTGAAACTCAAATAACACAACACAATAATCATTCATGTTAATCTACACTTAATTGACGCGCTTATGAAAACAAAACATGTACTATTTACAATGATGGCCATCCTGTGCACTTTAGGATGGCAGGCTCAGTTGAGGGCTCAGGATATACCCACCAACTATATCCAGAACCCCAATATGGAGCATGAACTGAATGCCATCTTCTGGTACGGAAGCTGGGATCCCATTTATGGCACCAATGGAGTGGTGTCCCACCCTGATGCGTATATGACCGATGCGGATGCCCATTCCGGGAACTGGAGTTTTAATGTCATTCCCGGGGCATATGTGTGGGTATCCTATCCGGTAAGGGGCCATGAAGAAAAGAAATTCAAGGCCAGCTTCTGGTACAAGGGTTATTTCGAATCATACTGGAATTTCATTTACAGGGATGTGGGAATGACCTTTGAGGACCTGCACCCCTCCCTGGCAGAGTATACCGGCGCTGATACCGCATTCTATGGCGGTGACGGCCAGCCCGCGATGCAATTCACCTTCGGTGGTGCGGATAACTACACGGAAGACTGGACTTACTTTGAATTTGTATGGGATTTCCCTGGCACCATTCCCGGCTGGGGCAACACCTCCATGTGGTTTGCCACTTATGAGCCGGCATACGTGGACGATCTCTATTACGGAGAGTGGTATGACGGCCAGTATTCAGGCGAGGAACCGTTTGGCTTTATCAACGGGGATTTTGAATCCACCGAGCTGAATACGGAATGGTTGCTGAATGTGGCTTCCTGGGATGCCTTCCTTCCCAGCGACTTTTTGTCCATCTCTGAAAACCACACGGACGCCGGTCTCCAGAGCCTGCGCCTGATGGATTACATGACCGTATCGGGTGAAGGAGACACCGCCCTGCAGGACAAGCATGTCACCTATTACCTGCCGGCCTTGGGAGCCGAGGGTGAGGACATGGAGATGAGCTTCTGGTACAAGGGGAATGATGCGAAGATCGCGCTGGAATTCTATGATGACTACGGCGTGACCCAGGAAACATTCCCGCTGCCGGCAGGATCGATGCTTTACGAAGACCTGTCCCACCCGATCTATGAACTCGACACCACCGGTATGATCATCGATACCTTAGAAACGTTTATAGATACCTTTACGGTGGCCCACCTGGGGGACTACGAGACCATCTTAGATATGTACATCGATACGATGACCATGGAAGTGGACACGGTGATTGCATCGCAGAATTTTGATGATGAGGATAACCTGCGCCTTACGAAAGATGCATGGGTATGGTCCGGTTCCGACAACTGGGGCTGGGACGACTGGGCTGCCGCCACGAAATCCGATGAGGCATGGTCCAAGCCGGAGGCGCTCTGGCTGCCGGGTGATCCCAACTGGGGAGGCGCGGAAGGTTATGTCAATGTGAATGACAACACCAACTATATCTGGGAGTTCATGTACAAGGGTAAACTTCAGTTCGGTCTGAACCTGGGTGACGCCAAGTACGATGTGGCGAGCGATCCGGATGGCATCATACCCCCTGGTGTGGCCAAAGATGGTGGTACAGTTATCTGGATACTCGATTCAGACTACTGGAAGAAATTCCGGTTTGAGTATACCCAGGGTACTTGGCTGGCCGATTCGGCTGCTGACTCCCCGGCCACCATGGCTTTCAATCTGATCGGAACCTATGATGCAGCGGATGTGGGATATGTGGATGATTTCATGGTGGCCACAGGAACCGTGGCTGATCCCGTGGTGGTGGACACCATGTTCGTGGTGATCGATTATAACTATGTCACTGAAACCACCTATCTGATCGATACCCTCAGCACGACCTACAATCCACTGGGCGCCATGTGGGAACTGCCGGCTGCGGCTGACTGGACCGAGTGGAAGCTGAACTGGACCAATCCTTCCACGGATATCGGGGGGACACTGACCCTTTTCCTGGATAATGATCCGACCGATTCGCCCGATTATATCACTCCGGAAAAGACGTCCTTCGATGATGCACATGCGGGCTGGACCTATTTCGACGATTTCTTCTATGGGATTGCCGAACCGGGAGGGATCCGGACGGAGCTGGTCAAATATGACCTGCATACCTATCCGAACCCGGCCTCTGATGTGCTGTACCTGAGCCTGCAGATACCGCTCAACAGGGTTGAGGTGTACAACTCCATCGGACAGCGGATGATGGACCTGGATCACCCGGACAGGGTCCTGGATGTTTCATCACTGCGGGAGGGGATGTATTTCCTGAACGTGACCGATGAAGAAGGTATGGTCCACAAGGCCAAGTTTTTGAAGAATTAATCTTCAGTGATCCCTGTGTAAGGAAATGAGGATGTCTCAATCATTCCCGGGAAGGCGAACATGGGCTTTCATGTGAGACAGCCTCATTTCTTACACTTGCATGAATCCTGCTCGATATTTACTGTATCGAGCCAGGGTTTCATTGCAACCTGCAGCGTGGAGGACCAGTCCCCTGATTCAATTGTATGAACCAACCGAAAGAAAGAATACACTGATGAATAAGAATGTATTACAGACTTTTGTGCTGATCACCCTCTCTTTCCTGGTCAGCGCATGTGCGGACCGCAACGGGGGTGCAAGTTTTTATGTCAGCAACAACGGGGATGACCAGCAGTCCGGGAAATCACCGGGAAAGGCGTGGCAGACCATCGAAAGGGTCAACCAGCAGGACCTTTCCCCCGGCGACCAGGTACTGTTCATGGGCGGAGATGTGTTCGACGGAACCGTGATCCTGACTGCCGGTGACCGGGGAACGATGGGGGACCGGGTGCGTATCTCCTCCTACGGCGAAGGCAAAGCGCTCATCCGCGGCCGAGACCGGCAGGCCCTGGTTGCAGACAGCTGTCATTACCTGACCGTTGAGAACCTGGCGTTCGAAGGATCCGGCCGGAAAACGGGGAACGTCACGGATGGCTTACTGGTCAGGCACTGTGACGGGGTGATCCTCAATGACCTGGATACGCATGGCTTTCAGAAATCCGGTGTCCACGTGCGGCAGTGCAATGATGCAACCATCACCAGGGTATATGCCCATGAAAACGGATTTGCCGGGATCCATGTGACCGGGACGACCAAGTGGGACCAGGATAATTACGACAACCACAACCTGTATATCGGATACTGCGTCGCGGAGAACAATCCCGGCGATCCGACGGTCCTGGACGGCCACAGCGGGAACGGGATCCTGGCCTCCTCGGTAGAGGAAGGGATCATCGAATACTGCGAGGCGTTCAATAACGGATGGGATATGCCGTGGACAGGGAACGGACCGGTGGGGATCTGGATCTGGGACTGCACCGACTTCACCATCCAGTACTGCATTGCCCACCACAACCGGACCAACCCGGAAGCGGGCGACGGGGGCGGTTTCGATTTTGACGGGGGTGTTTCCAATTCCGTTATCCAGTATTGCATCTCCCACAACAATGAAGGGGCTGGTTTCGGCCTGTACGAATTCGGGGCGGTAAAGCCCTGGGAAAACAATACGGTGCGCTATAACATCAGCCAGGATGACGGCATCCTGAATGCGGGATCGCTGGGGATCTGGAAAAATGATGACAGCGGGATCATGCGCAACTGTCAGATATACAACAACACATTCTACAACAGCCAACCTGGCGGAAGCAATATCTGGCTCTATGACAACTATCCGGGATTCCAATTCTGGAATAACGTGTTTGTCTACCACGGATCATTTATTTCGGGAAAGGAATCATTGCAGGAGGAGGTTTTCCAGGGGAACCTCTACTGGAACCTGGCAGGCGATCCTTCGTTCCAGGGATTCAGAAGCCTGAAAGAGTGGGCCATGGCCACCGGCAGGGAAATGCAC
>DSEO01000303.1 GCA_011056635.1 Bacteroides sp.
TGGATTGCACATCTTCAACGAGGGTGGATCCCCAGTTCCCGTAACTTCTGGCAACCAGGGTAAAGGTGTAGGTGCCGGGTGTTCCGTAGGCCGAGAGGACCAGGGAGTCGGTCCCGGTCCCAACCACCCTGCCATAACCCGTGCCGTATGTGGTTCCTTCCTTGTCCCCCTTGAAATAAGTGAGAAATTCCCCTTTCGCCTGGTCCAGATAGACGGTAAAACCCTCACCTGTCTCCAGCGTACCCTGTTGGATGTTTGTGGTGAAGGCCGCGGAGGTTTCCGGTGCCTCCTCTTTGTTACAGCCGGTAAACAGCAGTCCGGCCGCCACGGTCGCGATCAAATATATCCTGCATTTCATAATCGTGTAGTTTTTTGTATTACCAGCCCGGATTCTGTTTCAGTTCCCCGTTATTCACATTGATCTCCTCGATGGGAATGGGCAGGTATTCATGTTTCTCTGCCTGGAAGATGCCCGGACCGAGGATCTCATCCCAGTTGATCCCCCACGAAGGGTCAAAACTCCAGCGAACCAGGTCCAGCCAGCGGTGTGTCTCAAGAGCCAGTTCGATATCTCTTTCGTGAATGACCGCCTCCCGGGTCAGGGCAGGCACCGGCGGCATATCGACCCTTCCCCGCACTTCGTTCAGGGCGTCCAGTCCCGTTCCATCGTCTCCCAGCAGGAGCATCACCTCCGCATACATCAGCAGTACATCGGCATAACGGATCACATCCCGGTTCACCGGATCATTGTTGGGTGCGGAGGTGCCTTCCTCGGAGTAGACCGGGAAATAATACTTTTTCAGTCCGAATGCAATGGACGGCTGTCCCTCACGGTTCAATCCCCGTGACTGTGCAACCCGCTTGGTATTGATGAAAGAATTAAACTGCTTGTAAAATGCAGAAGCGGGATCGATATGCATGGTATCCTTATCCAGGTAACAGGTGGCATAGGCACGCGGATCCCGGTCAAAGTCCGGCGGAGCGCCCACCGTGTCACAGGCATAGAACCAGTCCGGATGCACCTCATGGTTCTTGTAACTATTGCTGTGGACAGAAAAATACTGACTGTTCAGGGATCCGCTCCACTGCCAACCGGGAAGCCAGCCCGGCTGGATCCGGACATTGGAAAACTGCACCTCCCAGATGGATTCGATGTTATTCTCCGACGGATAGGTATTGTTCTCCGACTGAAGGGGGAGGTAAGCCGTATTGGACAGCAGGGCGTACAGATAATCCTTCCTGGTCTTTGGCTCCCCGGGATACACGAGGTCGTATTCTCCCGAATTCATCACATCCAGAAAAGCAAGCTTTGCTTTGGTCAGGTCCTCCCGGGCTTCAGCGCTTCCTTCCGTACCATTCTTCACATAATGGTGATAATATTTGAATAGCATGGCTTTGCCCAGCAACGCACTGGCCGCCCCGGTGGTGATCCGTCCCAGGTCCTCGTCGCCGTATTCCGATTTTTTCGGCAGGTTCGGTATGGCAAAATCCAGGTCCTCCTCCATCTGTTCCCAGAACTGCACCGGTTCCCCATTGGTGAAATTCTTATTGTAGTCAACGGGGAAATCGTCCTCATCATAATATACCGGCCTGTTGTAAAGCACCACCAGATAAAAATAGTACATGGCCCGCAGCGTCCTCGCCTCCGCCTCATAACGGTTCCTGGACTCCTCATCGAACCCCGCGATGTCACCGGTATTCTTCAGCTGTCTCAGCAGCAGGCTGGTCCTGTAGAGCCCGAGATAGCTGTACAGATAAATGGAAGAAGCCTGCCCGGAGCTTGAATTCATGACCGCCAGCCTGTCCCAGCCTTCTGTTTCGAACAGGGTACGGTCCTCATAGGAACCCAGCACAAACTGGAAATTCAACCCGAACATGCCCGCCCCGGCCAGGGGACAGTAACAGGAGTTCAGTGCCAGCAGGAAGTCATTCTGCGTCTGGTAGAAACTGCCCTCCGTGAGGTTGTTCTTATTCTCAACCTCCAGGAAATCTTCACTGCATCCCGAGATCAAAAGGACTCCCAGGAGGATGCATGTTTGTATGATATATCTGCTCATCACGTTCTGAATTTAGATGTCTGCATGATCAAAAATCAATTTGCATTCCCGCTGTCAGGACCCTGGGCAACGGATAACTGCTACCGTCGGTTCCCACATTCATGGGAGATCCTGAGGTGGGAGCCTCCGGGTCGCGGCCCCGGTAATCGGTCAGGGTCCAAAGGTTCACAGCACTCACATAGATCCTGGCCCTTGATATTCCCAGGGATCCTCCAATGCTTCTGGGCAGGCTGTACCCGATCTGTATATCTTTCAATCTCAGGTAGGATGCATCTTCCACCCACCATGTGGAGATCCGGTCGTTCTGGTTCCGGTTGTACAGGTCAGCCCGCACGTACTGGTCAGAGGGACGGTCCTCCCTGTAATAATTCTCTGAATAAGCGACCGTCTTGTTGTGGTTGATGTCCTGGGTTGAAAAGCTCTCAATGTCCGCGCGCTGGGAATTGAACACGTCCACGTGCCGGGCACCGTACCAGAACATGGAAAAATCAAAACTCCTGTAATAGAGGTTCACATTGAGCGAGTAAATGAAATCCGGAATCGGTTTGCCGATGATGGTCCGGTCCTGGTCGTTGATCACCCCGTCCAGGTTCAGGTCCGTGTACTTTATGTCACCCGGCTCAGGGACACCGGAACTTGGAACCGGGTGCAGATAATTTCCCTCCGTGTCAAAATCCTCGGGCGTGACGATCCGTTCGGCAATATACCCGTACAGGGAGCCCACCGTGTTCCCGACCCGGGCAATGTTATTCCCGCTGAGGTATGTTTCGGGCAGGTCGATCACCTCGTTCTTGATGGTGGTCAGCGTACCGGTGATCTCATAGTTGAAGAGTCCTTCCATGTCCCGCAGGGATGCATTGAACTCGAAACCCCGGTTCCTGATATTGCCCAGGTTCACGAACGGATTGCCGATCTTGCCGAAGACATCGGATACGGAACGGGCCACGATCAGGTTGTCCGTATCCTTGATATAGTATTCCGCGCTTCCCGACAGGCGGTTCCTGAAAAGGCTGGCATCCAAGCCGATGTTGGTCATGGCCGATGATTCCCACTGGATCAGTTCGTTCCCGAAATCATAGAGCACATTGAGCGCCGGGGCAACCTGCTGGCTGACCCCGAATACGGGTGAGAAGTCGGTGAATTTGCTCAGCAGGCCCTCATATCTGAAATTACCGATATCGGAAAATCCGGTCATCCCGTACCCGGCACGGATCTTCAGCATATCGATGGCGTCCACACCCTGCAGCAGGTCCTCGTTCAGCTTCCAGGCCACGGAAGCGGAAGGGAAGGTACCCCAGCGGTTGCCCGGACCGAACCTGGAGTTCCCGTCCCTGCGGACACTGGCCGTCAGCAGGTATTTCCCGTTGTAGTCGTAGATCACCCGGCCCAGGTAGGAGATCCACCTGACCGGTGTGTAATATCCGGTGGCTGTCAGCAGTTCGGCATCTGAATTATGAATGGTGTTCAGGTTCTCATACTCAAATCCCCTTGCCGCCACATTGGAGCTGTATCCGTTGTAGGAGCGTGCATGATGTACGCCGGTCAGGGTAATGTTGTGGTTTCCCAGGGATTTCTGCAGGGTTAGCTGGTTCTCGATGGAGAGGGTCAGGTTCTCCGCGAAATTCTCGTCCAGCGTGGCTTCTGACTTGGTCCGGACCCCTGATTCAAATGCAGGGAACCAGTTGCGGGTGTGGACAAACGTTCCGTCGGCCGAAGGCGTGGTCCTGAACCTCAGCCACTCGAACGGGGAGATCTCCATGTAAATGCTGCCCAGGAAAGAATTATAGCTTGTATTTAATTGTGCGATGTCCAGCGGGGCCCTGGGATTGGGCTTGTCGTTCCCTCCGGAGTTGAGTGCCTGGATCGTGTCCGTGCCGGTCATGAATTCAAAGGGGATCTGGGGGCCTTCGTAGCCTCCCTTCAGATCTTCATTGTACACCCGCATCAGGGGAGAAGTGATCAGGGATACCTGCCAGGGGTTTCCCTGCCATGTCCCTTCGTCCTGCCTGGTGGAACGGGATACCGTGAATGATTCACCTACCCGGATGTACTTGCCGATTTCAAAATCGGAATTGGCCCTGAAATTATACCGGGTGGCTCCCGTTCCCCTCAGGATCCCCTGTTCATCCAGCATATTGGCCGAAATGGCATAATTGCTGTTCTCTCCTCCGCCCGATACACCCAGGTAATAATTCTGCGTGTAGGCCCGCTGGATGATCTCGTTTTGCCAGCTGGTCCCCTCCTCCCATCCTTCACCGTAATAAAGCTCCCTGAACCGGTCGCTGTAAGCTTCATTGGGTTCAATGGAATTCGCTTCGTAGATCTCATTATAGAACTTTGCATACTGGTCCGCATTCATCACATCAAACTGCTTCGGGACCAGGTTCATGCTGCCATAGGTGGAAAATGAGACCCTGGGTTTCCCTTCCCTGCCTCTTTTTGTGGTGATGATCACCACCCCGTTGGCACCATCTGCCCCGTATATCGCGGCAGCAGAGGCATCCTTCAGCACCTGGAAGGACGCAATATCGTTGGGATTGATGTTGTCGATCCCTCCCGAGATCACACCGTCAATCACATAGAGCGGATTGGGATTCTGGTTGATGGAGCCAATCCCCCTTATTCGGATGGTAACCCCGGTCCCGGGTTTTCCGCCCTGGGTGACAAGCACACCCGATGCACGGCCCTGGATGGCCCTGCTCAATGTAGGGCTCGGGGTTCTGGAGATCTCCTCCGAGGTGACCACGGCCACCGATCCGGTCAAATCCTCTTTCTTCACCGTACCGTAACCGATCACAACCACTTCTTCCAGTGACTGTATGTCTTCCTTCATTTCAAGATTGATCACGGTCAGCCCGTCCACCGGATATTCCTGGTCGAGATACCCCACGTATGAAAACAGGAGTACCGCGTTGGGATCACTGACCCTGATGGAATAATTCCCTTCCATGTCTGTGATCGTCCCGGTGGTGGTGCCCCTGACCACCACATTCACCCCCGGCATGGGTTGTCCGTCTCCGGCATCGGTCACCCTGCCGGTAATGATCTGTTGAGCCATGATGCCCTCCAATGGCAGGATCAGTCCTGCAAGGCATAGCGTACTGATGTACAGGAATTTTCTCAGTAAATGTTTCATGTCTGGTGAGATTATTTGTTACGCATGCTGTTTCAGGCGCCATTCCGGTCATTCAAAAAAAAGGGACGCACCAGGCCTCCCTTTTTTCCGAATGATTTTGAGAAAAAAACTACTTGATCACTTTAAATCCTGAAGGAACCCCTTCAAGCTTCACAATGTATACACCATCGGACACATCGCTCATATCAACCTGCCGGTTCACATTACTGACAGACTTCACAAGTGCACCGGTGATGCTGTAGACCTTCACACCAGTGGTTCCGACTCCCCTGATATTGAGGAAGTCATTCTGCATAAACACCCTGATGTGATCAAGGGTACGGTCTTCAACCCCGACAACCTGTATGACTTCATCAGACAGGGTCAGGTGACCGCTGTAGTAATTGGAACCGTATCCGTTGTTCTTATCAGCAGACCAGAAGTACTCAACCTTGTTGTCTCCTTCCGAGCCACCGATGGTTGAATTGGATTTCACATCAAAGGCCATGGTCTCTCCGACCTGGATGGGTGTATAGGCACCTTCCAGATCCGCCGGATCTGCCGGATAGGCCAGCGCACCGTCGAAGGACATCACCATGATCGCCCGGATCGTATTCTCCCCGTCCAGATTCCAGAAGTGGGCGGCAGAGGCAAGGGCCAGAAGGCCATTGTCGTTGGGACCCCAGGCAGCCGTCACATATGCTTTCCACGCCAGTTTTTCCTGGTTCAGTCCCTGGGAAGCAGCGTATTCTGAAACAGAGCCATCCTTGAAGAAGGCTTTCCCTCCGCCCAGTTCGGTAAAACGGGCATAAGCCATGTTCTGGTAGGCCACCACAAGTTCTGCTGCACTGTCCGACGCTGCTTCGAATGAGGGCTCATGCCGGACGGGATAGGCAGGTTGTGCCATGATCTCGAACGAGCGGGAGCCGGCATCCACCTGGCTGTTCACATCCCAGTATTTCAGGAAGACATACAGGTTGGAGCCGTCATGAACTCCCTTCCATGCCGCACCGAAGGTGGGATTTGCCTCTCCCAGATCAAACGGGTCACCTGCCACACCGTTGGAGGTAAGGTTGGCCACGGCCATTGAGTCACCCAGGATACCCCAGGCAAGGTCAAAGGTTGCCGGATCTGCGATCTGGTCGTAGGTCCATCCCCCGGGAGCCTGCTTGATGGTCACCTGCGGATTGTCATACGGATTTTCTGCATATCCTGTCACCCCTTCATAATCGGGTTCATTCTCCCACCCGATCCATGAAACAGCTGCAAATGCTTTGTCACCGGGGGCAACTGCCGGCGGTGCCATCACCAGGTACCCGCTGTAATAGTTTGAACCATACCCGTTGTTCTTGTCGGCTGACCAGAAATATTCCACCTTGTTGTCCCCTTCCGAGCCACCGATGGTTGAATTGGATTTCACATCAAAGGCAATGGTATCACCCACCTGAACTGCATTGTAAGCTCCTTCCAGGTCAGAAGGATCAGCAGGGTAACCCAGTGCCCCGTCGAAGGACATCACCATGATGGCCCGGATCGTATTCTCTCCGTCCATATTCCAGAAGTGGGTAGCTGAAGCGAGCGCCAGCAGGCCGTGGTCATTGGGACCCCAGGCAGCTGTCACATAGGCTTTCCAGGCCAGTTTCTCCTGGTTCAGACCCTGGGAAGCAGCGTATTCACTGACAGCACCATCCTTGAATAAGGCTTTCCCTCCGCCCAGCTCGGTTAAACGGGCATAAGCCATGTTCTGGTAAGCCACCACCAGTTCGGCAGCACTGTCAGATGCTGCCTGGAAGGTGGATTCGTGGCGGAAAGGTGAGGTTGGCTGTGCCATGATCTCGAATGAACGGGAACCGGCATCCACCTGGCTGTTCACATCCCAGTACTTCAGAAAGATATACAGGTTGGCCCCGTCATGAACGGCTTTCCAGGCTGCACCGAAGGTCGGGGTCGCTTCTCCGAGGTCGAACGGATCACCTGCCACCCCATTGGAGGTAAGGTTGGCCACGAGGTTGGCATTTCCCATCAGTTCCCATGCGAGGTCGAAGGTGGTCGCATCGGCGATCAGATCGGGTGTCAGTCCTTCGGGGGCCTGCGGAACGATGACCACAGGTTTGTCATAAGGATTTTCCGCATATCCTGTTACACCTTCATAATCCGGCTCGTTCTCCCACCCGATCCAGGAAACAGCTGTAAAAGGCTGTGCCAACAAACCGAGGGCAGGCAATAATAGCATGAATAGCGTAGCAATTCTTTTCATAGTCGTGATTTTAAGTTAGATTGAATGAATAGTTTTCCTGACAAACATATTCATATTCACAGGTACCCAGGTCCGGTATTTTATTAAATAGGTATATTATTTTTTTACCCGGTTCAGCCTGTGCATCCTGTTCGCCATGAAGTCATCCAGGTCGCCGATAAATCAACAGCCGTCGCAGTTCAGGAGTGCCGGTGCTCTCAGGTGAAAGCGCGGCTATGACCACCTCCGGTCTATTGACCCGCTTCCTCCCGGGTGGTGATGATCTCGTAACGTCCGGAGCCGGCTTCTGCCACCACTCCTGCTTCCGTTGTCCGGTAACTGATCCCGGATTGCGTCAGGCCGGTGCCATTGATGACGATCTGCTCCGGTTGTCCCGTGATGTGCAGGGAGGCCGTGGTATTGGCCGGGATCTCCACTTCCATGGTGAGCTGGTCCCCATCCAGTTCCCATCCGGATGTTATGGTTCCATACATGCTTTCATGGCTGGCTTTCGCCCATGTGAGCCCTCCTCCCGGCCTGGGATGGATGATCACATGTTTGTAGCCGGGCTGGTCCGGATCAATACCGATCCCTGCCACCACCTGGTAGAGCCATTTCCCGATGGCCCCGTAAGCATAATGATTGAAAGAGTTCATGCCCGGATCCTGGAAGGTGGAATCGGGTTTCTGGCCGTCCCACCGCTCCCAGATGGTAGTGGCCCCCATGGTGACCGGGTAGAGCCACGACGGGTACTCCTTCCTGTTCAGCAGTAAATAGGCCAGCTCGTTCATACCATATCCGGTAAGTGTCAGTGAGATCAATGGAGTGCCCAGGAAGCCCGTTGTGATGTGCCCGAACTGTTGTACATTGTTGCCGAGATGACGGGCAGCCAGCTGTTCGGTCCGCTCGTCCAGCAAATCAAAGGCAAGCGCCAGGGTATAGGCGGTCTGGGTGTGAGAGACCAGGCGGCCGTTGGGGGTCACGAACTCATCCCTGAAAGCGTGCTTCACCTGTTCGGAAAGTTCTTTGTAATGAGCAGCCTCGTCATTCTTGCCTAGGATGGCCGCCACATCCGATACAATGCCCGAGGAATAGGCAAAGTAGGCCGTGGCAAGCAGGTCGGTCAGGGTGTAGGCACCCATGTAGGCGGGACTGCTGTCGTCGAAGGACAGCCAGTCCCCGAAATGGAAATCCCCGTCCCAGACCATGTCCTCCCCGGCCCGGGCCTGCATGTAACCGATCCATTTCTTCATGCTTTCATACTGGTCCTCCAGAACCGATGTGTCGGCATAGTTCATATAGACCACCCAGGGGATCACCACCCCTGCATCGGCCCATCCGGTCGCTCCCCCGCCACCCAGCACATCCGGGATCACGTTGTGGATCATGCCTTCTGCCGTCTGGTCAGCCGCCATATCCCTCAGCCATTTTTTATAAAAGGTGGCTGCCTGCATGTTGAAGCATGCGGTGGGGGCGAACACCTGGGCATCACCCGTCCATCCCAGTCTCTCATCCCGCTGGGGGCAGTCGGTGGGCACATCCAGGAAATTCCCTTTCAGTCCCCATACAATATTGTGCTGCAGCTGGTTGATCAGGGAATCCGAACAACTGAAGGTGCCTGCCTGTCCCATGTCGGAATGGATCACCATCCCCCTGATGGCATCCTGCTTCAGCACTCCGGGGTAGCCCGAAACCATCACATACCTGAATCCCTGGAAAGTAAAATGGGGTTCAAATACTTCCGTACCGGCTCCTTTCATAACATACCTGTTGGTCGCTTCGGCCGACCGGAGGTTGTCATAGTACATCTTCCCTTCCCTGTCCAGTACCTCCGCGTGCCTGAGGGTGATCGTATCTCCCCTGTTCCCGCTGACGCTGATCCGCACCCGGCCCACCATGTTCTGTCCCATGTCCACCAGCCATTGCCCGTCTCCTGCCTTCTCAATGGAGACCGGTATGAGCTCGTCAACGATCTTCACCGGCGGTCCCTCGGTTGCGATGAGCTTTTCCATGGGGATCTCCATGGTCTCCACCCCTTCCCAGTCCCCGTCGTCATACCCCGGGCTGCTCCATCCGGCCAGTTCCCGTGTGGCATCGTAGGTTTCCCCGTTGTAGATATCCGAACTGATGATGGGACCTGTACCGGCCTTCCAGCTGTCATCCGTCCCGATGACCGCCTCGGATCCATCCGCATACCATACATGCAGCCGGGCGATGGCAGCCAGGCGGGACCCGTACACATTCCGGTTGCCCGACCAGGCCAGGTTACCCCGGAACCATCCGTCACCCAGGATGATCCCCATGGCATTGTTGCTTGCATTCAGGAGTCCGGTCACATCGTAGGTCTGGTACTGGACCCGGTGGCGGTAGCTGGTCCACCCCGGAGTGAATTCCTGGTCACCCACCCGTTTGCCGTTGATCTCAGCCCGGTAGAGCCCGTGACTGCTGATGTACAGCCTGGCTTTGCTGATCCCCGGCCTGAGATTGAACTCCTTTCTGAGGAAGGGGGACGGATTGGAAAGATTGGTTTTTTCCTCCAGCAGCGGCGAGATCCAGTCAGCATTCCACAGGTTGCTGTCCAGGATCCCCATCTCCCAGGAGGCGACATTGCTCCATCCGGAGCGCTGGCCATGATTGTCCCGGATGCGTACCTGCCAGTATACGCGCTGGAAGGATTGGAGCGGGGTTCCTTCATAGGGGACGTGGATGCTCCGGGAAGAGCTTACCCGGCCGGTCTCCCAGACCAGGTTCCTTCCCCTTTCCAGGTCGCGCTCGCTGAGTGCCGCCCTGATCTCGTAGCTCTCCTGCAGGGTGTTCATGCGGTCCGACAGGATGACCCAGCTCAGCATGGGCCGGGTATTGTCAATTCCAAGGGGACCGGACTTATAATCTGTCTTCAGCGAAGTGACCTGCAATCCGGCCCCTGCCAGCAGGACCGGGAACAACAGCAAGATGGATGCGGAAAGGATGTGCCTGGTTTTCATGGATAAGAATTTTGGTTTGTTCGATGATCAATTGGTTGATATGGCTGCGAATGGGTTGATACGGCTGCGAATGGGTTCATTGTTCCTCTAAAGATAACTGAATCCTGTCATTATCCCCCGTATCAGTAATGATTATTGGCGGCCCAGCCGGAAAATATCCGATTCTGTCCTGCTGGCCTCCATGTCATCCAGCAATTCCTGTACATTTTCAGGATGTTCATGCGAGACATCCTTCGTTTCAGCGGGATCTTCCTCCAGGTCATACAATTCAACGGTGCCCGGCGGTTCGCTGATCACCTGGTTTCTCACCAGCTTCCAGTTGCCTTTCCGGACGGCCTGTTTGCCACCCTGCTCCATGAATTCCCAGTAAAGCGATTCATGCCGGGGCTGTTCTTGTCCCCACAGGACCGGAAGGAACGATATACCATCCACCTGGGCGGGCACAGGGATCCCGGCAATGTCGCAGGCAGTGGGCAGGAAATCCCAGAATGCGCTGAGATGGTCATTCCGGGTACCGGCTTTGATCCGGCCCTCCCAGGCAACGATCATGGGAACCCGGATCCCTCCTTCGTAGAGGTCCCTTTTTCCTCCCCTGAATGGACCGTTGGAGTTGAAATATTCTGTAAATTCCCTGTCAGGCATGGGACCGTTATCACTGGTAAAAAACAGCACTGTCCGTTCGGCAAGACCCACCTCATCCAGCAGCTGCATGATCCTTCCAACATCGCTGTCCAGCCGCGATATCATGGCCGCATACCCCTTCTGTTCCCGGGGCCAGTCCCGGTCCGCATAAATGCCGAAGTCAGGCACCTCCTGCCTTTCCCCCAACGGCGCCTCCCCGTTGTCATGGGGAATGGTATAGGGAAGATAAAGGAAGAAGAGCGAATCCCTGTGCTCCCGGATAAACTTCAGTGCCTCCCGGGTGAACAGGTCATGGGAATATGCATTCTTCACCGTGGAATAACTACCCAATCCCTTGTGCCAGAGCGAGGTATCCAGGTACTGAACCTCGTTGTCAAGGTACTCCCTTTCCCCGTTCCTGAGCAGGTATTCAGGATAATAGTTATGGGCAAGCACCTGGTCCAGGTAACCGTAATAGGAATCAAATCCCTGCTTCAGGGGATCCCCGGTCGTGCCCTCAACACCCAGCCCCCATTTACCGGTCATGGCCGTATTGTATCCTGCCTCTTTTAGCAGTTCGGCCACTGTGAGGGTGCTGTCTGAAATGGGCCACTGACCTGAAGGCTCGGCCTGCCGATTGCCGCGCACCCCGGCATGCCCCATATGATACCCCGTCATGAGGGCGCAGCGTGACGGGGCACAGACCGTGTTCCCCGCATAGTGGTTGGTGAAAAGCATGCCCCGCGAGGCCAGTTCATCGATATGGGGGGTCTGGATGATCTCCTGTCCGTAACAGCCCAGGTCCCCGATCCCCAGGTCGTCGGCCATGATGAAAATGATGTTGGGCTTTTCAGCTTCCTTTTCCGGGCTTTTGCAGGACCGGCCCCATCCCGCGGCCAGGATCAGCAGGATCAGGATGAAATGGTGTTTTCTTGCCATGTGATTTCATTTTTTCTGTGCATCTGATTGAATCGTAGACAGCTCATCGAAGGTGGGGGCAGATAAATTCAGCTTCAATGCTCTCCCTGAAACCGATGCGGTGGGCAATGACAGTGAGGGAATCGCCGGGCTCCAGGTACACCGGTTGATGGTAGAGGAACCAGTGGCCGGGATTCAATCCCCGGTGATTCACCTGGTACGCCAGGGAGGCACCTTCCGTTCCGCAGGTCACTTCCACCCTGCGATCCCTGAAATGAAACTCCGGTGCTTCGGTAACCGGTTGGTTCCCACCTGGCCACATGTCCAGCATCAGTTCTTTTTCGGTCCGGAACTTCACCCCCCTGTCGTCGATACGGATGATCCAGTCATCCAGCACATTCCTGAGCCGCTCCAGCTCCTCCCCGTAAGCGGGATCTGAAGCCAGGTTATTCAGCTCAAAAGGATCCATTTCCAGATCATAGAGTTCCTCTTCCTGTTTCTCTTCTCTGAACCAGTACATTTGCTCCCCGTTGAGCTTCCCCTCGTCCCGCAGGCGAAGAAGCTCCTGCATGGAATTCATATTTCTTCTGAAATCCAGGTCCATGTATGCCCCCAGATCCGGCCGGTAATTTCTGATATACCTGAAGCGCTTGTCCCTGACCGCTCTCCTGCAGTCAAACCACTCATCCATCCTGTCCCGGGCCCCGAAAACATAGCCCCTTGGCTCCGCTTTCTGGCCACCCAGGAAAGCCTGTCCGTGCATGGTGCCGGGTATGCGGACTCCCGCCAGGGAAAGGATGGTGGCAGGGATGTCCACGAAGCTGCAGAGATCATCCACCACCGTCCCGGCATCTTTATTCCCCGGAAACCGGATGATGAAGGGTACCCGGGTGCCGGTCTCGAGGATCTCCCGTTTCCCGCGCGGCAGGGGTCCGCCGTGATCCGAGTAAAAGATGATGATGGTGCTGTCAAGTAACCCATCTGCTTCCAGCTGATCAATGAGCTCTCCCACCTCCCTGTCCATGATGGCATTGTTGCTGTGCATCCTTGCGATATCGCGCCTGACCGGCGGTGTATCGGGGAGATAGGGCGGCACTTCCACGCTGTCGGGATGAATGATCCACGGCTCCTGTTCCCAGGCCCAGATCTGGGATTCATGGCTTCGCATCAAATTGAATATCGAGAAGAACGGCATCCCGCCGGGACGATTCCTCCAGTGTGCCCTGCTGCTTGATTCATCCCATGCCGATCGGGGTGCGGTAAACTGGTAATCCTCCTTGCTGTTGTTGGTACAGTAATATCCCGCTTCACGCAAATATTCTGTGTAACACCTGACATAAGGAGGCGGCGTGCATTCATAGGGTCCGATCTGAAGGGAGTCAGCCACATTCTCCACCCTTCTTTTGTTGGTCGTTCTCATGTTGTTCCCCCCTATACTGCCGGGATACATCCCCGTGATCAGCGCATTCCTGCTGGGAGCGCAGACACCCGAGACGGAATACATCCGGGAGTACCGGACACCCTCAGCTGCCAGGTGGTCAATGCGGGGGGTCTTTGCCACAGGGTCGCCGTAGCAGCCCAGGAAGGGACTGATATCTTCACAGACGATACACAGGATATTGGGGGGGTGCCCGGGGACCTGTTCCCCCTGATCATTGTCTTTCACGCAACGCACGGAGAAAAGATTTGATTTCAGGTAATAGTTGCCCACATACAGGTTTTTGTACCTGGGAGGCTGCTCATACCAGAACCCGTCCAGCTGTGCAAACCACGCACGCTGCGGGTTGTATTCGGTGGAGGACCAGTACAGGGCCCAGTCCCCCATCCTGTGAAATCCCTCCCCGTTCCCTGCCCCGGCTGGAAGAGCGGTGAATCCGCTCTCATTGGTCCCGTCCCATGGCAGGGGATCCTCCGGAGCAGCTTTCAGTTTCTGACCCGCTTCTTCAACGCCCAGGAAACGGGCCACCTCCTCCCACTCGGTTTTGGATGGCAGGTGCCATCCGGAGGGACAGGCCCCCAGTGATTCTTCCCATGTGTACAATCCCCCGTAGCTTTCACAGTTCTGCGGATTGTTCTGGTAACATTGTATTTCCCCTGCTGTGCCGTAATTCAGGTTTTCGGCCATCCAGCACTGATCTCCGATCCATACCGTCTGATACTCCTCTCCGTCCCTGGCATCATGCAGCACTTCCCCGCGGGAATAGTTCCTGTTTGCTGCCGGCTGCGGATAACACTGTCCCATGATCATCAGCAGTACAGTGACAGAAATGAATTGTATATGCATGGCTTTCAATTTTGGTGTGTTTCGGTCAGAAATTGATGCTCGTTGCGGGATTCATGAATCCTGACTGGTTCAGGGGGTTGGGCTCAAACCTTTTCCGGGAGGACCGTAATCCATGGAGGCGTCATCGATAACCACCACCCAGTCGGGACCGGACTGGACCTCCCTGATCAGGTCCTGCCAGTTTGAGAAGCTGAATTCTCCCGTATTTTCAACGGTACCCTGCGGGAAGGCATGCCCGTTGCGCGGATCGTACCACCAGACCTTCAATCTGCTGCCCTGGATCACCCCCGAATTGACCCTGAAACTTCTGAAATATGGCAGGTATATCATGATATAGGTGGCATCGTTCCTGTCCGGAGTCCCGTTGCGGGTCACCCGGATGTGGTCGCTTGCATAAGCGGGATTCTCATCCAGAAGGATCGCCTGGTCAGGGATGCGGGAAAGGAATGGACGCGATTCCATGAGCTGCCGGAGGTACCCCATCTGTCCGCTGCCCGGCTGCTCCAGGGCCCGGTCCCATGTCATGTTCGGCCAGATCCGGCTGTCCTGGTCATCCCTGTTCATCTGCCAGATGTTGTTGTTCCCGTAAGTATGTCCGAATGCCCCGGCGAAGACTGACCAGTAGGCCTGTTTCCTGATCTCATACGCATCATGTCTGGGATTGGCGGGATTGAACCAAATGCCGATATCCTCGTAGGCAGGTTCACCGTTTACCACCGGTCTGGGCGGCTCCAGGAAGTAATCGTTGCTGATCCAGTCATACACATTGAACGATGGAGCGGTGTGCCCGGTCTGCACCATATTAAAATCAAGCCAGTCGCTGTGATGCAGCCAGGTGGAACTGGTCTGCTGTCCCCTGGGGTGGTAGGTAATGAGGTGGGTCTTCCGGTCTCCTTCTTCACCCTGCTCTCCCTCTTTCAGTCCCCGTGCCATGGCATCCCAGATCCCGATCTGGGGGCCTGCCGGCCGGTCCCCGCCCAGGACCCATACGATATTGGGAGCATCTTTGTACCGGTCGCCCAGGAACCTCCCGTAGTGAAAGGCGTTTTCATCGTTGAACACGGCCTTATTCAGCAATAGCGGGTGCGAATTGTCCAGTACATAGCTGCCCCAGGTGGGAAGCAGTGCCAGTACCAGCCCAAATTCCGCGGCCTTCTCCACTGCATAATCCACCAGTTCAAAAAAATTCTCATCGGGCCTTTCGGGATCGAAATCCATCAAGGGCAGGTTCCCCTCGGAGTTTGGAAACTTAAGCCCGTTGATCTCGCTCAGGATGACCGTCTGGATGACGGTGAACCCCTTTCCCGCCCGGTTTCGCATATAGTGTTCCATTTCTTTGCGGTCCAGCCTGTGAAGCATCTCCCATCCCGTGTCTCCCAACCAGAAAAAGGGCGCCCCCTCATCCGTGACCAGGTACCGGTGATTGTCAGAGACCTTCAGGAACTGGGCATGCATTGGAACACCACGGCCCAGGCACAGGGAAATAAGTAACAGGACAATCATTTGCAGCTTCATCGGCATAGTTTTTGGTTTTTCATATTCGCGATCATTTCATCCCGGTTAATGATCCCCTGCAGGCCCGGGGGCTCCACCCGGAGGGCTGCTTTGCAGGGTACCGTTGAACTGAATCCAGTCCACCGAGAACAATTCATCACCTTCCCCGCTGAATACCAGCCACAAAGCATGAACGCCCGTCACTGTCCCGGCGGGGCAGGTGAGTGTGACAGGGACGTTTAGGCCGATTGAATCCGGAACTTCCACAGAACCGATGGCAGTTCCCCAGGGCATCCCCGCTTTCAGATCGATCCGTCCGAGATGCTTCCCGGGCTTCACCCGCACCGAAACGCTGTCCACCCCGTCCCCGAAATCCACGTACCTGAAGACAGCCCTGTCCCCGTCGCGGATCCCGGCCAGCTCCTCGTTGTCCGCGGCACATGCACGGATCCTTACATTCCCGTGCAGCAGACAGGCCCGCCCGGCATCGATTACCGAAGTGGCCGGCAGCGGTCCCCCCGCTCCCTGTGAGGTCATCTCCACCTCATCGATGCTACCGTCCTCATGAAAGAAGATCGGTTCCATGCATGCCTTCCGCATCATCTGACTATTGTGGGTTGCCCTGTGGTAAAAGACATACCACCGGCCGTTGAACTCCATGATGGAACCGTGGTTGTTCCAGTTCCCCGGGTCACAGTGGTCGTTATCCACGATCACCCCCCCGTAGGTGAACGGTCCCATGGGCGACCGGCTGGTGGCATACCCGATGCAGGTGGGCATGGCTGCCCTTCCCAGGTGGGCATACAGAAAATAATAGATCCCGTTCCGCTTGATCATGTGGCCCCCCTCGTGGAAAAAATGTTCCTTCTCGGTCAGTACACTGTCACGGATGGTGGTGGCGTCCAGGGTCCGCATATCCGGGTTGAGCCTGGCCATTTTTGCCGTGAACTGTCCCCACATGTAATAGCCCTGCCCGTCGTCGTCTATGAAAACACAGGGATCGATCTGATTGTGTTCCGGGACATCGATGGATGATGCCTTTTCGAAAGGGCCCGCCGGACGGGTGGAGACGGCCACTCCCTCGGCGTGATCCCGGTCAGGCTGACAGTAATACAGATAAAACGTGTCGCCCTTTACCTGACAGTCAGGCGCATAGAGCAATTCATCGCTGTAAGGCACCCGGTCATCCTCCCCCATGGAGGAAAAGCTGTTTTCATGGAGTGTCCAGTTCACCAGGTCGGAGGTGGACAACACATGGTACCGGTGGGAGCAATAATAATCTGTGCTCTCATCCACGGAACCGTAGATATAGAGCCTGCCGTCATCCCATACCCGTGCGGTGGGATCTGCCATATAGATCCCCGGCGGCACAATGGGATTCTGAGCAAGGAGAAACAGCGGGTGCACGAGAAAAAGTATGCAAAACAGGGCCGTGAGAAACAGGGTTCGGTTCATGGGACGGGATTTTTATGGACGATGCAGGGTCTGGTCTACCGGACGGGATCCGTAGACCAGGACCCTGTCCACCTGAACATGGTAACCCTCCTGCGGATTTTTCCAGCGGAGCTTCACTTCATGCGGCTTATCGGTCAGGTTATATTTCCATGTGAGGTCGTGTCTCCGTGTCCGATGCAAGGTGGGAAGCAAAGCCTCTTCATGCAGCTCACCGTCGATAAACACCTCCACCACCAGCACCCTGTCTTCCAGTGACGGGTCCTCCTTTTGCACCCCTCCCTTCACCACGAAACCCTTTCCTTCAAAGGAGAATGTGTATGCTGCGGGACCTTCCGGGAGGAGCCTGTTCGAGCCCCATGCCACATCGATTTTTCCCACCGGGAAATGTCCCTCAAAACCCTTTTCAAACCTTACCGGAACCGGCTCTTCAAGCGGGATGACCACCTCCTCCTCCAGCACTTCACCCCCGTTCTTTTCGATCATAAAAAGGGCATGGCGGTAGCTCATGTCGTACACGTCATTGAGGGAAATGGTGGTATACCTGAAATCCATATCCTCCACCCTGTCCAGGCCCTGTTTCCAGTAGCCGGGGATCCGGTCATATCCCAGGATGGCACCCAGGATACCACCTGCACTGGCAGGATTGCAATCGGAATCCTGTCCGCACCTCGTGCTGATATCCACTGTTTTCCCGAAATCACCCTCCCCGTAAAGGAGTCCGATCACGATATAGGCCGCATTGATCTTGGCATCAATGTTGAATGCCTCGAAAACCCCGTCCGGGCAGCCCACATCGGAAGACCATTTCCGTTCTGTCTCAAACCAGGTCCTTTTCCAATCCCCCGGGTACTGCCGGTGCCACCGGATCACATCCGCAATGCACTGGTGAAACTCACTCTCCGCGGGAATGGTTTTCAGTGCCTCGGTGACCAGGTACTCCATATCGTCCGTGACAAATGCCAGGGCATACATGGCTGCCACATACACCCCCCCGTACCATCCGTCGCCGTAATTCATGATATGCCCTACCCGGTCGCAGACCAGGGAAGATGAATTGATCATCCCCGGGTTCATCAGACCGGCAAAATCGGCTTCGATCTGGAAGTCAATGTCATCGGCATGGGGATTGTTCTCCCAGTGACCGGAAGCGGAAGGGTCAATGCCGTGGAGGATGTTGTACCTGGCCGCCTGGTTTGCATGCCAGAGGCTGTATGCTGCATTTGCAAATGCCCGGGCATGCGAGGAGGCCGGGGCATCCATGCCCTCGTTCTCGAAGACCTCCACAAAGGTAAGGTCCATGTAAATGTCGTCATACAATCCCGGGGCATTCCTGTAATACCACTCCATCCGGGTGCTGTCCCACGCAATGGGCGTATAGTCCTGGATCATGGTCCCCCTGAAACTGAACTCGGTGGGACCGCCATAGGTACACCCGATCACCTGGCCGGCCCACCCTCCCCTGATCTTGTCCCTCAGGCCGGTTTTTGAAAGGATTGTTTCGGTTGACTGTTCATTCTGACAGGAAGAGATCATGATCCCTCCCAGTAAAACATGGATCAACAAAGTATTTTTCATGATCATTTCGTGTGCTGGTTTGCCAGGTTTGCCTGGTAAAAGTAATCCGTCTCCTCCCGCATGGGAATGGAACTCTGCGCTCCTGCTTTCTGAACGGAGAGCGCTGCGGCGGCATGGGCCAGTCCAATGGCATGTTCCAGGGATTTCCCCTCGGACAACGCTACGGCAAGCTGACCGTTGAATACATCCCCTGCCGCAGTGGTATCCACCGCATTCACGGCGAATCCGGGGATCATCCTGCCGGGTCCCGTGGCAGGATCTGACAGGTAGGCACCCCTTGCGCCCAGGGTGATGATCACGGTCCGAACTCCTTTCCGGTGCAGCCATTCGGCCGCTTTCCAGGCACCTTTTTCATTCCTGATGCGTATTCCCGTAAGACGTTCTGCCTCGGCTTCGTTGGGGGTGATGATATCTGTCCTGTTCAGGATCCCGTCAGGAAGGTCCGTTGCCGGGGCAGGATTGAGGATCACCCTGGTCCGGAGTTCCTCACATATTTCGACTGCCCTGTGTACGGTATCCAGGGTAATTTCCAGCTGGATAAGCATCAAATCGGCTTCATCAAAGGCCGCCTCAGCTTCCTCCATATCCTCCGGGGACAGTTTGTAATTGGCCCCCGGGGCCACGGAAATTGCATTCTCTCCCTTTTCAGACACACTGATCAGGGCAATCCCCGAAGGGGTATCCCTGCATACCTTGATATCCTCACAATTGATCCGGTCCCTCCGGTATCCCTTCACCGCTTCCGATCCGTAGGGATCATCTCCCACCGCCGCGATGAAGATGACCTCGCCTCCTGCCCGGGCGGCCGCCACCGCCTGGTTGGCACCTTTCCCGCCGGGGAAGGTCTGGAACCTGCTTCCCAGGACGGTCTCACCCGGCCTGGGGATCTCGGGGACCTGGATGATCAGGTCCGTATTGGAACTTCCTACAACCAGGATCTTTTTCATACGCCTGAAATTTTTTTGCCCTCCTGTGATTAAATGAGCCTGGCAGTGATGATCAGGGCCAGGCCCGCCAGGTAAAAGAGGAACATGGTGGCCAGCAAGCCTTTCAGTCCCTCTGCTTTACCGAACTCCTTCCATATGAAGACACCCCAGAGTGCTGCGATCAGTGTGGCTCCCTGGCCCAGGCCGTAGGAAATGGCAAACCCGGCCTGACCGGAAGCAATGATGTTGAAAGTCATCCCCAGGCTCCAGATGACCCCTCCCAGTATCCCGGTCAGGTGAAGCCGTGTATCCCCTTTCCTGAAGTAATCCGCGTAGGTGGCCCTTTCGCCGGATACCGGCCTGTACATAAAGAATGAGTTCCACGCAAAATTGGAAACTACCAGTCCCGCCGCAAACACCACCGATGCGGTATAGGGGGTCAACCTTCCAGCCTGGGGATCCGCGAAGTCCGAAGCCATGGAGGCGGCCACGAAACGGTAGAAAAATCCCATCAGGATCCCGCCCAGGATGGCGATCAGGATCCCTTTTGTGGTGGTTGACATTTGCTCCTTCCGGGATTTCCGGTAGGCGATGGCATCCAGGATGATGGCCAGCACAACCAGGATCACCCCCGCGAAAAGAAATAGCGGGTGACCGAGCGGGGTGGCCACATAATTGACAATCACCCCGATCACCAGTGCCAGACCGATCCCGATGGGAAATGCCACAGCCATCCCGGCAATATGGATGGCCACCACGATAAGCAGGTTGGCCAGGTTAAACACCACCCCGCCCAGGAAGGCGGAACCCAGGGCGCTGCCGTCCGCCTGCGCCAGATCAGGCAGAAAACTTCTGCCTTCATTCCCGATGCTCCCCATGGTAAAGGCCAGGACCAGGGAAAGGATCAGTACCCCGAGTGCATAATCCCAGTAAAAGAGCTGGAAAGCCCATTTCTTTGAGGCCATTTTCTGTGTGTTGGCCCAGGATCCCCAGCAGAGCATGGTGATGATGCAGAGGATGACAGCCACGAAGTAGGATTGAACGACAACCATGATTTATTGGATTTTAACGGTTTTGTAAGCGTTGATCTTCACCGTTCCCCTGATCCCCGAATCCAGGAGTCCGTAATCCGCCGTGGGGATCTCCTCCATGGGATATGTCCAGGCATTGGGCAGCCGGGTCACGTTTGTTCTGGTTCGCCGTTCCGCAGCGGGAAGCCTGGCATCTCCTGCCAGTCCGTTGGCCCATGTGTTGGCCACTTCCACTTTCACCAGGTTCCTGCCCGGCCTGGCCGCACCGGTGATCTCCACCCTGAAAGGAGGTTTCCACAGGATGCCCAGGTCAATGCCATTGAGGTAGACGCGGGCCACCTCCACCACCTGATCGAATTCAAGGAAAAGATCCCATTCCGGACCCGTCCATTGTTCCGCCAGCTCAAATTCCTTCTCATAGGTGGCGATCCCGGAAAAAAACCTGATCCCGTCCTCCGTCCGCTCGTTCCAGAACACCAGGGAGTCGAACTCCACCCATCCGGGCCCCCTTGCCTCTTCAGGGAAAAAGAGACGCCAGGGACCTTCCAGGTGATAGCTGCGGGGCTGTGTAACTGATACCTCCGTTTCAGCAGTGCCACCCTGGCGGATGACCTGATAATTCCCGGGTTCCAGAAAGACAACTTTCCCGTCTTCCATTCTGAGGGGATTGGTGCCGGGAGTCAGCGGATCCTCCAGGGGAAAGAGCGGCTGTCCGTCCCTGACCACCCGGTCCTGCAGGTTTGTGCCTGGTCCGCCAGAGAAAACCACGAACATCGAGCCGTATGGTTCCAGGGTGAGAAGGACCCGCGTAGTACCCTCCGGTCCGGCCGAGGCCATGCTCCCATAAACGGACCCGGTGGCCGGGTCCCAGTATGCTGCCTTTTTCCCATGCTGTCGAAATATGGCGGTACCAAAAACCGCCTCCCGGCCTGTATTGCGAATAAAATAAAGATCCATTCCATCCAGCTTCCTGTGAATGAAATCCAGCTTCAGGTTTTCCACATTCCCCACAAAATCAAAATCTGGCCGGATGCCTTTCTCTGAAAGGATGGAGCGCAATTCCTCACCCCAGAATACCTGGCCCTTTGCGTGATCATTCCGCGTGATCTGTCTGCCGTCACAGGAACCCCACAGCCGGTCTGCCAGCAGCCTGACCTGC
Source organism: Bacteroides sp. (assembly GCA_011056635.1). Taxonomy (GTDB): domain Bacteria; phylum Bacteroidota; class Bacteroidia; order Bacteroidales. The sequence goes on from DSEO01000303.1 coordinate 21,856, forward strand.
TGGTCCCGCTCTTCCCAGTCCAGCAGCCCGTGGCTCCGGGTGGGTTTGGGTCCCGCCACCGCGGCTCCTGCACTCACCAGGGCTTCCAGTTTTTCAAGGACCTCCGGCTGCATATAGTCCGCATCGGGAAGTACCAGTATCTCATAGGATTGCCCGTGGGGAAGCACCAGCTTCCCGTCTTCCACACTGAGCCTGTTCAGCAGTATATCCGTGTTTGTCACATCGTAATCATATCCGGATCCCAGTCCCGGATCCACCTTCTTTGCCGGAACGAAATTGGGTACAGAATCCCCGTAATAATAGAGCACGTCCCCGGCGAAGTTCCCCTGCTGGAGCATGAAGCTGCAGCGTCCGAGGTATTCCATCCAGGGCCCGGCCATGGGCCACCAGATACGGTGTTCATTGACAATGGTCCCGAAGGCATAGACCCAGCCGGGTGTTCCTGCCTCGGGAGGAGTGTGGGGCCACGTGTGAAAATTGATCCTGTTCAGACCTTCACAGAAAGCGCGGTCAGCCGTAGGCTTCAGATCCCCCGGTCCCTCGTTCCACAGATGCGTGCCTGTAAATGCCTCTGCTTCCACATATTTGCGGTCGTAGATATGGGAAGCGCTGGCCACCCCCTTGATCACCTGCAGTTCCTCCATGTAATGGTGCCCCCGTGGACCTCGGCGGATGCTGTTCCAGAATTCATTGTTGGAGGGCAGGTGCCAGAATTCCCCCCTCGGGAAGGTGAGGGAACCGGAAGATTTCAGGGATTCGAAGGGACAATTGTGGACAGGCCAGCCGGGACCGGCGGCTTCTGCCACGAAACCCACCCCGTGCTCTTCGCAGATCTCCCGGGTCCGGATATAGTGGTTCTCGATGATCAGATCCGACAGCACCCGCCGGTAATCGTAAAGGAACCTTGAGGTAATGTTCCGGTCCCCGACGACGGATCCACCCAGGGCCGGAAGGTAAGGGACCATGCTGTATCCCATGCGTTTCTCGAATTCCGCTGTCATATCCGGGGTCCAGAGCTGTCCCTGCACCTCGTAGCTGTCCGTATAGAAATAGGTGAGTCCCGATTCCCCCAGGGGCTTCCCCAGCTTTTCCTCGATCCTGCGGATGAAGAAACGGATATGTCTCACACTGGCTTCCGCACTGAAATGGTCGATCATGGGTCCCCTGGAGTTGGGCGTGTGGGAGATCAGGGGCTGACCCGTATTGGAACATACATACCTCATGACGTTCCAGGTTCCTTCGGGGATATCCCACGTAAGCAATCCCGATGGATCCATGCGGTCGGACAGATCGATCACCTCCCCTTCAATGATCCCCTCCTGCTCCCCCTTCCGGAAGGCGATCACCGCCACCTCACTGTAAAATTCCGGCATGCCGGAATCATCCCGGGGAATGATTGCACCTGTCTCACGGCCTGGTTTGCCCCCCCTGTCCGGGAGGTCAGGGAACCGCAGCTGGAGACTCACCGGGCCCGGTCCCCCGACCACTGTATCCCACCTGTACAGCCCCATGGTCTGGTGTTCGGGAAGGGTCCATGCACCCCCTGCATTCCAGCCGCTGGCAATGATCAGTCCCAGGTCCAGTCCCAGCCTCTCCGCCTCATTGATGGCATGGCAGATGGCCGCCACCGATTCATCGGACATGAAAGGGGGCCCTGCAGGCATCATGCTGTCCTCATCCACCACGCTCCGTACATCCCAGATGTCAAATCCACCCAGTCCCATGCGGACTGCTTCTTCCATCTCGAAGGTGATCTCCCCGTGATCAACATTGCCGTCCACCCAGTCCCACAGGGCCCGCGGACGCGCCTCCGGGGGAGGGTCGACAAAGCCCTTTCTCAGTTTCTCAACCGCATCATCCTCAGCCCTCCTGCATCCTGCCTGGAACAGCTGCAGCAGGAGAAGCAGAACGATGACCA
>DSEO01000298.1 GCA_011056635.1 Bacteroides sp.
AGCTGGTGCGCAGCAGCAGGTTCAGCAGCGATACCGTATACTGCGGAAGGCACAACCGCCGGGGTTCGGCAGCCTGCGGCATCTCCGCCCGCTGCTGAAATTCTTTTCTTCGAAAATCATTTAGGCAGCTCACCGGAGATACCGCCGGGCGCACAGCCCTGCCTGGCAGGGTAAAAAATAAAAGTCCGCCTTGTTGGAGACGGACCTGGCCCTGAACCTGTCAGGGAATATGATTGGATGAACTGTCACTTTACGTTGTGCAAAATGCATGCCAAAAATGGACATGGTGTCCGGGAAACCGGGAACCGGAGCGTCCGCGGGGGGTGCGAATTCAAAGTGTCCAGTCTATCGCAGGAATTCCCTGCTGTTCCAGGTAGGCGTTGGTCCTTGAAAAATGACGGCATCCGAAAAAACCGTGCTGAGCGGAAAGGGGTGATGGATGGGCGGCTTTGAGGATCATGTGGTTACTACTGTTCACAAGCGACTCCTTGGCCTGGGCAAAACGTCCCCACAGGAGAAATACGACCCCTTTTTTGTATTCGGAGATTCTTTCGATAACACGGCTGGTAAATATTTCCCAGCCCTTGTTCTGATGGGAACCCGGCTGATTGGCCCGGACCGTCAGGGTGGCGTTGAGCAGAAAAACTCCCCGGTCGGCCCATTTTTCCAGATTACCGTGCGATGGAGGTGGGATGCCGAGATCATTTTCAAGCTCCTTGAAAATATTTACCAGGGAAGGGGGTTTGGGGATACCGATGGGTACGGAAAAGCAAAGCCCATGGGCCTGCCCTTTGCCATGGTAGGGATCCTGTCCAAGCAGCACCACTTTGACCTTTTCAAAGGGTGTGTGTTGAAACGCATTAAAAATCAGTCTTCCGGGCGGGTAAACGGGATGATGTTCCCGTTCATTCACCAGGAACTCTTTCAGCTTGCTGAAATACGGGGATTGGAACTCGTCCCACAAGATCTGTTTCCACCCCTCTTCTATGACCGGATTGATCGCCTGCATCAGAAGGAAAGATACCAAAAGTCATGCATGCATGCAACGGTACAATCGTGGTGTTGGTAATTTTCCCGGGAAAGAGCCTGTGAAATTCATATTTTTGAACCAAACAGGTAAACTATGTGGAAAAGATTTCTGATCGGTGGTCTGATAGCGGTTATCTGTGTGGGTCTGCTGGTGGTTATCCTGTTACAGCGTGTACATAAGATGACACCCGTTGGCGTCCTGGAAGCCGTACCTGAGGATGTGGTCCTGCTGGCTGAGAACATCGACTTTGAATACCTGACCCAGTCTTTTTTCCCTAAAAACAGGATATGGATCGATTTTGTGAATACCACCAGAATGAACAGGCTCGACTCTCTGGTAAATCAGTTCATATTCCAGCTTGCTTCCAGTGAACCGATCAATGATCTTCTCATGAAGGGAGGATTGAGTCTTTCCCTGCACCTGCTCGGGAAGGATCAGTTGATGCCCCTGATCTACATTTCCTATGCAGCATCGCACAGTGATCGTGATTTTGAGCAGCTTGTGCTGTCCATGCTGGATGGAGAAACCATGGTTAACAACCGCAACTATGAAGCGGAAACCCTGTTTGATGTATCAGGCGAACCCGGACTGGTACCCGGAAAATTCACCTTTGCATGTGTCAGCGGAATCTGCCTGGCAAGTCCTTCTTCCATCCTGGTAGAAGAGGCGGTCAGGACCATCCATGCCGACACGAATCTTTCCGGCGATCCGGACCTGCAGTTGATCAGGAAAACCGCAGGCAGGTACGTGCATGCAAATCTATATATCAATTACCCCAGACTGCACCTGCTGTTCTATCCGTTCGTCAACCACCAGGAGTGGGAACACCTGAACGCGCTCGCATCCATGGGTTCCTGGGGGGAGGTGGACCTGGACATCAAGGATGATGCATTCCTGCTGAACGGGATGACAGGCACGGACGATGCATCTGTTTCCCTTTTGCATGCATTCAGGGATCAGCCGGCCGTGAAGATCGAACTCCACGAGATTATGCCCTCCGGCATTTCCTACTTCCGGCACCTGGGTATCGGTGACCGCTCCCGGTTTGCGAAAGGGATGCAGGATTTTTTCACTCAGCAGGGTACATGGGAAAAGATTGACGCGGAACGTCGCAGGATCAGCGATCTTTATGGGATCGATCCGCTGGAAGACCTGATTTCTGTGCTGGAAGATGAAATAGCCTGGTTCTCCATGGAAGGGATGCCGGCCGGCCCGGAGCAGGAGATCCTTATCATCGAGACCAGAAGCCAGAGTGAAACAAATGATGTAATTATGCGGTGGATCACGCGATACCTGGAGGTGCACGCATTTGATATGCAGTCGCTGTTGCATCTTTACCATCTGGATGATCAGACCAGCTTTAAGATCTATCGTCTTCCGGATCCTTTTTACCAGGGATTGCCTCCGGGCAGGCTTTTCAACCGTTACTTCACCCTTTTGGACAATCATCTTTTATTCGGGCCGTCGGTGGAGGCATTATCCAGGGTGATCTATCAGAACATTCTGCAGAAAACATTCGTAAGCGACCCGGTATTCAAGGAAATGTCGGATTATATGTCAGGTCAGGGCAATGTAACGCTGTTCATAAAACCATATCCATACCTGCAATCCAGAAAAGATCAACTGAAAAACTCTTTGGCAGCTAAGTTGCCGTCACTTGAACTCTTTTTAAGGAGAATTCCCGGATTGATCATCCAGTACAGCAGCGAGGACCGGCTCTTTTACCAGAACATCAGCGGCAAGTATGCCTCCCAGATCAAGGAAAAGGCGATGACAGTCTGGGAGAGTCTGCTTGACACAGTCACAGTAATGAAACCGGCACTGGTATTGAATCACAATACTTCCGAAAAAGAGATCTTTGTGCAGGACGCTGCGGATAAGATTTATCTGATCAACAGCACGGGCAGGGTATTGTGGAAACAGAAGATCGAAGGCCCGATTATGAGTGAGATCTATCAGATTGATTTCTATAGAAACGAGAAACTGCAGTACCTGTTTAATACCCGTGAAAAACTTCATCTGATTGACAGAAACGGTAATTATGTGGAACGGTATCCGGTGACATTGCGGGCAGCTGCTACCAATCCCATGGCCCTGTTTGACTATGATCAGAATAAGGAATACAGGATTTTTGTGGCAGGAGAGGACAGGCGCATTTATGTATATGACAAAGATGGGAATGTTGTGCCGGGATGGTCATTCAGAAAAACAGAATCAACAGTCACCAAAGAGATCCAGCACTTCAGGATTGAGAACGATGATTACATCGTAGCCGCGGACCCCATACGCCCTTATTTTCTGAACAGGAGGGGCAGGGAAAGGATCGGGCTGGAAAACCGGGTTACCGTTTCACAGCATAACATGTTCACGCTGGACATGAATATCAGGGAGGAAAAACCCAGGTGGGTCAGCACCGATACCGCCGGAAATGTGGTTGCGATCTACGGGGATGGAACCGTCAATACCCTGCTGAAACAAAACGTAACACCTGCACACTATTTCCGTATGCAGGATATGGACAGGGACGGCATTCCTGAATTTGTCTTCGCAGATGGAAATGAATTAATTGTGACCCAGCAGAACGGGAAGCGGATCTTCAGTTTCAAAGTAAGGGAGCGGATCAGCAATCCTCCGGATCTGTATAAGTTCTCTGCATCGGACATCAAGATCGGGATCACCGATGAGCCGAGGAACAGGATCTACCTGATCAATTCGGACGGATCCCTGTATGAAGGATTCCCCCTGGAGGGATCCACCCGTTTCAGTATCGGATATTTTGCAGGCTCCGACAGCAGGTTCAACCTGATCGTGGGCAGCACGAACAATTTTTTATATAACTATTCAATCGAGTAGACCATGAAACGAATAAGCAGGATAATTATCAAGGCCGGGGCCTTCCTGGTGCTTGCTGCGGTTCTGACCACATGCAACACAGATTACTTTGAGCTGGACAGGTTGTCGGATGAGATCGAACTGGAACAGGAGCTGGTTGCACCCCTGATCTACGGGACCTTTTCACTGGATGATGTAGCCAGTGTTATCGATACGGTGGGTCATTCACACCACGATAACCTGGGGCAATTCTATTTGTCCTACAATGACACCACATTTACACTGCAGGACACCATCGAGCTAACTTTCAGCGAGATGGGAATTGATACGGCCATGATCCAACAGTTGGATTTCTCACTGGAAACCATCAATGAAATTCCGGTACACATTGATCTCCAGTTGTACCTGCTGGATCAGGATTACGTGCTTTTCGACTCCATCTTTGATGAAAGGGCAGTTCTTCTCGATGCTGCTCAGGTGGATTCGGAGGGACGGCTTATCGAAGCTTCCCAGGAGTTCAATGTGATCTCTATACCCTTCAACAAGATCGCCAGAACGGGGGATCTGGCATACCTCAGTGTGGCCGCGAACATGTACACTGCAGGAGAAGAATCAGCGGTGGTGAAGTTGTACGTCCAGAACACCCTGAGCTATAAAATTTCCATTTATGCCAAATACAGAATCAATACCCGAGAATTATGAGCACCATCCGCAAATTGACAATCGCCCTGGGAATCACATTGGCCACGTTCCCGCCACTGGCGGGCCAGATCACCAATTCGCTCTATTTCATGCATGGCGTGCCGCAATCCAACCGGATCAATCCGGCCCATCAGCCGGAATGTGGCTTTTACCTGGGATTCCCGATGCTGGCACCCCTGCGGTTGGAGGCGACATCCAGCTCGCTGGCCTACCAGGATCTCATTTACCCGCATCCCACCCAGGATTCCCTGATCACTTTCCTTCATCCGCTTGGCAGCAAACAGGCATTCCTGGATCAGTTGCAGTCTGTTAATTACGTGATCTCGGACCTGGGTACCTCCCTGGCTTCCATCGGTTTCAGGACCTCCATCGGCTTTTTTTCGCTGGATGTGACCACACGGGTTGACGGATCGGTCTATTACCCGCGCGATCTGGCAAGACTGCTGTTGTACGGGGCCGGCGAGGGAGAAACGTACCAGTTTGACGGGATTGGGATTAACCTTTCGGCTTTCAATGAAGCATCGCTGGGATGGTCGGCAGAGATCCTGGATAACCTGCAGGTGGGGGTGCGTGGGAAATTGCTGTTCGGAATGGCGGACCTGTCAACCCGGAGGTCCGAGCTTTCGTTGAGCACATCTCAGGATCTCTGGAATATCCGGTCGGATATGATGCTGAATGCTTCCCTGCCTTTTGCCCAGGTGCAGTATGACACGGATGGATCGATCGAGGATGTGCTGCTCGATGAGGATATCGAAGACCTGGGTCCTTTTGCTCTTCCCGGGTATCTGTTTAACACAGGCAATCTGGGAGCGGGGCTGGATGTGGGGATCAATTACAGGCCCGTTGAACAGCTGCAGTTGAGCGCCAGTGCGGTGGATATCGGTTTTATTTCCTGGAAGGATGGTGTGCATGATGTCACCTATGTGGCGGATTATGATTTCGAGGGGATCGAGATCAACCCTTTCGAACTTTCTGAAGACTCGGATTTTGGTGATTACCTTGACAGCGTGCTGCTGGACAGCCTGTCCACGTTCCTGGAATTCACGCAGGGAAGAACCTATTCAAAAAGACTGAACACAAAGCTTTACCTGGGGGCTTCCTATTATCTCACACCGAATATCAATTTCGGGATCCTCTCCCGGACCGATTTCCTGGACGGAAGGGTCGCCCAGCAATTCACCGCCAGTGCCAACCTTACCACAGGCAGGTTCATCAATTTGACACTCAGTTACTCGGTCATGAATTCCTACCTGAAAAACATGGGAGCGGGTTTCTCATTCAATGTGGGACCCCTGAATCTTTACCTCATATCGGACAACATCCTCAACGGGGTATTCTGGCCGCAGGAAGCCCGGTCGTTCAATCTCTGGTTCGGGATGAACCTGGTTTTCGGGTACAGGCAGTTCAAGCTCCGGGAGTACGGCGACAAGCCTTTGATCTACTGATGTGAAAGAGACAGGGATCAGCCTTTGATCTGTTTGGCCAGCCTGGTGGCGAATACAAAATTGTTCAGGTCCTTGTTATCGGTATGCAGCACCTCTTCGCGGGTGCCTTCCCAGCATTTGCATCCATCGTGGATATAGACCACTTTGTCACCGATCTCCAGCACAGAGTTCATGTCGTGGGTATTCACAATGGTGGTCATCTGGAATTCATCCGTGAGCTCCTTGATCAGGCGATCGATAACCATCCCGGTCTCCGGGTCAAGGCCTGAATTGGGTTCGTCGCAGAAGAGATATTTCGGATTGAGCACAATGGCCCGGGCAATGGCCACTCTTTTTCGCATCCCTCCACTCAGTTCGGAGGGATAGAGCCTGTTGGAATGACTGACCCTGACCCTGTCAAGGCAGAAGTTCACCCGCTCAAGCTTTTCCCTGAAACTCTGACCGGTCAGCATATTCAGGGGAAACATGACATTCTCCTCCACTGAAAGCGAATCAAAGAGCGCACCGCCCTGGAACAACATTCCCATTTCTTGCCGGATCTCCTGACGCGCCCTGGATTCCATGTGACTGAACAGGTGGTTACCGTACCAGATCTCCCCTTCATCCAGGTCAATCAGGCCCACGATCGATTTGAGCAGAACGGTTTTCCCCGAACCGCTCCGGCCGATGATCAGGTTGCATTTTCCCTGCTCGAATTGCGCCGACACATCGTTGAGCACATAGGTATCTTCGTACTTTTTAAAAATGTGTTTGACTTCGATCATTGCAGAAGGGTTTCTGTCAGGACCAGGTTGGCCAGTATGATGAGCACGCAGCTGTGTACCACGGCCCTGGTGCTTGATTTCCCCACCTCCACGGCCCCTCCTTCCACATAATAGCCAAGGAAGGAAGAAACAGAGGTGATAATGAGGGCATAGACCACCGTTTTGGTCATCGCATAGGTGATGTAGTGCGGATAAAAAGCATACTGGATTCCGTAAATGTAATCAGAGGGAGGTATCACATCGGCCAGCAGGCAGGTGAGATAACCACCCAGTAATCCCATGCCAATGCTCAACAGGCAAAGAATGGGAAAGAAAAACATGGCCGCGATAATTTTGGGAAGTATCAGCAGGGAAGCCGGGTTCACTCCCATTACCTCCAGGGCATCGATCTGTTCGGTAACCCTCATCATACCCAGTTCAGAGGCAATACTTGAACCCACCTTTCCTGCAAGCAGCAAAGCCACCATGGTGGATGAAAATTCCAGCAGGAGTGAATCCCTGACCGTGACCCCGATCAGGTATCTGGGCAGCAACGGGTTCTCAATGTTGTAGTTGGTCTGGATGGTAATCACGGCACCCACAAAAATGGAGATCACCAGTACGATCACAATGGAGTTGATGCCCACCTTTTCGATCTCGCGCATGACCTGGGTATAAAGGACTGTATGTTTCTCAGGCCTGGTGAAAGTCCTTCTCATCAGGAGAAGGTAAGCTCCTATTTGTGTAAAGAGGCGCATGGATCTGGTACAAAATTAAGAATATATCAATTAATCAATAAAACACCGCGGCTTTGGGGGATATTCATCAAAAGCGGCTATATTTATGTACCGATTAAAGAATCCGCAGAAAAAAAAGTATGGATAAAAACAACTTTTGCGTCATAATGGCCGGAGGAATAGGAAGCCGCTTCTGGCCCCTGAGCAAAACCCAGCGTCCGAAACAATTCCTTGACATCCTTGGCATGGGAAGGACTTTGCTGCAGCAGACTTTTGACCGGTTTAAACAGGTCATTCCGACGGACCAGATATACATTGTAAGCAATCTGGAATATAAAGCTCTGATTGAGGAGCAGTTACCGGATATCCCGGTGGAAAATATCCTGCTGGAGCCCTCCCGGAGGAATACAGCCCCGTGCATCGATTATGCAAACTTCCGGATCCTGCAGAAAAATCCCGATGCGAACGTGGTGGTGGCGCCGTCCGATCATCTGATTGTCAAGGAAGCGGAATTTTTACGATGCATCGTTCAGGGACTTGATTTCATCAGCGAAAAAAATGCATTGTTGACCATGGGGATTGTTCCCAGCAGGCCTGAAACGGGTTACGGCTATATCCAGTCCATGCAGGAGCATGTGGCAGGATACGCCGGAAATAACGGGTTGATGAAGGTCAAGACTTTTACGGAGAAGCCCGATCTGGAAATGGCCAGGATCTTTATTGAAAGCGGTGATTTCTACTGGAACGCGGGAATCTTTTTCTGGTCCCTGAAGACCATCATGCATGCATTTGAGGATTATCTTCCGGAGATCCATGCATTGTTCAGGGAAGGAGAAGATATCTATGGCACCCCGGATGAAGCCGAATTTATACAAGATGCCTACAGCAACTGTACGAACATCAGTATCGATTACGGCATCATGGAAAAGGCGGAAAATGTGTATGTACTGGTATCGGACTTCGGATGGTCGGACCTGGGTACATGGGGTTCCCTGTATGAGCAGTTGTCAAAGGATGAAAGGAATAATTCGGTCACCGGTAAACATGTGTTCCTGTACGAGTCCCATGGCAACATTGTGAATATCCAGGGAGCCAAACTGGTGGTGCTGCAGGGGCTCACTGACTATATCGTGGTTCAGAACGAGGACATCATCCTGGTGTGCAGGAGGGAGGATGAGCAGAAGATCAAGCAGTTCGTCAATGATATCCGGACAGAGATCGGAGATGAGCTGATGTAGTCATCTCTTGCCATGTCCTCAGATATCTTTTTTCCAGATCCGGTCGGCTGACTTCAGATATTCAGGAAGCGCAGCCGAACCATACCACGGGTAGAGCAGTGGTTTTAGCAGTCCGGCGCTGATAGCGGGATCTGTATCCAGGAGTTCACGAGCTTCATCCAGGGAGGCAGCATCGAGAATAAAAATCCCCCTGAGGTGATCTTCATTCTGACCGAATGGTCCGGCAACAACCACCTTGTTCATCTCAGCCAGTCTCCCGATATTATCCAGGTGGCCCGTGAAACAACTGTCGATGAAAGCCCTGTCAGTGGTCCGATTGTCCCCCGTTTTCAGGAGGACGAAAATGTAATTCTTCATCCCGTATTCGTCAGCACCCAGCTTTTCCGCCAGGTCCGGATCATAATTCAGGTTCTCTGTCTGTCCGTGGGCCATCGTTGCCGTGAGCAGGATGAGCACAATGGAGCGTATGATTTTTATGGACTTCATCGGTTGATGTGATGAATCGATTGTATAAATATGACAGGGGGCATCATAAGTACAATTTCACCACGGAAATGTTCAAACAGGACGCAAAAGCCGGCGATATCGCCGGGATCAGGCCCTGCCTGAAGCAGATGCGGTCATCGCTGCCTAAGCTGGTGCGAAGCATCAGGTTCAGCAGCGATACCGTATACTGCGGAAGGCACAATCATCGGGGTGGAATAGCCGGAGGCATCTCCGCCCGCTGCTGAAATTCTTTTCTGCGAAAATCATTCAGGCAGCTCACCGGAGATCCCTCCGGGAACAATACCCTGAAGCTGATGCGGTGATCGCTGCTAGTATTCCCAGAGATCGTGTTCCAGGATGAACAGGTCCTTCTTGATCTTTTCCGCTTCAAGCAGGACATCCTGTCCCAGCTTAAATGAGGTCAGAGGCCTGTTCCCGTACACATTGGATTCGGCAATGATGGTACTGTCAAAACGGCGCTGGAAAAACAGGTCGTCAAAGGAGATCTCCTGTGCATCATTATTGGGATTATATACGGCGTGGGTGGCGAAAAGCCTCCTGCACTGAGGGAAATACACAATGAACGGGATCTGGGGACGGGGAACCGGCAGCTCCTGGTTGAATTCATCATACCGTTCGTAATACACGGGTGCCAGGGCAACGATCCGGACCTTCATCACCGAATGCTGCTTATCAAAGAACCATTGTTCCTGGATCTCAAACTGCATGATGTTGGATCCGTCGTATCTGACCTCGAGCAGATTCCCTTCATCATCCGGAATGCTGTCACCTCCAGCCAGCTCGAAGATCCGCTTCAGATTGGTCACCTTGGAAAAAGGATCCTTCCATCCCACATTGGGGACATATTCATACGGCGTGATCTCCTCGGTCTGTATACCCTCCATCAGCAATCCGAACAGGCTGTACCTTTCACCGTCAGCCATATTGCCCTCCAGGGGGTAACGAAGGGGAATGTTCATTCTTTGCCTGAGATCAATGGTCCGCCATACATCCTTTGCCACCATCACGTCCGCTTCCCGGATATACGCATAGGGAACCGGTTTCTTTTCGGGAATAATGTTCTCCTTCTTATATACGTTGGTGGTCGGTGACTGGGACGGGATGGGTGTCGAACTTCCCGGTGTCATGGAAGTATTCACATTCTGTGCGAAAAGTGGTAAACCAACAACCGCACATACCATTGTTCCGATAAAATACCTTCTAACCTTCATATTATCTAACGTTTATGGTAATATTATTCAGGGTGCTAACCTTGCCGTCGGGTCCGATTGCCTTGATATCCTCAATCATGATCCGCTGGCCCGCGGTAAGCGAACGGAAAATATTCTTCTGGGCACCCGTAAATCTACTGTTTTCCGAAGTTTCATAGCTCCATTTCCCGCTTCTGTCCTGAAAAGCGACGGTAAATGAAGTGACGTCAAAGTCCACCTCGAATAAAAAATCCTTTGCTTCGGCCCTGACTTCCTGCAGGCCGGCCAGCTGGCCCACCGTGAGATTCCCCTTGCTCCCCCTGACTCCTTCCACCACGGCGTCGGGCACCGGAAGATCCTTGACCCTGAATGTCATTCTGTTCATCAGCCTCTGGGTTCCGTCCAGGTTTGCATATACACTGACGACGGCCTCATTTCCCTGGGCCCCCGGGCGTACGATGTAGGTGCCGGCACCCACCCTGCTGATGGTATGGGGGGAAGAGATCCTGCCCACCACATCCCGTTCGGCCACACCGCCGGCGGAAATGGCCACCGGGTTGTCCACACCGCGATAGAACACATTCATGGCCGTGGCCGAGATGGTCGCATTGGCTTCGGCCACTTCATATTCGGCTGAAAACGACCGGCTGATGACATTTCCTTCATTTTCAAGCTGGATGGTCCCGCCCCACCGGCGAATCCCGATGGTATTGGAGACGGTGGAATATACTCCTTTGCCGGCCTCTACGTCAAGGACCGTTCCGTCACTCAGGATCACTTCGGGCATCTTGGTGGAGTCGTATGCGGCCAGAAATACCTTTGCCCGGTATGGCTGTCCTTTGAACACGTAATTGGATTCGGGGATCACCACCGCTTCCAGCGTATTAACAGGAATATCGCCTTCCCCAATCTGACTCAGCAGGTAGTTGAGCATTTCCGCCTCCACATTCCTCACATCCCCCTGCATTTTTGAAAGGAGGGTAATGACTGCAGCCAGGGGAAGATGTTCAAAGTAGGTGGATTCCCAGGTGGGAGTGGCCCCTCTTTTACTGCGGTGCTCAAGATCCACGTCGGGTATGTCCGTACTGAGTGTCTCTTCGACGGCTTCGGTGGTGGTTGCGTTTTTTTCCTTATCATCGATCAGAGAGAGCATATATTCCCTGTGTTCATCGATCTTGGCTTTCAGTTCCACTCCTTTTTTCTCTACAACCATGATCTGGGCCGGGATATCCGTATTTTGCTTTACCTCTACCTCGGCCAGCATCACCTGGTTATCCTGTATGGCATCCTTTTCCTTGACCATGACGATCTCTTTCTTGCACTCATTGATGAAATCGTACAGTTCATGGGACCTTCTCCTCATCTCTTCTGCCTTATTCAGCCATTCCTCTACCTTCTCCGGGTTCTGTTCATGGGCAATGGCAAATCTGTCATAAAGGCCGGCATTCTTGGCGGCAAAATTCTGGGTGGTGGTCACAAGTCCCCCGTCCACCAGTGTAAAAGCATCCAGCACCTCTTTTGACACATTCAGTGCCAACATGGCTGTCAGCACCAAATACATCATACCGATCATTTTTTGTCTCGGTGTTTCTTTACCGTGTGCCATAGATCAGGATTAAAGATTTATTATTTTTTACGGATGCTCATTGCCGAGAGCATATTGCCATATATGTTGTTCAACTCGGACAGGCTTTCGCTGAGTTTCGCAATCTCCTCCTTGTATTTCTGGGTTTCTTCCACAGAGACTTTCAGGCTGTTGATCATTTCGCTCAGCCCTTTGTACACTCCGGAGGTACCCTGCAGATGTTCCTTGCTTCCTTTTACCTGATCCGTATAGGAAGCATTGAGCTCAGACAGGTTCCGGTTGAGGGCTTCCAGTTGTTCGTTGAACTTCTTCTGGCTCTGGGAGATGCTCGCATGCTCCTGTTTCACTTCTCCTGACATGGCCTCATAGGTGGCTGTCAGGTTGGCGCTGGAAGCGGCAAATCTGTCGGCGATCTCCAGTCCCTTCTGATCAATCAGCGATGCGGACTTCTTGTAAGCTGCCGCCAGGGTGTTCACCGATTCATTCAGTGCACCTGTGTTGCTCCCGTACGCCGTGGCCACATTATCCATGTTCTGTGCGGCGGTCCCCATCTTATCGAAGTACTCCTTGGTAGCGAGGGAGGCCGTGGTAATATCCCCGATGGACTCGGTGGTGGAAGCAATGGTATTCAGATGTTTTCCAAGGCTGCGGACATCTTCTGCATTGATCTGGGATTGCTGGAACAGTTCATCGAATTTCTGCAGACCCACATTCCGGTCCGCAATGGCCTGTTCCTTGTATTCGTCTATTTCATCGGGATCGGACATGCCTGCAAGTTCCGGGTAAACGAGTGTCCAGTCGAGCTCCTCGTGAAGCGGTTCAAAGGCTGAGAAAAAGAAGATCACTGCCTCTGTGAGCAGTCCGGCAGTCAGCGCGATACCGGCGCCAGGCCAGTGCTGGATCTTAAACAATGCTCCTACAAGCACAACGGATGCTCCAAAGCCGTATAACTTAGCCGTAAAACTCTTCCAGCCCGAACTTTGAACAATTTCTGTAATTCCCATATAGCAGATTTTTGAATTAGTTTTGACCCAAATAGGAACGTACACACCTGAATCCGATATAGGATTTTGCTGTGTCCTGATACTCGTAATCACGTGTACTCACCTGGAGGTAACGTGCAATATCCTTCCAGGAACCGCCCCTGATCACCTTGCGTTTCATAACGGGAGGGTCGTCAGGTTTGGCATTGTAGTTATAATAGGGATTCATATCGTGCGAAAACACATACGCTGAAGGATCATAGGCGGTGAGGGTCCATTCGGCTACGTTCCCGGCCATATCGTAAAGTCCGAATTCATTGGCATAGCCGTAAAAGCCCACTCTGGCCGGATACATGGCACCGTCGTCCGTATAATTTCCCCTGAGGGGTTTGAAATTGGCAATAAAACAACCCAGTTTATTTCTCAGGTATACGCCGCCCCATGGATACATGCTGTTGTCCAGGTTTCCCCTGGCTGCATATTCCCACTCTGCCTCGATGGGAAGCCTGTAATCCTGCACGGTGGGTTGCCTGCTGGCTGTCAGGGCTCTGTTCAGGTAATTGGTCCTCCAGATACAGAATGCTTTGGCCTGTTTCCAGTTCACTCCCACCACGGGATAGTTGTCGTAGGAGGGTGAATGGAAATACATATTGGCCATGGGCTCATTGTACGAATAAGTAAAATCGGCAATCCAAACCAGGGTGTCCGGGTATACGAGCACCCAGTCCCTGTTCACAAAAGAGCCCCTGCTGGTGACTTCCTCCTGGGTGCCGTCCGGCCTGGTTACCACGCCATCATACTGAACCACCGGATCGGTGGATCCACCCGAGTAATCCAGACGGAAACGGTTGGTGGCACGGGAGGCCTGCTCCAGATCCACCCAGTAAAAGTTATAGATCAGTTTGGTCACGTTGAGTTCCCTGGAGGAGGACAACAATGCGTCAGCTCCACTGTAGTAGATACCCAAATCCTCAATGATCTGGGCTATGTTTCCTTCCTTGTCCCTGGACATGTCAAGAGACGCATTCCAGTCGATGATCGGTTCACCGTCCCTGTCTTCGAGGGGCTGTCCTTCCCTGTCCTTGGCAATGAAATCTTCCACACCCTGGATGGCGAGCTCTTTGCGGATAATGGAATCACGGATCCAGTTGACGTACTGCCGATATTCATTATTGGTGATCTCTGTTTCATCCATCCAGAATGCATCCACTGCGACTGTCCTGTTCATGGAATTCTGGGTCCAGGTGACATCCTGGTCGCTTGGTCCCATAAGGAACGATCCGGCAGGAATGGGGACCATACCATACGGATCTGGCTCAGCGTACGCCTTCCTTCCCGGAACACCTACCAGTTCTCCGTTATCGTAGGTGCTGCAACCTGCAATGATTGCCGCTAAGACAACTAAGACGACTTTTCGTTTCATAGTCAAGTGGTTAAAAAAATGCAAAAACAGACGTTATACAACTCAATTCAGTTAAAAAAACTCAGTTTAAATATAGATAAATTTTACAAAAATCTTATGCTCTCATATTTTTGCGGACTCTTGTCAACACTCAGATTGAAACAATATCGCACCGTGACTTCATGCGTTCCGCTGTTATATTTCATCAGGGGCGAAAGTTCAAAATCATAAGAATATCCGACCATGATCCCGTTCAATAATTCGATGCCGAAAAGTGCCGTTATGGCACCTCCGACAGAATATGAAACTCCTCCCCAGAACCTTTTATTGTATCTGAGGTTGGTATTCAGGTAAATGTGGTTGGACCGCATGTCTGTCTGGAGCATGACCGAAGGCATGATCTCGAACATCGGGTTGGTCAGCTGGATGTTATATCCGGCGTGGAGGTAATAGTGCCGGATCAGTTTCGTTTCGGCAATTTCCTCGGGATAATCAAAAGAAGTCTGGTTCAGGTGGGTAGTGGATGCCCCCACATAAAAATTATCGGAATTGTAGAATACCCCCAGACCCATGTCAAAACCGAATACGCTCCCCCCGTTAAACGGGATGGCATTATCCGATTCCGGCTGAATGACATCGGCTCCTTCCCAGGTCGGGCTGAGCGACTGGTTGGCCACACCCAGGCTGGTGCCGATACCCAGGTTTCCCCTGCCCAGATCAATCCGGAAGGCATAAGCAGCGCTGAAAAGAAAATCATTGCTGAATCCCAGGTTGTCATTCATCAAATTGATCCCGATCCCGTGGGTCCGTCCGAGAAACCTGAGCGGCATGTGGGCCGAGAACGTGGAGATGACGGGAGCATCGGGAAGACCGGTCCACTGGTTCCTGAAAGCAGCGGCAAGGCAGATCCTGTCACTGCTCCCCACGGCACCCGGATTGTAGACGGGGACCAGGAACATGTTCTGGCTGAATTTCGGATCTTGCTGTGCCATGATATGCAGCGAAATGAAACTGAAAATGATGATAACAACCGTTGTTTTCATGGATTACCGGAAAGGCTGTGTTGCTTTCAAGGCTCTGTTTTGTATGCTCTTGTAAATTAAACAAAAATAAAAGTGCCAGACAAATATTGTTAACAGCACAATGTTCATAACCGGGTGCATGATTCACATTCTTTCTTGTTCAAAAAACCGCACAAAATCTGATAATAAAACGGATTTTATCCTGTTTCATTACCCAGCCTGTGCAAATATCGCCACCAGCGGTCCGGTATTTCCTGATTACAGGCCTGCTGGTAATCCTCATACGAACATGAAACAAAAAAGTTATACCCAGTCACAGGATTCTTGACGGGAATTTCCATCCACCATCTTTCCGAAAGGGTGCTTTTGTGAAAAATGATGTCGTGCCCTGCAGCGTTCAGATTGACAATGAACTTTTTCATATGCTCGGGTGTATCCAGTGGATTCTCCCTGATCCGGTGGGTAACACCCTCAATAAAATACCAGACTGCCTGTGCGGTGAGGTGGGCGGTCTGTTCATTGAGATCCGTGGAAGGATTGAACTCAAAAAATCCCACGGTGCCAAGTTTTTCGCTGAGTCCCGCATACCGTGTGATCTGACAGAGTTCATCCCCCGAGAATCCATTGGGTGAAGCAATGGATACCCCGGGAGCATCTGCATGCCTCACCGCTCCCAGGTCAATCCCCAGAAAAACCGAATCACGGATCAGCGGTTCTGCATGCTGAAGGTTGCTGCGTGCCTCACCCAGTCGGATACTCTGGAGATATGTTTTTTCCAGCCTTTCAATCTGCTCGTCAGTCACGAAATAAGCCTGATGGCCCAGGTTTATGTAACTGAATTTTTTGGCTGCGGCTGGTTTAAGCAGCTGGTTCAGGTAATTCCTCGAGTCGATGGAAGCACCCTCCTCCGGGGTAAAATCAAGCATGGAGTCTACGGTAAGCACCTGGTGCAGTCCTTCCGCCTTTTCCAGGGCAAGGAATACCCCGTGGCTGAGGTCCTGCGAACCCCCCAGCATGACGGTGACGATCCGGCGTTCGTTCAGTTCCATCAGGATATCCCTGATCGCATAATAGGTATTACTGATCTTCCCGGTGTTTTTCACATTCCCCAGGTCATAGATCCTCAGGTTTCGGTTTATCCTCCTGAGCCGGTAGAGTTGATCGCGAACATGATCCGGTGCATCCCCGCTCCCTTTGATACACCCATTTTCATCTGCAGGCACACCAAAAATAGCCACCTGGTGCCTGTCAAGTTCGCGGATCGGACGGTCAGGGGTGTGGACCGAAATATGGTGACTGAAAGATGCTGTTTCCGGGAGGTATCCGAACCGTGGCCTTTCAAGACTTACAGGATCGAAATATCCGTTGAGATCCATTGGGTTGACTGTTTATTAGGTGCCTTTTTTTGACCTGGAATCTGCTTTTTCAATCAACTGCCTGCATTCCTCCAGGGTCAGTTCAGCCGGATTTTTGCTTTTGGGAATCCGGTAGTTCTTCTTTTTGAAGGAGATATATGGGCCGTAACGGCCGTTCAGAACCTGCAGTTCCGGTTCTTCCGGGAATGCGTTGATGATCCTGTTCTTCTCCCGGGTCTTCTTTTCCTCGATGATCTCAATGGCCCGTTCTATGCCGATCTGGTAAGGATCGTCCTCTTTTCCGAGGCTGTAAAATTTGGATTTGTGGCGGACATAAGGGCCGTACCTGCCCGTACTGACCACCACCTCTTCGTTCTCATAGGTGCCCACGTTCCTGGGCAGCCTGAACAGGTCCAGTGCTTCCTGGAGGGTAATGGTTTCCAGGCTCTGACCCTTTCTCAGACTGGCAAAACGGGGTTTTTCTTCGTCACCTGCTTCTCCGATCTGTGCAATGGGACCATACCGGCCGATCTTGACGGAGACAGGTTTCCCGGTTTCCGAATCCTTCCCCAGCAGTTTCTCTCCTTTCGACTTATCCGATTGTTCCGTTGTGGATTCCACTTTGGCATGGAAGGGATCGTAAAAATCCCGGATCATGCGCGGCCAGTCCACTTTCCCAACCGCGATCTCATCAAATTCCTTCTCCACGGTGGCTGTGAAATTATAATTCATGATGTCGGTGAAATTCTGCTCCAGGAAATCATTCACGATCATGCCGATATCCGTGGGAAAGAGTTTCCCCTTTTCAAAGCCGAATTTTTCCTGTACCTTCCCCTCCGAAACGGAGTCACCTTTCAGGACGATCCGGGCCATTTCCCGTTCTTTTCCCTGACGGTCTTCCCTGACCACGTATTCCCTTTGCTGAATGGTCGAAATGGTGGGTGCATAGGTGGAAGGGCGCCCGATCCCCAGTTCCTCCATTTTTTTCACCAGGCTGGCTTCCGTATACCTGGGAGGCTGACTGGTGGAACGTTCCGCGGCCTCGATCTCCTCGCAGGTAACTTTTTCATTGACCTTCATCTCCGGGAGCAGGCCCCGGGTTTCCTCTTCCTGCTCCTCATCACTGGATTCCATATACACTTTCAGGAAACCGTCAAATTTCAGGACTTCTCCCGTGGCCACAAAATGCTCGGGAGCGTTTGAGATCTTGATGGTAACCGTGGTTTTTTCCAGTTTCGCCTCGCTCATCTGGGAAGCGATGGTCCGTTTCCAGATCAGCTCATAGAGTCGCTGTTCCGGCCTGGTTCCTTCCACCGAAGCCTGATCCATGTAGGCAGGCCTGATGGCCTCGTGCGCTTCCTGGGCGCCTTTGGAACGGGTGGTGAAATTCCTGGATTTTAAATAGTTTTCACCGAATATCTCCCGGATCCTTTTGGCGGCAGTCCCGATGGCCAGACTGGATAGATTGACCGAATCGGTACGCATGTAGGTGATCTTACCCGATTCATAAAGCCGCTGTGCCACCGACATGGTCTGGTTCACGGAAAATCCCAGTTTACGGCTGGCTTCCTGCTGCAGGGTGGAGGTGGTAAAGGGAGGGGCAGGAGATTTGCTGATGGGTTTCATCTCCACAGCCTTTACCGTGAAGGCACTGTTTTTACAGTTTTCCAGGAAATTGCGTGCTTCCCCGGCGGTATTGAAACGCTTGGAAAGTTCGGCTTTGAACTGGTTCCAGCCTCCCTTGCCGTCAGGAACGGCAAAAATCCCGGTAACCCTAAAATATTTTCTGGGAGTGAATTCCTGGATCTCACGTTCTTTTTCAACGATCAGTTTGACGGCTACGGATTGTACCCGTCCTGCCGACAGCGAAGGTTTGATTTTTTTCCACAGAAGCGGGGATAATTCAAATCCGACCAGGCGGTCCAGGATCCTCCTGGCCTGCTGTGCATTGACCAGGTCCTCATCAATAAACCTGGGATTCTCGAGGGCTTTATGGATGGCATCCCTGGTAATCTCATGAAACACGATCCTGCGCGTACGGTCTTTATCAAGGTCCAGTTCCCTGTAAAGATGCCAGGCAATGGCCTCCCCTTCACGGTCTTCATCGGTGGCGAGCCACACGGTGCCTGATTTTGCAGCAAGCTCTTTCAGTTCCTTCACCACCTTTTTCTTATCGGCAGGAACAATGTACCTGGGGGTGAATTCCTGATCGATATCTATTCCCAGGTTTTTTTTGGCGAGGTCGCGGATATGACCAAAACTTGATTTTACCGTATACTCCTCTCCAAGAAACCTTTCTATGGTTTTGGCTTTGGCGGGAGACTCAACAATTACCAGATTCTCTATCATTTTTTGCACATTCCCTCGTTTTCAAATCGACCACAAATTAAATCAAATGAGCGCCCATCGTCAAAATTTTGGTGCAAATAATTACTATTTTTGATGCAAACAAAGCGATCCATGGTGCTTACACCCAGCAAAACCAGGAAATACCTTATTATTTTATGGTCCCTCTATGCCCTGCCTGTTGTGGCATTCGTCGTGATCATGATTTTAATCGGACACGGGAAGATGGGATTCATGCCCGGATTTGAACAGCTGGAGAATCCCCAGACCAATCTTGCCTCGGAGATCATTACCGAGGATCAGGAGTTGCTTGGCAAATATTTTATTGAGAACAGGACCTTCGTGAATTTCAGGGATCTTTCGCCCTACCTGGTGGATGCCCTGGTAGCCACCGAGGATGTGCGCTACTACAGTCATTCGGGGATCGATATGCGGAGCCTCGCACGCGTACTGGTGAAGTCGCTTATCCTGGGCCGGGATGAAGGAGGCGGGAGTACCATCTCACAGCAACTGGCCAAGAACCTTTTCCCCAGAGATACCATAGTGAGCCGCACCAGTATAGGAAAAGCCGCCCACATGGCCGTCATGAAATTCAAGGAGTGGAATACAGGAGTCAGGCTGGAACGGAGTTACACGAAAGATGAAATTATTGTGATGTATCTGAATACGGTGGCTTTCGGGGGGGAATCCATCGTGGGGATCCAATCTGCGGCGCGGACTTTTTTCAATACAACGCCCGATTCGCTTACCCTGGACCAGGCGGCCATCCTTGTGGGCATGCTGAAGGCACCGACCGCATTCAACCCCAGGATTAATCCGGTTCGATCGTTCCACCGGCGGAACACGGTGCTGGGCCAGATGGAAAAGTATGGCTATATCGATCGCGAGGTTGCGGATTCGGTGAAACAGCAGCCCATCAGCATCGATTACAACCTGGCCAGTCACCTTTCGGGATACGCGAAACATTTTCGGATTTTCCTCTCCGAGTTCATGAATAAGGACAAGCCACAGCTTCCGGGAAAAAATGCGGGGATACTGGAATGGGAGCGATACAGGAGGGATTCGTTGAGGTGGGCCACCGATCCCCTGTTCGGATGGATCAATAAAAACTACAAACCCGACGGGACACAGTACAACCTGTACAGGGACGGACTGAAGATCTTTACCACCATCAATTACAAGATGCAGCAGTATGCGGAAGAAGCGGTTGAAGTGCAGATGAAGGATTATCTGCAACCGGCTTTCTTCAGGGAAAAAAAGGGAAGAACCAATGCACCGTTCGAGGATATCTCCAGGGAGGAGATCCGGCAGATCCTGTATCGTACCGTCAGGTGGACCGAACGCTACCAGCACCTTGCTGCCGCCGGGGTCTCATGGGATTCCATTCTGCAGGTCTTCGACCAGCCTGTCCGCATGCAGGTCTTCTCCTGGGACGGACCGGTGGATACGGTGATGAGTCCCATGGATTCCATCAGGTATATGAAGCATATCCTACGGGCGGGATTCATGGCCATGGATCCTGTAACCGGACAGGTCAGGGCTTTTGTGGGCGGACATAATTACCGTTATTTCCAGTATGAACACGTTTACCAGGGCAGGCGGCAGGTGGGCTCCACCATCAAACCTTTCCTGTATCTCCTGGCCATGCAGGAAAACTATTCCCCGTGTGAAATGATCCCGCTGGTCCCCATCACTTTCGAGGACGTGGTCAATGATTCCACATACACCCCGAGGGCACCCAGCCTTAAATTCGAAGGAAAGAAGGTTTCGCTCAAATGGGGACTTGCCACATCCCATAACTGGGTTTCGGCCTGGCTGTTCAAGAATTTCAATCCCGAGAATGTCATCCGGATCATGCGCAAAATGGGCGTAACCTCCTATATTGATCCCGTGCCGAGTTTGATCTACGGGCCCTCTGATATTTCCCTTGAAGAAATGCTTGGGGCTTTCAACACTTTTTCCAACAGCGGGATCTATGTGAGCCCGAATTATGTAACCCGGATCGAGGATAGGTACGGCAATGTGATCGCCACGTTCCATCCCAGGGAAACGGAAGCCATCAGTGAGGAGACCGCCTACCTCATGCTTACCCTGCTCAGGAATGTGGTGGATATGACAGGGCAGTATATGGGGGAATACTATGCGGGAACGGCCAACCGGCTGAGGCATTTTTATGAATTCGAAGGTGAGCTTGCGGGAAAAACAGGGACCACCCAGAACCAGAGTGATGGATGGTACATCGGACTGGCCCCCAGGTTGACTGCCGGGGCCTGGGTGGGCGGTGAGGACCGTTCCATCCATTTCGATATGCTGGGCATGGGAGCAGGCGGGAATGTGGCACTTCCCATTTACGCGGAATTCCTGAAGCGGGTATATGCGGATACCACGCTGAACATCACCCAGGAAGATGAATTCGATAAGCCCATGGACTTTTTCCTGAATCTGGATTGCCCGGACATTGCCGAGGCCGGTTCCAGCGGGTTTGACGAGTTCTGATCATCCGGGAATCGACCGGATCAGCTTACCGGTGTAAGGATGTGAGGGCGTTGTGTAGATCGATTCAGGGGTTCCTGACTCCACAATTGAGCCGTCTTTCATGACCAGAATGCGATCTGACATGTACCTGACCACCGTAAGGTCGTGGGAGATGAAAATATAGGTAAGCCCGTAAGTCTGTTTCAGTTCATTGAGCAGGTTCAGGATCTGGGCCTGCACACTCACATCCAGTGCCGAAACCGCCTCGTCCAGGATTACGAATTCGGGTTCACAGGCCAGGGCCCTGGCGATGCCGATGCGCTGACGCTGTCCCCCCGAAAATTCATGCGGGTACCGGTCCATATCTGAACCCGTGAGTCCCACCTGTTCCAGCAGATGCTGTACCCGCGCATTTCTTTCTGTCCTGTTGGTCCCGATCCCATGGATCTCCATGGGTTCGCGGACGATCTGTCCTGCCGTCCTCCGGGGACTCAGCGATGAATAGGGGTCCTGGAACACCACCTGGATGCTGCTCCGGATTTTTCTGAGCTCGGACCGGGAACAGGCCAGCAGGTTTTCTCCCCTGTAATCGATATCCCCCGAAGTGGCTCCGATCAATCGCAATATGGTCCTTCCGAGGGTGGTTTTTCCGCATCCAGATTCCCCCACCAGCCCCATGGTTTCTCCGGCAAATACATCAAAACTGACTTCATCGACCGCTTTCACCACCGTTTTTCCGCGGTCCCTCGCATACCATTTGGAAAGGTTCCGGATGCGTAGCAGCGGCACGGTATCCGGGGGAACGACCGTCCTTTTCAGCTCCCGTGTTCCCGGTTTTTTCCCGGCCATGAAATCCGACAGGGTGGGGAGCCGGTAGGGTGTTCGGTCCAGTCCGGGTTTGCAGGCTATCAATCCTCTGGTATAGGGCGCCTCAGGGGTGGTGAGGATCCGGTCTGTGCTGCCCGTTTCCACCACTTCACCCCGGTACATGATCACCATGTGATCGGCAATCTGTTTGAGTACCGTCAGATCATGCGTGATAAAAAGGATGGAGAGATGGTACTTTTCGCGCAGTTCTGCCAGCAGGTCCAGGATGCTTTTCTGCACGGTCACGTCCAGAGCGGTGGTCGGCTCGTCTGCAATGACCAGTTCCGGACGGGTGGCGAGGGCCATGGCGATCATCACCCGCTGTCTTTGTCCGCCCGACAGCAAATGCGGCCAGGCATTGTATATACTCCGGGGATCGGGCAGTTTAACTTCATCGAACAGATGCAGCACCCGGCTACGCAGCGCAGGGCGGTCACCGCCCTGGTGGATCCGGATCACCTCCGAAACCTGTTTCCCGCAACGCATGGAAGGATTGAGGGATGTCATGGGCTCCTGGAAGATCATGGATATCCTGTTCCCCCGGATTTGAAACATTTTTTTCGGGGGAAGGGTGGCCAGATCGACCCGGGGCCCTTCCGCAGGGGAAAACAGGATCGACCCGGATGTTAATTGCACGGCAGGGGGTAAAAGTCTCAGCACGGACAATGCCGTGAGGGTTTTTCCCGAACCGGATTCCCCGGCCAGTCCTGTGAACTTGCCCCGTTCCAGTTTCAGGCTGATCCCGCGGACAAGTGTTCCTTTCCCTGTTTCCAGGGTAAGCCGGTTGATATCCAGGATCCAATCCTTCATTTCACCTCCTGTTTCTTTTCCTTCGGACCAGCACCCGGTTTCCTGCCAGCTCCACATCCCAGGAGGGA
>DSEO01000299.1 GCA_011056635.1 Bacteroides sp.
GAGAAGGAAGTACAGATCACTTTTGACGGTGAAAAGAATGCCATCATCAACGGGGCGCCGGACTGGGTGTACGAGGAAGAATTCGGTTTTGCCCGGGGCTTTTACTGGTCGCCCGACGGGGACAGGATCGCCTTTTACCGCTTTGATGAGCGGCGGGTCAGGGAATTCCACATGACCATGTTCGGGGAGCTCTACCCCGAACCATACCGGTTCAAATACCCCAAGGCGGGAGAAGAGAACGCGATTGTCACCATCCACGTGTATGACCTGCAGTCGGGAGCAACAAAGACCATGGATACGGGGGAAGATACCAATGTGTATTTTCCCAGGATCAAGTGGACCAGGGATCCCGAGGTGCTGAGCATCATGCGCCTGAACCGGCTTCAGAACCAGCTTGAGGTCCTGCATGCGGATGCGGCTACCGGCGAATCCAGGGTGGTCTACCGGGAAGAGAACAGGTACTATATTTCCGAAGCATCGGACAATACCATTACCTATTTACCTGACAAAAAACACTTGATACTGATCAGTGAACGGGATGGCTACTTTCATTTCTACCTGTACGATTTTGTAAACGGGGTCATCAGCCCCATTACCTCCGGGCCATTCGACATTGACGATTTCGTGGGTTATGATGAGAAGGACCGGCTGCTGTACTACACCTCCTGTGAAGTGTCGCCCCTGGAACGGCACCTGTATTCCATCCGGCTGGACGGAAAGCGAAAAAAGCAGCTGAGCCTGAAAAAGGGAACAAACCGGGCCGATTTCAGCCAGTCGTTTGAGTACTACATCCTTACCCACTCCACGGCCAACACACCCCCGGAATACAGCCTTCACCGCAAGGACGGCAAACTGATCCGGGTTCTGGAGGACAATGCCGCCCTCAGGGATACCATCCGGGAATACGGATTTACGCAAACCGAATTCCTGACGGTCCACACGGCCGGTGGACAGGAGCTGAATGCCTGGATGTTGAAACCGGCTGATTTTGAACCGGAAAAAGAATACCCACTGTTTGTCTATGTTTACGGGGGACCGGAATCACAGAACGTGACCGATGCCTGGGGTGGCAGGACACCATGGTTCCAGATGCTGGCGCAGCAGGGATATATAGTGGCATGTGTGGATAACCGGGGGACCAACGGACGGGGAGAGGAATTCCGGAAAGCCACCTATATGAGGCTGGGTGAACCGGAGACCATCGACCAGCTGGATGCTGCCCGGTGGTTCGGTGCACTGGACTGGGTGGATGAGGACCGCATGGGGATCTTCGGGTGGAGTTACGGAGGATTCATGACCAGTCTCTGTATGACCAAAGGAGAAGGGCTCTTTCGCATGGGGATCGCCGTGGCACCGGTCACCAGCTGGAGGTATTACGATACCGTTTACACAGAACGTTTCATGCGGACACCGGGGGAAAATCCGGAAGGTTATGACAGCAACTCCCCCGTAAATTTCGCGGACGGGCTAAGGGGAAAATTCCTGCTGGTCCACGGCAGCGGGGATGACAATGTGCATTTCCAGAATTCCATGGATTTTGCGGAGGCCCTGGTGCAGGCTGACAAACAATTCGAGATGCAGTTCTACCCCAACAAGGCCCATGGCATCAGCGGGGGAAACACCACATACCACCTGTATACGCGGATGACCGGTTTTATTCTTGAGAACCTTTAAGATACAGCCATTATTGTTATCTTTGCCAGGTTTTGAAATGAATAAAACGATGATCAATATTACATTGCCGGACGGATCGGTGAAGCAGTATGAAGCGTGTGTGACAGGCCTCGACATCGCCAGGAGCATCAGCAACAGCCTGGCCAGGGAAGTCCTCTCGGTCACCGTCAACGGCGAGGTGCTGGATGTGAACCGGCCCATCCGTTCCGATGCAACCCTCAGACTGAACAAATGGGAAGACCCGGAAGGGAAGCACGCTTTCTGGCATTCTTCCGCGCATCTGATGGCGGAAGCCATTGAAGCCCTGTATCCCGGTACCAAATTCGGAATCGGTCCGGCCATTGAAAACGGCTTCTATTATGATGTGGACCCCGGGGATGAAGTGGTGATCACCGATTCGGATCTTCCGAGGATCGAGGAAAAGATGAAAGAGATCGCCTCCGAGAAGCACCCTTTCCGAAGGGAGGAGGTAACCAAAAGCGAGGCCATGGAGTTTTTCGGCAACAAAGGGGATGAATACAAAACCGAACTCATAGACGAGCTGGAGGACGGGACCATCTCCTTCTATCGTTCGGGCAGTTTCACCGACCTCTGCAGGGGACCTCACCTGGCCGACACATCCCCCATCAAAGCCATCAAACTGCTCAATGTGGCAGGAGCCTACTGGCGGGGGGACGAGAACAGGAAACAGATGACCAGGATCTACGGGGTTACTTTCCCGAAACAAAAAATGCTGGAGGAACACCTGGAATTGCTTGAACAGGCCAGACAGCGGGACCACAGGAAACTGGGCAAAGAACTGGAGCTTTTCACTTTTTCACAGCGGGTCGGACAGGGATTGCCCCTGTGGCTGCCCAAAGGGGCACAGCTGCGGGAGCGGCTGGAAAATTTCCTGAAAAAAGTCCAGCGGGAACATGGCTACGAGCAGGTGATCACACCCCACATCGGTCAGAAAGAGTTATGGGTCACTTCGGGGCATTATGAAAAATACGGAAAGGAAAGCTTCCAGCCCATCCATACACCGCAGGAGGGAGAAGAGTTCCTGCTGAAGCCCATGAATTGCCCCGCCCACCTGGAGATCTACCGTTACAAACCCAGGTCCTACCGGGACCTGCCCATCCGCCTGGCGGAATTCGGTACCGTTTACCGGTATGAGCAGAGCGGCGAGCTGCACGGACTCACAAGGGTGCGTGGATTTACCCAGGACGATGCACATATTTTCTGCCGGCCCGACCAGCTGAAGGATGAGTTCAAAAAAGTGATCGATATCGTGCTGCTCATTTTCACAACGCTGGATTTCCATGATTTTACCACCCAGGTCTCCCTGAGGGATCCGGAAGACATGGAGAAATATATCGGCACGGAAGCAAATTGGGAAAAAGCTGAAAATGCCATCCTGGAAGCCGTGGAAGAAAAGGGAATGGAATATACGGTGGAACGGGGCGAAGCAGCCTTCTACGGTCCCAAACTGGATTTTATGGTCCGTGATGCCCTGGGAAGAAAATGGCAACTGGGTACCATCCAGGTGGATTACAACCTTCCCGACCGGTTTGAACTGGAATACATCGGCGAGGACAACCAGAAGCACCGGCCCGTCATGATTCACCGTGCGCCTTTCGGTTCCATGGAACGTTTTGTGGCCGTGCTGATTGAACATACGGCGGGTAAGTTCCCCCTCTGGCTGGCTCCCGATCAGGCCGTAATCCTGCCAATCAGTGAAAAATATTACGATTATGCGGAAAAAGTTTCAAATTTCCTGAAAAATTACGATATTCGCACCCTGATTGACGGGAGGAACGAAAAGATCGGTAAAAAGATCAGGGATAATGAGTTAAAGCGGATCCCATATCTCCTGATCGTGGGAGAGAAAGAGCAGGAAAGCAGTTCGGTTTCGGTACGCAGGCAGGGAGAAGGAGACCAGGGTGTGATGAAACTGGAAGAATTTGCCCGCTTCATGCAGTCGGAGATCCGCAATCAGCTCGGGAGTACAGGAACAGATGTTTAATTAAAGAATAGGAGGAATTGCCATAGCAGGACCAGGTTATTATCGCAAAAGAGGTGGAGATAACCGCAGGAAGGACCGGATCTCATTCAGGATCAACGAACAGATTCGTGCCAGTTCAGTCAGGCTTGTGGGAGATAATATAGAGAATCCGGGGATCGTCCCAATAAAGGAAGCCCTGAAAGTGGCCGATTCACTGGATCTGGACCTGGTTGAAATCTCTCCCAAAGCCGACCCACCCGTTGTTAAGGCTATTGACTATCAGAAGTTTCTGTACCAGCAGAAGAAGAAGCAAAAGGAAATGAAGGCCAAAACCACGAAGATCGTGGTGAAGGAGATCCGCTTCGGTCCGAATACGGACGAGCATGACTATAATTTTAAATTGAAGCATGCCCAGAAGTTCCTGGAGGACGGCGCAAAACTGAAGGCATTCGTCTTTTTCAAGGGTAGGTCCATCCTGTACAAAGAACAGGG
Organism: Bacteroides sp.; assembly: GCA_011056635.1. Classification (GTDB taxonomy): domain Bacteria; phylum Bacteroidota; class Bacteroidia; order Bacteroidales. The sequence goes on from DSEO01000299.1 coordinate 4,151, forward strand.
AGAAATCCTCCTGCTCAGACTGGCACAGGACCTGGAAGAAGTGGGAAAGGTCGAGCAGCTTCCCAAACTGGAAGGTAAAAGGATGACCATGTTCCTCGCGCCCAAACAGAAGAAAAAGTAGTTACGTTATTGATAAAAGTGTTGGAAAAATGCCAAAAATGAAAACAAATGCGGGTGCCAAGAAGCGGTTTACGCTGACGGGGACCGGTAAAATAAAGAGAAAGCACGCTTATAAAAGCCATATACTCACAAAAAAATCCACCAAGCGCAAAAGGAATCTTACCTACTTCGGCGTTGTGGATAAAACAGACGAGCAGAACATCAAGCGTCTGCTGGCCATGAAATAAGCGATTTTTTGCTGAGATACCAGGTTTTATGTTTCACCGGGATGCGGAGCTGGAAGTGTCCAAGCGGACCGCCCTCATCCGAAAAATGAAAAAAAATGCCAAAAGCAGGTAGTGCTGTCGCATCAAGACAGAGAAGAAAGAAGGTCCTCAAAAGGACCAAAGGTTACTTTGGGAGGAGGAAGAACGTATGGACCGTCGCTAAAAATGCCTACGAGAAAGGTCTTACCTATGCCTACCGTGACCGGAGAAAGAAAAAATCAAACTTCAGGGCACTCTGGATCCAGCGCATCAATGCAGCTGCCCGTGCCCATGGTATGTCCTATTCCGAATTCATGGGAAAACTCGGCAAGTCCGGTATTGAGATCAACCGGAAAGTGCTTGCAGACCTAGCCATGAATGACCCGGAAGCATTTGAAGCCATCCTGAAAAAAGTCAGGTAACCGGATAGATGAATATTGCAATCATCGGGTACGGAAGAATGGGGCGTGCCATTGAATCTGCCGGCAGCGTCCAGGGCCACAGGTTTCCGCTGATCATTGACGTGGATAACAGGAAGGACCTTTCCGGAAGCAGGCTGAAGGAGGCGTCGGTGGATGTGGCCATTGAATTCTCTTCACCCGACTCGGCCCCGGACAATATCCTTGCTTGCCTGGATCAGGGGGTACCCGTGGTATCGGGCACCACCGGATGGAACGACCGTTTTGAAGAAATCGCGCATTACTGCAGGGATAAGCAGGGTGCGTTTTTTTATGCCAGCAATTTCAGCATCGGTGTGAATATCCTCTTTACACTGAACGAGCGGCTGGCTAAGATCATGGACCGCTTTCCCCAATACAGCGTGGCATTGAAAGAAGTGCACCATATCCATAAGCTGGATGCCCCCAGCGGGACGGCCATTACGCTGGCCGAACAGATCATCCGGCAACACGGCCGCATGCATCAATGGCAGGCCGGAACCGGGACGGAAGAAGGATCGGTCCCCATCGAATCGATCCGTGAGGGAGAGGTGAAGGGAGAACATACTGTACGCTATGAGTCGGATGCGGATATCCTTACCCTGGGACATACGGCAAAGACCAGGGATGCTTTTGTGGCCGGTGCGTTGCTGGCTGCTGAATTCATCCGCGGAAAAACAGGCGTTTTCGGGATGAAGGATCTCCTCAACCTGTAATCCGGATGAAACGCAAAAGCTGGAGGTATACCGGATTTGCGATCTCCGTACTCTTCTGGTCCCTGATCGTGATCTGGACCGGTTGCTGGTACCTGCTGATTTTCAACCTGGTGATTCTGGACATTTTCATAACCCGGAAAATTGACTGGACACTGCGAAAATACGGACTGCCGCGTATCCTGCAGTCCGTTGTCGAATGGACCTCGGTGCTTGTCCTGGCTCTTGTCATCTCCCTCTCCGTCAAAACACTTTTCATAGAAGCATACAAGATTCCCACCCCTTCCATGGAAGAGACCCTGCTTGCCGGGGATTTCATTTTTGTGAGCAAGCTTGCATACGGACCCAGGCTGCCCAATACACCGCTGGCGATCCCTTTTTTCCACAACAAGCTCCCCTCGGGGAAAAAATCTTACTCAGAACGTATTCATTTACCCTACAGTCGTTTACGGGGATATTCAAGGGTGAAAAGGAACGATATTATTGTGTTCAACTTCCCGGAAGGAGATACCATGGTGGTCCAGTACCCCGGACAGAACTATTATTCCCTGCTGAGACAGTATGGACACGATTATATTCACTCCCAATTCGATATCATCACCCACCCGGCCGATAAGCGTGAGAATTACATCAAGCGGTGTGCGGCGCTGCCGGGCGATACCGTGCAGATCAGGGAGGGGAACCTGCTGATCAACGGACGGATCAGACCCCACCCCCCTGGAAAAAAATTCAGGCACTATGTGACCACACGGGGAGAACCCATCCCGGACGATTTACTCGATTCACTGGATATTGACCTGTCCACGGTCACCTATAATCCCGTGAATTCACTTCATGTGCTCTACCTGACGGAAGAAAAACGGGATCTCCTGAAGTCATATCCGGGGGTCAGAAGCATCCAACAGTATGTGGAACCCACGCTTTCCTTTCAAAACCAGGAGATATTCCCCCACAGCGATCATTTCAGGTGGACCACGGATAATTTTGGGCCCCTCAGGGTGCCGGCCAGCGGTGATACGGTCATCCTGAACATGGAAAACCTGCCTCTTTATCGCCGCATTATTGAGGTCTATGAGCATAATGAACTGAAGATACAGGAGGATCAGATCTTCATCAACAATCAACCCGGCGGGACCTACGTTTTACAGATGGATTACTATTTTGTGCTGGGAGACAACCACCATAATTCGGCCGATTCCAGGAATTGGGGCTTTGTTCCCGAGGACCACCTTCTGGGAAAAGCGGTTCTTATCTGGCTGTCTGTCGAGCCGGATAAATCGGTCCTGGAGGGTTTGAGAAAAGAACGTATATTTAATCCCGTAAAATAACACTGTGCAATGGATATAAAGAAATTACCGAAACACAAATATTTCAGGTTCGGAATAGCGGTCACCCTCTACATCCTGTTCGTCATCTGGCTGAGAAACTGGTGGTTTTTATTGGGGATCCCGGTCATCTATGATATCTATGTGAGCAAAAAGGTCAACTGGACATTCTGGAAAAGCAGGAAGAAAAAGAACCATGTACTCGTAGAATGGCTTGATGCACTCATTTTTGCGGTGGTTGCAGTTTCCCAGATCAACATTTTCCTGTTCCAGAACTACAAGATCCCCACACCCTCCATGGAGGGAACCCTGCTTGTGGGAGACCATTTGTATGTGAGCAAGCTTGCATACGGACCACGCACTCCGAATACGCCGCTGGCCATTCCCTTTCTTCCCAATACCGTCATGGGGAAGAAATCATACCTGGAATGGATCAAGCGCCCGTACAAACGGCTGAAAGGATTCAGCGATGTCAGGCGCAACGATATTGTGGTTTTCAATTTTCCCGCATCGGATACCGTTGCCCTGGAAAAATCTGACCCAAAGCTGTATGCCAAGGGCAATTTCGATTATTACGATCTGATCCGGGATGAGACCTATTCGCTGATGCTTGCCGATCAGGCCAGGAACAACCGTACGCGTCCCTGGCATGTATACGAACAGTACGTCCGGAACCAGATCCGCCAGAAGTATGATGTGGAAACCAGACCGGTGGACCGGAGGGACAATTACATCAAAAGGTGCGTGGCCATTCCCGGGGAAACACTGGAAGTGGTGAACAACGATGTATTTGTGAACGGTGAGCGGCAGCCCGCTTATGAAGGTCTGCAACGCTGGTATACTGTCACCACCAACGGAACCCCCATCAACCCAAGGTCCCTGGAACCTTTTGGGGTCAGCAGGGAACTGGCCGATATCAGGAATAATCCCACCTATGTATTTCCCCTCACCGGCGGCGATGCAGCACAGATCCAAACCCTGCCCGGCATTACGAATGTGGAACCCATGAACCTTCATTCGGAGGGAGAATTTGACCGGGATATTTTCCCCCATGATCCGCGTTATCCCTGGAATATGGAATTTTTCGGACCCCTGACCGTCCCGATGAAGGGAGCAACCGTCGAGCTCAATACCCTGACCCTGCCCCTTTACAGGCGGATCATCGAAGCATATGAAAAAAATGACCTGGAGGTCCGGGGAGAAAAGATATTGATTGACGGGAGTGAGGCTTCCACCTACACATTTCAGATGGATTACTACTTCATGATGGGGGACAACCGGCACAATTCGGCTGATTCCAGATACTGGGGCTTTGTTCCCGAGGACCATGTGATCGGAAAACCCAGGCTGATCTGGCTGAGCGTGGACAAGGAGTACGGGGGGATCAGGTGGAACCGGATGTTCAGAATTGTCAGAGCAGACCGATAATTGAAGCGGATCATTGGTATATCCGGCATTTTATAACGGACCTGTCAATTATTTCGCCCGGCTGATCAGAGAACAGGAGATCGTCCTGGATCAGCATGAGCATTATTATAAACAGACTTACAGGAACCGGTGCAGGATCATGGGTCCCAACGGTCCCCTTTCCCTTTCCGTCCCTGTGAAAAAGAAAAGGGGTGAGAAAAACCGGATGAAGGATATCAGGATCGACTACGACACTCCCTGGCAGAAAATTCACTGGAGGAGCATGGTGGCTGCATATGCTTCCGCTCCCTATTTCCAGTTTATGCGTGACGACCTGGCGGTATTCTTTGAAAAGCGGTACAATTTCCTGGTAGACCTGAACAGGGACATGCTTGCCCGGTGCCTTTACCTTCTCGGCAGAGAGATCCCGGTCACTCTTTCTGATTCATTTGCTGAAATAAAGGAAAGGGAAGATCCCAGGATCTTTATCCATCCCAAGCTGGATCCGGCCATCCATGATCCCCTTTTTCATTCCGTGCCTTACCACCAGGTCTTTTCCGACCGTTTTGGTTTCAAATCCAACCTGAGTATCCTGGATGTTTTGTTCAATGAAGGGAACAATGCCCTTTCCATTCTTGAAAAGAGCCTCAGAGCCTGATTCCCAGCGTACACATCACATTGTTGCCACGGATATTGTTGATGGATACCTCATTCACACCCGGCTCGATCGCATAAAGGCCATACACCTCCCTGGTACTGGAATGTGCAAAACTGACATCGAAGGAGATACGGTCATTCCTCATGCCCAATCCGCCCGTATATATCCAGGTGTCCGCATCATTCCGGGTATCCGTAAACGGACTCATCAGGTATCGGGTTCCTGCCCTGAAATAGACTTTGCCGAGCCTGAGTTCTGCCCCTGCGCTGATGTTATGCGTGGATTTGAAATCTTGCCGGATGCGGTCATTCTCGGGGAAGAATTTATAATCATAGGCATCAAGCCTGGCGGATGAATAATCAATGTATTCATATGCGGCAGAAATTGTGGCCATCTTGGAAAAGATCAATGATGCCTGTGCGCCGGCATGGAAAGGAGTTTTCAGCCGGTAATCATAGATCCCTTCAGGCGAGGTGGCCTCAGCATCAGGTATACCCGAACCCCTGTCCCAGTATGAATTCATATCCGTGGTCTTCTCATCGGTCAGACGGTAATAGGTTGGGATCTGAAAGCTGGCGCCCACCCGGAAAAGCTGGGTCGGTCTGATGATCATACCAAACCTGGCAGTATATCCCCAGCCCCTGGTGGAATTGAATTCCCTGAAACGGAAGCTTTCGAAATCCAGCACCCGGTCATCCAAATCAGTCTCCTCATGGTAGATGTCCTCGTTGAAACGGACCGCATGAATCCCCAGTGAAGCCCCCAGATAAACCAGGTTGTTAAAGTTGAACGCTCCCGAAAGAGAATACTCCCCGATATACCCCCAGGTTTCGGAAAGCCTGTACTGCTCCTGCCCGTAATCGTCACGCTGCATATCATGCCAGAATTCACCCGCGGTTGAATCGAAGGGCATCAGGTAGGTGTCAAATGCAAGTTGTTCATAGAAAGGGCTGAGATTATCGGGATCCGCATTGGCATGCCAGGTGAAATCATCCAGCAGGGAACTACCTTGGTTGATCCCGCTCATGGTGGTGCGGTTATTGAAATTCACCAGGGTATTGTAACCGATGGAAAAAGCAGCGCCCTCAAAGCCGCCTCCTCGCTTTATATCCTTGACATTGACCATTCCCAGGCTTCCCATATTGAAAATGAGCCTGGAATCATCGGTGGCATTGCCCAGGTATCTCGAACCGGTATTCACCCAGTTCAGCGAAGGGGAAAAAGAAAACTCTGAAGTACGGTAGAATCCCAGACCGGCAGGATTGACAAGGGTGGATGAGAAGTCACCACCCAGTGCCCCGATGGACCCTCCCTGTGCTGCATATCTTGCAGTTCCAAACGCATCGTACCGTGAATATCGCAGTGCCTGCATCTCGTTTTGAGCTTTCACAGCTACAATTGAAGACACGAGTAGCATGGCTATCAAATGAAACTTTTTCATAGCAATCCTATTTTAATTTGTGAAAGAAAGAATGGCCAGGATCCTGTCCGGTATCCTGGCCATGTGTGACAGTTATTTATCGCCTTGAAGACCTGGAAGAAGAGCTGCTGCCTGAACTGCTGGAGCGGCTGTATGATGAACCAGAGCTGCGGCTCGGACTGCTGCTGGAGCGGCTGTATGAGCCTGAACTGCGGCTCGGACTGCTGCTGGAGCGGCTGTATGAGCCTGAACTGCGGCTCGGACTGCTGCTGGAGGGGCTGTATGAGCCTGAGCTGCGGCTCGGCGTGCTTGGCCGGCTGTAAGAACCTGAGCTGCGGCTCGGTGTGCTTGGCCGGTTGTAAGAACCTGAGCTGCGGCTCGGACTGCTGGTCCTGTTATAGGAATTGCTGCTCCTGTTTGTATTGCTCCTGGGCTGCGTGTAAGCAGGGGAACGACTGGGAGTAGTGCTCCGGTTATAACTGGGCGTGGTGCTTGTGCGAGGCTTGCTGTAACTGGGGGTATAGGTACGCCCCTGGTTGCTGTTGGTGCTTCGCTGCACTTCGCGCGGCGGACTGGTACGGGTGGTTCTTACCGTATTGGGTGCATCACTTCTCCTGTTTTCCGGGCTCTGCGTCCGCTGAACATTTCCCTGTTCGGCCCTTTCCCGGGTCGCTCCCGTACTCGTTCTTCCTGCGTTGGGATCCCTCACCGTGGTGGATTCCCTGGTCACACCGGAGGAACCGGAGGATGTTGAACGATCCCTGTATTTGGGATCCAGGTAGGTAGAGCCTTTCGAGCCTACGTACCGCGCATCGGATGCCCTTGCATACCCGTAGTAGTGCCGGTTATCCATCCTGCCATACAGGTAGCTGCGCGAAGAACTGTACCTGTCATAGAATCCGTGATAGTACCCGGAATAATATCCACTCCAGTACGATCCCCTGTAATAGGGTGAGTACCCGTAATATCCTCCGTAGTAGTAAGATGAGTACCAGGGATCATAGTATCCGTAAGAATCCCATCCCCAGTATGAAGGGTAGTATGAATAGCCGTAATAAGGCCATCCGTAGGAATAACTGAATCCCCATCCCGGATAACCCCAGCCCATCCGCATACCCCAGTGATAGGGCCTTCCGGTATACCAGTAAAGACTGGTGTAGTACGGATCATAGTAATCCCATCCGTAATAACGATCTGAGAACCTCCTCAGGTTGGAGGAGTAGTAATAATCGTTCGGATCATAATAGTAATTGTAATTATTCACAATCACCGGAGCGCTCTCTTCTCCATACTGGGTTGCCTGATCGAGGGAGTCGTACTGTTCATACTGAGAAGCATATGCCGCCTCACTACCCTGGGGTTCATAGGTTTCACCAAGCATTTCCGCTTCTTTCTGCATCCAGTATCTTTCATAGTCGCTCACCGCCTCTTCCGCATACCCCTCGGGTTCCGCATAAGTCTGTTCCCTGGGGACGGGCTGTGCGCTCATGGCTTCTTCAGGCCTCAAAGCTGGTTCCTGAACTACTGCAGATGCCTGTCTCTCTGCTACATCCGGATTGTAATACACATCGTCATACTCGCGGGATGCGGCGTATCTGGATGAACTGCAGGAAGCCAGGATCATTGCGGAGCCAAGTAAGAAAAATGTTAAAGTTTTCATGATAGTTCCTCCCGGTATTTTTTGCATCTTTTTTCTTTATAATGAAACAAAGTTCGTGCCAAAAACAGGCCAAATGATGGTACGCCACCATGGCAAGATAAAAAATATTCGGGTAAGATCCGGTGAAATCTTGACAAAGTATTGAACCCGGATCACCAGTCGGGCAGAGAATGGTGCATTTGATGTGCCGAGTAGTTGTAAATGGGAATGCGCTTCGGCTGATAGGTATTACCCATCCGGGGATTGTTTTCCTGGGTGTAGATCCAGACTTCCCTGCGATCCCATACCAGGATCTCGTCCCGTACATCGCCGGTCATATCCTGTGTCATGTAACACAGGTCAGGATGCCCGTCCGCGGGAAAAGCCACAGCCAGCCTCCCATCCTTGTCATAGAGTCCGCCGCAGACCGTGTCGGCAGATGTGATGAAGAATTCTTCTCCGTCACCTTTCCAGTTCACCGGCATGCACCTGTTCAGACCGGAGGGAGACATGAACCTGTGACTGATCTTCCCGGAGGCATCCGTCACATGCATCATCCCGTCACTCCCCCACTGGTTGGAAGTGACTAACTCAAGCCCCGGCTTTTCAGAATCGAAATTGGCTGCACTTAAGTAACGGACATGGCCCAGGGTATGCTGTTTAAGCAGATTCCCGCTGAAATCATAATAAACCAGGCCCCAGTCCCCCGCAGCATACACCAGGCAGGGGATGTTCCGGTCACCTTCCTGCAATTCATACACCATCACACCATTGCATCTGTCCCGGATAAATGCCCCTGCATTCAGTATCCGGTAACCCTCCGCGTCAAATACGGAAAATCCCATCAACACCTCCTGGGATCCGTCACCGTCCATGTCATAAACAAGCGGATGGGAACCACGCTCTACCACCTGTTCCCATAGTACTTCCAGTTTCTCATTCAATACGATGATCCTGTGATCTCTGTCAGAAAGCAGGATACAGTTATCCCGTCCCGTTCCGAGCAGGTCACCGAAGGAAAGCGAACAGATGGATTCCGGTGCTGCCGGCAACTTTTTACTGCGGATCAGGGTTCCGTTCCTTCCATGAAGGATCCTGATCCAGCCGTCTTCATAATAGATCACCTCCCGCTTTCCGTCCCCGTCCAGATCGTGGATCTGGACGGGCACCTCCCCTCCCTGGGACACGTCACCCGGCCCCGGGTTCCCGTACTGCCAAATCAACTCCCCTTCCAGGTCCATGGCACTGATACAACTTATCGATCCCGGCGATTTCCCTTTGCCGGGCAGGACCCGGATAAAAATGATCTCTTTGTTTCCGTCGCCGGTCAGATCTCCCAGCCTGATATTCTGGTCTGTACCATATTCTCCTGTATCGAATTTCCTCCATCTGACCATGGCCGGATGCTCTGCAACCTGCATCTGCATTCTCCTGGATATCAGTCTTCTTCTGCGGTTCAGTCGCCTTTGCTCACCCTTCAGGATCTTTACCTCCACACGGTGAAACCGGGCGGGCAGGTCGGAAAGCAATCCGATCTTCCCCGACGGAATGGTCTGATCCCTGGCATACATGGGAATGGAGTCATTCAGGATGGCATGGATCTCGCCCTTTCTCACGGAAACCACCGCATGGAACCGGTCACCGGGATTCCAGACCAGGGGTATGAAATCCAGGATCTTTTCGATGGGGCGCAGGGGGGTGACAGACTGCTGTATGAGTTTCAGGGTGACCGTATTGCCCTCGGTCCCGAAAAAATAGTAACTGGCGGGATGCTGGTACCGGAACACCACACCGCATTTATCGAACTTGGCCAGTGGTGTAAAATCCAGTTCGATGGTATAATCCCGCCAGATGGTATCGCCGGCAACGATCAGGGGGTGAGTGATCAGGCTGAGCGGCTCATATTGCCCGTTCAGATTGGTAAAAGTCTGTGCCAGGTAATGGGACCCGTGTTGGCTCATGATCCGCCACGCTTCGCCGAATTCCTCGTGCCTGAAACTCGTGGCAACACTCCAGCTGCCCAGTTTCCCCCGCTCAGGGATATAATAGACCGAAGGATTGGAAGCATCATCATAGGGGACCGCGCCCGGCTCCAGTTCCTGGAAACCATCCGAGAAAATCGTCGTCTGCATCACACTGCCCGAGCAGGAACAGAGCAGCATGAGAAACAAATACAGCAGGATTTTTGGAGCGCCGAAATCCGGGACCATGTCAGGATGTAAACTTTTGGTAAATATACGGGAAATCATACTGCTTCCCAATTTCGGTTCTTTAAAAGAATCTTTAATATATTTACATACAGAATGGAATATCTGGAATGCGTCTGAAGCCGTTTCTTATATGCATTATATTCAGTCACTCGCTGGTTGCGCAGAAACCTGTCATCCTGTCTGACTACATCCAGCAGGTTTCCATTTCGGACATGCAGATCAACTACCTGGACGATCCTGCCTGTTCCACCCATCCATCCGAACTTTTCTCAGGAATGATGGATCATCATTTCAGCGAATTGGATTTCAGCGATCCTGATGATGCGCTGCTGCATGCTTTACCGGGGAACTGCGTATGGTTCAGATTTTATTTTGTTAACCGTTCAACCAAGCAGTTTGCTTTCCATCTGCAGCCCAATCTCTTTTCGGAATTCAGCGAGTTCAGGCTCTACCAGCGCTTTGAAAACGGATTGATCACGGTCAGAAAATCGGGCAATACCCTTCTTCCCAGGAACAAGGATGTGAATATCAGCGGCTCGGACGACCTGCGTGTTTTTCTCCCCCCGGGCGAATCCGATACCCTGTACCTGCGTGTACTGCTTTCGGAGGAGTCCGTACTCTCAGACCTCACCTTCACTGTATCCACCCAGCAGAGCGTGCTCCAGAAAGACAGGTCGAAAAGATTGATCTTCGGGATCTTCGTGGGGATCATGCTGATCATGATACTTTACCACGTCCCGTTTTATGTGAGGGCGAGAGAAACCAGTTACCTGTATTATATCCTGTATATCCTCGCTTTCCTTGTTTTTTTCGTTCATAAGGAAGGTTACATCTATGAGCTCACCCCGCGTTTTACCTCGGCCCCGGTCAATATTTTCCTGCTGGAGATCTTCCTGTTGTTTTTTCTCCTGTTCGGAAGATCTTACCTGGATACCCGCAACACCCTGCAATCATGGGATACCATCCTGTTACTGGCGGTCTGGTTTACGGTGGGGGGACTCATCCTGAGTCTCACCATCCTTCTGCTTCAGGGGACCGGCGTGTTCGTTCCGGTATTCATCCAGCTGGGAGGACTGGCCATCAACATTGTTTCGGCCATCGGCTCTCTGTTCCTGGCCATTGTGCCGGCGATGATCCTCACCCGTGAGAATTTTCAGCCCGCGCGTTATTTTTTGTTTGCCAACCTTTTCCTGATCCTGGGCATATCCATGAATTACGCCCTGAAGGAATATGCAATTGGCAAGCACAGCCTGGAATTCGGTGTCACCCTTCAGATCCTCGCCTTCTCCATCGGTCTGAGTGAACGCCTCAATCTGCTGAAAAGAAGCAAGGATGTAGCCCAGCGGCGTATCATTGACCAGTTGAGGGAAAATGCAGCTCTGAAGGATAAGGTGACCCGGGAGCTGGAGGACAAAGTGCGCGAGCGCACCTTCGAGATACAGGCACAGAAGGAACAGATCGAGAAACAGAATAAAGAGATCAAATACAGTTTTGATTACGCAAAAAAGATCCAGAACACCGTCCTGCCCCGGCATGAGGTATTTGATAACCTTTTCGGCGAACACTTCATTTTTTTCAAACCACGGGACATCGTGAGCGGGGACTTCTACTGGATCACCCACAAGGACTATAAGATCTACCTCACCGCGGCTGACTGTACCGGACATGGCGTACCCGGATCACTGATGAGCATGCTCGGGATCACCATGCTCCACGAGATCGTCAACGAGAAGAACGTTTCACACTCGGACGAGATCCTGAATCAGCTGCGGCTGGGCATCGCCAGGACGCTCAAACAGGAAGGGAAGATCGGTGAACAGAAGGACGGGATCGACATGGCCATGCTGATCTATGACACCAGGAACCGCAAGCTTGAATTTTCGGGTGCGAACAATCCCGTCTACATCGTCAGGGATGGGGAGATGCTGGAATACAAGGGCAACAACATGCCCGTTGCCTATTACGATAACATGTCGGATTTTACCCGGTATTCCATTGATATGAAGCAGGGCGACCGTGTCTATATGTTTACGGACGGGTTTCCGGACCAGTTCGGCGGACCGCAGGGAAAAAAATTCAAGTACCGCCCATTCAAGGATCTCCTCCTGGAGGTCCACGAACGGCCCATGGAGGAACAGCGCAGGATCCTGAACCTGATCTTTGATGAATGGAAAGGTGATTTGAGTCAGATTGACGATGTGCTGGTCATCGGATTGAGGCTCTAGTTTCTGCACTTCACCAATTTTTCCTTTCTTTGTAGCGCAACTTTTGAACTCCTTAATAGATTCTGCAAAACATGGCGAAAGTTTTAGTGAGCAAGGAAGAGAACTACGCTCAATGGTACAACGACCTGGTGTTAAAATCGGGACTGGCTGAGAATTCAGCCGTGCGGGGATGCATGGTGATCAAGCCCTACGGATATGCCATCTGGGAAAAGATGAGGGACGAACTGGACCGGATGTTCAAGGCGACCGGACATGAGAATGCTTATTTTCCACTCTTCATCCCCAAGTCCTTTTTCAGCAGGGAAGCCGACCATGTGGAAGGGTTTGCCAAGGAGTGTGCGGTTGTCACGCATTACAGGCTCAAGAATGACGAGGAGAAAGGGGGGATCATCGTGGACCCTGAGGCAAAACTCGAGGAGGAACTGATCATAAGGCCCACTTCGGAAACCATCATCTGGCATTCCTACAAGAACTGGATCCAGTCCTACCGCGACCTGCCCATCCTGATCAACCAGTGGGCCAATGTGGTCAGGTGGGAAATGCGCACCAGGCTCTTTCTGCGTACCACAGAGTTCCTCTGGCAGGAGGGACATACCGCGCATGCCACCCGGGAGGAAGCCATGGAAGAAGCCATGCAGATGATGAGGATCTATGCGGAGTTTACAGAGAATTTCCTGGCGATACCGGTTATCACAGGCACGAAAACAGAATCTGAAAAATTCGCCGGAGCCGTTGAAACACTGACCCTGGAGGCATTGATGCAGGATGGAAAAGCCCTTCAGGCGGGTACATCCCATTTCCTTGGCCAGAACTTCGCCAGGGCTTTTGACGTACAGTTCACCAATAAGGAAGGCAAACTGGACTATGTGTGGGCTACCTCATGGGGGATGACCACCCGGATGATCGGAGCGCTGATCATGGCTCATTCTGATAATCACGGACTGGTGCTTCCCCCCAGAGTGGCACCCATTCAGGTTGTGATCATCCCCATTTATAAAGGGAGGGACGAGTTCCCTGCCATTGCCGAAACGGCGGAAAGGATCAGAAAAGAACTGACAGACAGGGGGATTTCGGTGAAATTTGACGACCGTGACACCCATAAACCGGGCTGGAAATTTGCTGAGTATGAGTTGAAAGGTGTACCTTTAAGAATTGCGCTCGGCCCCCGTGATATCGAACAGGGGACTGTTGAACTGGCAAGAAGGGATACCCTTGAGAAGCAGGTGCTGCCCGGGGAAGGCATTTCGGCACACATCTCTTCCCTGCTGGAGGAGATCCAGGAAAATCTCCGCCGGAAAGCATTGCAGTTCAGAAATGAGAATACGCACAGGGTGGAGAGCTGGGATGAACTCGTGGATGTTTTGGAGCGCAGGGGAGGATTTGCATTGGCACACTGGGACGGGACCAGGGAGTCGGAGGACCGGATCAAGGAGACGAAAGCCACCATCAGGTGCCTGCCCCTGGACGGTGTAAAAGAGATTGGGAAGTGCGTGGTAAGCGGAAAACCATCCGGTCAGCGGGTGGTCATCGCAAAGGCTTATTAATTAAAATCAGATATGTATGAACCGTAATTTCATTGTTCCTTTCCTCCTTGCGGCCATGCTCCTGAGTCTCCAGGAATGCAGCCAGGAGAATCCGATGCGTGACCTGTACGCAGGGACCTCCCCGTCCTTTCAGATCTCCGACCAAGGATCCATCCGCATGGTACCGCCCAGATCTTTGTTTATCAGGATGATGGATCAGTATGTGGAGACCGGCGGCAGTCTCTATCCCGTTCAAGAAGTCACGGAGAACGAGGAACAGGTAACCTTTGCGGCAGATTTTCCGGTAAGTGAGGACCTCACTGTATCGGGGATGACATACAGGAAAAAGGATCAGGTCCTGATCCTTGAAATTGAGGGACAAAACAGGAAGGTGGAGCTTGTCCCCTACGACCGGATGATCGAAAGCAAAGTGAGCCAGTTTGCGGAAGTGGATCTTACCGCCGATATCTCCCATCTTTCAGAAAACCAGAAGGAGATGCTGAAACTGTTGTTCCAGGTGGCGGATCTCATGGAGGAGATCTACTGGGAACAGGTAGTCCCGGACTGGGAAACGGTCCTCGGCTCCATCATGGATGAAAACCTGGTGCGCTTTTTCAGGATCAATTACGGTCCCTGGGAAAGACTGAACGGAAATCTTCCCTTCATGCCTGATTATGGTCCCAAGCCTGCCGGCTCGGGTTTTTATCCTGCAGACATGACGATGGAAGAGTTTGCAGCGTTGCCGGATGAATCGAAAACCAGTCTCTATACCCTGATCCGGAGAAATAACCAGGGCAATCTGGAGGTGATCCCCTATCATGAGGCCTATGCCGGAAAGGTGGAGAAGGCAGCGGAACTGCTGAGACAGGCTGCGGAACTTGCTGATGATCCGGGATTCAAACAATACCTTTCGCTCCGTGCCGATGCGCTGCTGACCGATGATTACTATCAATCGGATCTGGCATGGATGGATATGAAAAACAATGATATTGATTTCATAGCCGGTCCCATCGAAAATTACGAAGATGCACTTTTTAATTACAAGGCTGCCCATGAATCATTTATCCTGATCAGGGACAGGGAGTGGAGCGAAAAACTCGCCTATATCAGCTCACTGCTACCGGAGATGCAGAAAAACCTGCCGGTGCCGGATGCTTATAAAAAGGAGGTTCCCGGCACCGGTTCCGACCTGGGGGTATATGATGCGGTGTATTATGCGGGAGACTGTAATGCGGGCAGCAAAACCATCGCCATCAATCTTCCCAATGATGAAAGGGTACAGGCTGCCAGGGGATCCCGCAAGCTGCAGCTGAAGAATGCCATCCGGTATAAATTCCAGGAGATCCTGGTACCGATCAGCAATGTGCTCATTGCGGAAGACCAGCGCGATCACGTAACCTTTGATGCCTTCTTCGAAAACACCATGTTTCACGAGGTGGCACACGGACTGGGGCTCAACCAGACCATCAACGGCCTGGGGACTGTCCGCTCGGCACTCAGGGACCAGTACAGTGCGCTGGAGGAAGGGAAAGCCGATATCCTGGGACTGTATCTCATCACCCGGATGAATGAGCAGGGCCTGCTTGACGAACACGACCTGATGGACAACTATGTCACTTTTATGGCCGGTATTTTCCGGAGTATCCGGTTCGGAGTGGCCAGTTCGCATGGAAAAGCCAATATGATCAGGTTCTATTATTTCCAGGAGACGGGTGCGTTTGAAAAGGATGCGGAGACAGGTACCTACCGGATCAATTTTGAAAAGATGCAGCAGGCCATGATCGATCTTGCCCGCATGATACTCACCATCCAGGGGGACGGTAACTATGAGGAGGCCGGACGGCTGGTGGAGGAAAAGGGCTTTATCCGGGAAGAACTGCAGTCCGACCTGAACAGGCTCGGGGAGCTGAGCATCCCGGTGGATATCGTCTTCAACCAGGGTCCTGAAATGCTCGGACTGAACCAGAGTAACTAGCCGCAAGGCAACTGTCCATACCATGCTGGAACAGTTTACATCCTTTCTCAGGGAGCAGGAACTCTGCTCCGGAGGCGAACGTGTGCTGCTGGCTGTGAGCGGCGGGGTCGATTCGGTGGTAATGGCCCACCTTTTCAGCCGGTCGGGTTACCAGTGTGCCATTGCCCATTGCAATTTCCAGCTGAGGGGCGAAGAATCGGATGCCGAAGAGGTATTCGTCAGGTCCCTGTCAGCCTCCCTGGAACTGCCCGTATATGTCAGGCGCTTTGATGTGGAGGAAACCTGCAGGGATAAAGGGATCTCCATTCAGATGGCGGCCAGGGAACTGAGATATGCATGGTTTGAATCGCTCTTAGGGGAACAACATTATGACGTTGTGGCCACCGCACATAACCTGAATGACTCGGTGGAAACGGTGCTCCTGAACCTTTCACGCGGTACAGGCATCAAAGGGCTGACCGGCATCCCGACCAGGAACGAAAAAGTGATCCGGCCGCTGCTGTTTGCCACGCGTCCTGAGATCATGGAATATGCATCCGAGCACCGGCTCTCCTACCGGGAAGACTCCAGCAATATTCAGACAAAATACAGCAGGAACAAAATCCGGCATGATGTGATCCCGGTTATGGAAATGATCAATCCCGCGTTCATTGAAACCATGAACCAGAACATGACCCGGATGAAAGAGACCCTGGCCATCTTCCGGGATGCAGTGGATCGCACGCGGGAAATTCTCTTTGAAGAGGCGGACGACCGCATCCGGATCAGCATCCGTGCACTGAAAGAACTTTCACCGGTGCATACCTGGCTTTACGAACTCTTCTCACCTTTCGGATTTACCCGTGCCCAGTGCGAGGGAATGGGAAAGATCATGGATGCCGAACCGGGCCGCCGGTCCATTTCCACCACCCACCAGCTGTATAAGGACCGGGATTATCTGATGCTGGTGGGGTCCCACCGGAAATCATTTGACAGGTATTACCTGGACAGCCCGGAGCATGTATCGCATCTCCCCTTTCCCATGGATGTGGAGGTTCTGGATCGGGAAAAATTAAAAGAGATCCCTGATGACAACCGGATCGCATGCCTGGATTATGACCGGATCCAGTTCCCGCTGACCATCCGCCACTGGTATCACGGCGATTACTTCTATCCCCTGGGTATGGAGCAGATGAAAAAACTCAGCGATTTCTTCGTGGATCAGAAGGTCCCGGTTCCGGTGAAAGAGCAGATCTGGGTCCTGGCCTCAGGCAAAAAGATTGTCTGGATCATGGGCTACCGGATAGACGACCGGTTCAAGATTACCGGCGATACCAGAACGGTCCTGCTACTCAGGTTCCAGGCCGAGGTTGCTCCTGAGCCTGTGAAAGAAAGCATTTAGCTGCTCCTTGTCCCGCCTTTTAATCATCCCTGTCAGCGTATCCAGCTGATCCCGGATCCGTTCCACCTGGCCCAGGCTGTATGGGCTCAGCAGGATCTCGGAGAGCAGATAGTCATCCTCGGAGAGAAGTCCCCTGGCAATTTCCAGGTGCTTCCTGAACGTGGTCCCCGGTGCCTCCTGTTCTTTCATACATGCCGCAAAAACCATGGTGGAGGAAAAAGGGATGGAAAGCGAATAGGCGATGGTCTCATCATGCTCCCTGAAAGAATATTCATGGACCCTGATGTGCAGTCCCCCGTAAAAGTCCCGGAAAAATGCCTTCCCCTCTTCATCGGATTCGGAAATGATAATGGCATTTTCCATGCTCAGGTCCTTCACGTTCCCGAAGGTGGGCCCGAACATGGGGTGGGTGGAGACGAAGCGCCTGCCCAGTTTCTCGTAAAACTCTGCCAGTCCGCTTTTCACCGAAGTAATGTCCGCCACGATGCATTGTTCCGGGATATAGGGCATCACCTCCTCAAATACTGCGATGGTCCGGTCCAGGCTGACCGCGTTGATCAGCAGGTCCGGAGAAAAATCCAGGATCTCCTCGTAATAGAGAAATTTCCTGGAATTGAAAAAATATTTCAGTTTGCTTCGGTCCACGTCATAGACCCCCACTTCATAATCCAGACAAAGTGATTCAACCAGCCACGAGCCCATATTCCCGGCTCCGATTAAAGCGATGCGCATCTTGATCTATATGAATTTAGGTTTGTTCACTCTGGTTATTTCCTGCGACTGCAGCATGAAATCTGCCATGACCACGGCCGCCGCAGCTTCAAGTACCACGGGGACACGCAATGCAATGCAGGTATCGTGGCGGCCTTCGATGGTGAGCGTCTCCACCCTGCCGGTCCTGAAATTCATGGTCTGCTGCGGGCGGTGGGTACTGGAGGTGGGCTTCACGGCCACCCGGAAGACAACCTCATTCCCGCTGGTGATCCCTCCGTTGATCCCCCCCGCATGATTTGTTTCCGTGGTGCCGTCCTTTCCCACGATATTGTCATTGTGCTCGCTTCCCTTCATTCCTGCCGCCCTGAACCCGGTCCCGAATTCAATGCCCCTGATGGCCGGGATGGAAAACACCATATGGCTCATGACCGATTCCACGGAATCAAAAAAAGGCTCTCCCAGTCCCACCGGTACCTGATTGATCCTGCATTCCACAATACCCCCGATGGAATCCTGTTCATCCACGGCTTTCTGAACGGCCGCATCGATATCATTGCTGCCGCCAGCTTCCGTCAGGACCGCTGCCACTGTCACCGGATCAATGATCTTTTTGGCAATCACTCCTGCCGCCACCAGCCCCAGAGTCAGCCGGCCCGAAAAATGTCCGCCGCCCCGGTAATCCTGGTACCCGCCAAACTTCCGGGATGCGGTGAAATCGGCATGACCGGGCCTGGGAAAATCCACCAGCTTGCTGTAATCACCCGGACGGGCCGAGGTGTTCTCAAAAAGGATGGTGACAGGTGCCCCGGTGGTATGCCCGTTAAAAACCCCGCTCATCATACGGGGGATATCCGGCTCCCGCCTGGGAGTGGTCCCTTTGCCCCCGCTCCTTCGCCTGGAAAAGTCCGCCTCAAAATCGCCCTCCTGCAAAGGAATTCCCGCGGGGCATCCGTCTATGACAATCCCGGCAGATTCTCCGTGGGATTCGCCAAAAATACTGATCCTGAATAGTTTGCCAAATGAATTCATAATGGTTCGATGATTTCATAGATCTCTTTTAGCCGGCGGTATGTAAGCTGACCGGGGGCGGTTTCTGGTCCGTCATCCGGAGCTGCGAAAGTAAATTCCGCACCCAGATAAGGAGCCGCCACCCTGGTGATGCGCCCTTTCTCACCCATCCCGATAACCA
>DSEO01000224.1 GCA_011056635.1 Bacteroides sp.
TAAACAGAAATTACAAACTGGGAAGCGCATGGAAGCTTGCCATGATCTTCCCGATGGTATTCATCACGCTGTTCTTCTTTTCATGTACCGACAAGGAAAATATGATCCCGGCCGGGGATGAAACCCAGGAGCAGTCATTGCTTGAAAGCGAAGTTTTTTTCATTGTGGAAGAAATGCCTTTGTTCCAGGATGAGAATCCCGCCCAGAGCTTCAGGATGTACATTGCGCGGAACCTGCGTTATCCCGAGGAAGCTGCTAAAAATGGAGCTACCGGAAAGGTATACATCACTTTCGTGGTCACTTCTGAAGGAAAGGTGGTCATCCCGGAGAAAGAGTCATTGGCGAAGATAACCGGTAAAGAAATGGACGAAGTGGTTGTTGTAGCCTACGGTGTCCTCTCGGAGGACGATCAGCGTCCCGATGAAAAATACATCGACCTCCTGAAGGAGGAGGTGATCAGGGTGGTCAGCTCTTCGCCCGACTGGACCCCGGGCAAACAACGGGGCAAAAAGGTCAATGTGATGTATACTTTCCCCGTGAATTTTGTGTTGCAGTAGGAACCGGAAACAGGTAGTTTTTCCTGTAATTCTTATCTGGATTGTCGCCGTTTTCCCGATGAAGGGGCAGGAATCCCGGGCGGACTTCGCATGGCTCACCGACATTTACCATGCGGGTAACTTCGCCGAGGTGGTGCGGGAGAGTTCAAAGGCCATTGCAAGCGGGGACAGTTCATTCCAGTATTACTACCTGCGGGCGCTCTCCGAGATCCAGCTGGGCAGGACCGACAGTGCCATCCGGACATTACGGGTAACCCGGCGCCTGTATCCTGAAAACGGGACTGTTAAAAGGTTGCTGGCGGGACAGCTGTTTGAGGCGGGGGCCTACCCGGAGGCGGGCGAATATTATGAATCCTTTGCCCGGGAGGACAGCGGGAACGTGGAGGCATGGCTCAAACTTGCCCGCATCGCTTCGATCAGACAGCAATATGACAGGGTGATCCCCCTGCTGCATAAGCTGCTTTCCATGGATTCTGCAAACCTCGGGGGACTGGTTTTGCTGGGCGAAACCCTGACCAGGATGAATGACACCACAGCAGTCGCTGTCTATGAAAAGGCTTACGGACTTTTTCCCGGAAACCAGCAGGTGGCTCATGCGCTGGCCAACTGGCATATTCAGCTGGGGCGGCCCGGGAATGCGGTTCCCCTGTGCGAACAGGTGCTCGAAGCGGACTCGACCAATATCAGGTTCTTCAAACTCCTGGGATTTGCCACTTATAAAATGGGTGATTATTCCGGGTCGGCGGACCATTTCCGGAAAGCCATTGCACTGGGCGATTCCACGGCATTCTCTTTCAAGTATGCCGGGATTGCCCAGTACCTGAACGTCTCATTTCCCGGGGCAATTCATTATTTGACCGTTGCATCCGGATTGGACAGCACGGATGCGGAAGTGCACTTTTTCCTGGGTGCAAGCCTGGGATCTACCACCCGGAAAAGCGAAGCCATGTTCCATCTGGAAAAGGCGATGGAACTGATGCGACCCGATCCGGCTGTCATTGCCCGGATCTATTCGGAACAGGGGAACATCATGCGACTGGAAATGGAGTATGAAAAAGCATATGCGCTGTACCGGAAAGCCTGGCAGGCCGACACCACCGATCCGATGGCGATCTATTACATGGCTTCCATTCAGGACAACAGCCTGCACCGTTCCAGGGAGGCCATGGCCGATTACAGCCTGTTCCTCAGGGAGCTGGACCGGATGCCCGCAGATGCATTGAAAAAGAACCGGCAGATCCCCTCCATCAGGGAGATCGTGGAAGACCGGATTGAATTGCTGCGTGAGGAGCTCTTCTTCAGGGACTCACCGGAATGATACCACTCAAAACGTCCTGTTGACGGATCCGCCGCTACCGGATCACCAGCTGTCTGATCATCGTCTGCGTGTCTGTTCGGACGCGGACCAGGTACAATCCCTGCTGCCAGCCGGCTACCGGAAGCGCAATGTCATGTTCCGCGGGAACCAGCGAGGAATGCCGTTCAGCGTGGATCTTTCTTCCCGCTACATCATATACTTCCACTTCCACACTGCTATTGCTGTTAAGCATGAACCGCAGGTGCACTTCTCCGGAAGCCGGGTTGGGGAAGAGGAGCAGATAATCCACCTGCTGCGGATCTGCACCGGGGAACATTCCGGTTCCGGTGTAAAGGACTCCTTTCAGTGCCCTGCCCCCGGGAAATGACCGGCCCTCACGGTCGGTCAGATACGATGCGACCCAGTCAGGCCGCTCCGGAACCGGCGTTGTCCCGCCCCGGAAATATTCCTCCCATTCCTGGTCGGTCAGCCTTTTGAAATCGAGGGTGGCCATGGTGTGAAAAGAGGAGACCGGGCCGGCGAAAGCCATGATGTTTTCCGGGTTACACGGGTTGGGAGCAAAAAACACCCCCATGTTGATCAGCCCGTTCCCCACATGCAGGACCTTTCCGATCACAGCTCCCTCATAAGTAGTCGGTTGTGTGTGCACGTCAGCCACGGTGAAATCCATCCAAAGTCCTTTTTCCACGTCGAAAAAGAGGTCGGTGAACCAGCCGGTGACAGACGGACCCGAGGCCATATAGGCATTGATCATGGTTTTCAGGAAGGTGATCTCTAATTCGGACAGTCTCTCGCGATCCAGTTCTTTCTGCGCAATGACCGCAAGCCGCTCCATGATCCCTGCGTAATTGTCATAATAGGTAACGATCCTCTCTTTCAGGTCCGCCTGCGCTTCCGGGAAAATCCCGCTGAAGAATTCTGAGGCAGTGCGGGCAAATATTTCCAGTTGATCATACAGATCCGGGTAGGGTTCCACATAGGTGTAGGGGTACGAACATGCCGTTCCACCCGTATAGGATTGTTTTCCGTAAAGGATATTGTCGTGCCGCAACTGTGCCCAGGATGTAAGCTGGGTATTCAGCTTTTCCTGGTGCCAGGCGGTGGTTTGCATGAAATAGGGCAGGCGATCCGACGAGGATGGGGGATTCAGGCTGCGCAGGGCTCCCAGCCAGGTGTTATAGAGCGACTGCTCCCAGAATGATTCGTCGTAGCTTTCGATCAGGTATTTGAGTCCCGCCATGTTTGAGGCATACTGATAGGCATTCAGCTCACTCTCCAGCAGTGCCAGCGCATCTTCGTTGCCCAGGGCTGCCATGGCATCCAGCGGATCCGGCAGGGGTCTCCATACCTTTTCCCCATTGTACACGATCCTGTCAAAGACCAGCTCACTGAATATATAGGAATCAATCAGGAATTTCTGTCCCAGCACCTTATACGATACGGGCAGTTTTCCGGGATCGCTGGACCAGGGATCCACCAGGAAGAAGTTGGACATGATCTTCTGCCCGAAATCGTCCGAAGCATTCAGCGCTTCCGAGAACAGATCAAATGTTTCCGTCTGAAAAAGATCTCCCGGTCCCGACAGCATGCCATCGCTCAAGGCCTTCAGCTCACCCGGGGTCAGGTTGTCGTCCGGACCCACCATGAAGGAGATGATCTCCTCATGCCTGACCAGGTTGTCCGTTTCCCCGCACCCGTAAAGCACCTGGTTAAGCAGCAGGGCATCCAGCTGCATTCGTCTCAGCTCGTCTTCGGTCCAGTCCGGTTCCCAGGGATTCTCGGGCGGAGCGGTCAGCAAAAAATCGATCCTTCCAAGCCACATCATGGCTTTGAAGTATTTTTCCAGGGTGATCGTTCCTCCCGGGATATAGATCTCCTTGTTGTAATGTCCCCTGGGGGTGAACTGGCTGAAATCGATCCTCCGGATACGGTCGGCTGTGAAAAGCTTCATATAGGTCATTTCCTCTGCTTCCGCAGCAGCCATCACCTCATCGTATTTCTCACGGGAATCAAACTGCGGCAGGTATTCAGTGCCTTCCGCAAGGGAGAGCGGCACCGCAATGAACAGGTCCACATCTTTCAGGTTCTCCGTGTACCTTTCATCGGATGCATAGGCGGAAGCCACCTGCGGAAAATAGTCATACATGGCATGCAGCAATTCCAGCAGGTTGGGCTCCAGAAACTGCCATTCGATGGTCTGCAGGATCGCATCGTAGGAATTGTGCAGTGTATGGAGTATGAAATCGGAACTGAGGAACAGTGGCAGGTCACTGCTGTAAAGACGGATGAATGCGCTGGCCCAGTCATAGGAACAGAGCCTTTCGGAAACCATGAAGCAATTCTGCCGAAGCAGGCTGTTTTCATCCTCCGTGAAACCAAATTCTGCGTCCAGCGTATCATACCACGGAATTGCATTGAGATGGGCCGGGAACTGGCGGTCAGAATAGTACACGGTCTTTGGCGGATAATCATCCAGGAGCGCACCGGCCGAAAGATTCTGATGTGCCTGAAGGAATTCCATATATGCTTCCGGGGAGAAGGAACGCTGGGCCTTCATTTGCATTGCACCTGCAAAGAAAATGGCGATGGGGACAATGAGGGATATGGAATTTTTCATGAAAGATGGCTTTTCAGTGGCAATTTAAATGAAATGTGTCGATTATTAAAAAATAGATGCGGATGAAGCCGGGGAGGTTGCGTGCAATGGAACTTTTGCAGGAAATTATTAAATTTCACTAATATTGAACAAAACGAGGAATATCAGCATATGAAGGATCTGCACAAGTATTACAAAATCAAGGGATCTCCCTCCGAGATCTACGCGGCACTAACAAATCCGTTTTCCATTGCCCTGTGGACGGGTTACGATGCTGTGATGAAGGAAGAACCCGGTACTGAATTTTCTCTGTTTGACGGAGACATTCAGGGAAAAAATCTGTCTTTCGAAAAAGACCGCCGTATTGTGCAGGAATGGTACTTCGGGGATCAGGAGCAGGAATCCATTGTCACCCTCACCCTCAGGCCGGACAAATTCTACACACGCATTGAGCTCCTTCACACCCGCATACCGGATGATGCTTTCGATGAAATACGCGAAGGATGGGACAATTATTATTTCGGGGGATTGAAGGAGTTTTTTGAAAAATGAAACTTCATGACCCCGAGGAAAATCTTACCGGTAATCCTTCTTCTATTCCTGTTGTACAGTGCCTACGGGAGGGGATTGGATGAAATCAAAAGAAGCGGAAAGATCTATGTGGCTTTTACCACCGATGATCTCAAGAACATCAATTATGACCTTGCCCTGGAATTCGCCAGATACCTGAATGTGGAGATGATCGAGGTGGTCATCGACTGGGAGGAGGCATTCATGAAAGACGGTGCCATTCCGGAGGGAATGGAGACAGATCCTGAATTGAGCTATACGCCCGATGCGCTGAAAAAATCCGACATTATCTGTTCCACTTTTACGATCATAGAATGGCGCAGGAAACTGTTTGGCTTTGCAGAAACGCTGCAGTCGGCCGAATTGATGCTGATCCATAAGAACGAAGAACTTCCGAGGGATTTCAAAGACCTGGCAGGCAAAAAGGTCGCATTCATGGGAGCCACCACCTTTGAACAGCACCTGGAAGAGATCAACCGCTCCGTTGGCGGTGGCATCGGCATGGTCCCCACCCGGAGCAGTGCGGAAACCCAGCGACTGATCGAGAACGGGAAAGTGTTCGGGATCATTCTGGATGCGGACGAGGCACTGAACTTCAATGCTGGCAGCGGTCAGAAATATAAAATCGCCTTTCCCATCAGCGACGTGACACGCACCGCCTGGGCGGTAAATAAGAATAATCCCCTGATCCAGGAAGTGGAAAACTTTTTTGAAACAATTGCCAGCAACGGGGTGCTGGATGAAATCTTTCACCGCAAATTCAAAATTACTTACTCTTCCTACCTTGACAGGCTCAACCGGAGCCTGAAGCTTGTACGGTACACGAGAGACCTGGAGGAAATTTTGGCCTCAGGGAAGATCGTGGTGGCGTTGAGGGACCGCAATTTCATATACAGGGAAAACGGTCAGAAACAATTCATGCATGCGCTGGCCGAAGAATTTGCTGATTACCTGGGAGTATCCCTGGAGTTCGTGATCACTCCGTATTTCGGGAAATACTGGGAAACCCGGGAGGGGAAGGTGCATAGGGATTCATCATACACTCCCGAGTGGTTCAACTATTTTGATCTTGCCTGTGAGGTGATCGCACCCCTTGACTGGCGAACCAACAAGGTAAACCTGATCCCCATATATCCTTCCGCGTACACGGTTGTTGCGAAGAAGGAGACAGAGATCCGGTCCATGGATGACCTCAGGCGGCTCAGGGGCGTCACCGAGCGTGAAACCATCTATGAGGATATTTTGCGTCAGAACGGGATCAGTAATTATTATGTTGATCAGATTAATAACCATATCCCCGATGTGGCGGCCGGGAAAGCGGACTACACGATCATTTACAATGCATTTTATGAACTCTCGCCTTATCCCGATCTTGAAGTAAAACTTGAACTGGGCCAGCTGGATGTTAGCTGGGCACTGCGCAAAGATCAGCCCGAACTGCAGAAGGAAGTGGAAAAGTTCATTTCCCGTTCCCGGGAACAGGGGCTGATCAAAATCCTGCTCAAGGCATTGAGGGGAAGCACCCTGCAGACACCGGAAGCTTTCCTTCACAGTTATTATGAAAGCTTTCAGACCGGGCAGTTGCCCTATGTCAATTATGGTGCCGACGACGGGCTCCCCCAGGAAGATGTGTTTTCCATCCACCAGGACCGGAAAGGATATCTCTGGTTCGGAACCAATTCCGGTGCGGTCCGTTACAACGGCAGGGAGATGGTGGTATTCAATCATGACCAGGGACTTCCCGGGAATTCGGTCAGGGATATCAGGCAGGACAGCAGCGGACTGATGTATTTTGCCACTACCGGCGGTATTGCTAAATTCTTCGGAGATACTACGGTGGAAATCCTGATGGAAGGGACCTCATTCAATGAAGTATTCATAGATTCCAGGAACCGCAAATGGTTTACAGGGGTGGACGGACTGTACCTGGAAGATGTGGCGGGGGAGGTGAAACATATGAATCAAACCTATCCCATCCTCCCGCAGGTGATCTATCACGTGACAGAAGACCGGCAATCGGGCCTTATTTTCCTGGCTACCGTGATGGGGATCTATATGTTTGATCCCCAACAGGGGGCAATGACCCGTTTGAGTGATACCGACTGCTATTCACTTTACATTGATGCCAATGACAGCATCTGGATGTCCACCGTTGAAGGACTATTTATCACACATCTGAAAGACCTGCGGAACGCACGTGATGTTCCGGTCGCCCAAACCTGAACCAAAGACTTCATTTCCCGGCAGACATCATCTCGGAGATTACCACCAACAATTATGGCTCAATCTGGCTGGTCACGGATTCCAAAATCTACCAGGTCATTTCCACCGACCAGGAGCCGGTTGTCTATGAGCAGGAAATCGGGATCAAGAACAATAAGATCCTTTCTTTTCTGATTGACCGGGAAGACAATATCTGGATCGGTTTTTCAGGGGGACTGCAGCGGCTGACCAACCGACGGGGACTTCGCAATTTTTATCCCGGCTTGATCGACAGCTATATTTACTCCGTATTCCAGGATTCCTACGACCGCATCTGGATCACGTCCGATAACGGGATATTCTACTTCCAGCATGACCGGCTCATTCATTTTCCCGCTCCTGCCGGTACAGGAAACAAAAAGTATACGGGGACCCTGCTGTCCAATGGGCACATTTTGCTGGCCAGTAGCGAAGGACTTTATGAGATCAGCAGCCGGACCCTCGGGATCACGAGACATAACCAGTTCAGTCAGATCGCCCAAAGCCTGGAGAACATCTTCGTCACTTCCCGCGGTGAGATCTTCCTGCTCACCGGGATCAACGGGATTATCTATTACTTTCCCGATTTCCACTCAAAACCTCTGCAGCTGAAGAACCGGTTCACTTCCAATATTTTTCAGCTCATTGAACTCAATGACCGGGTCATCGGGGGAAACAGCAGCGGTGTGGTGGTTTTTAACGGGGAAACCTTCGAATTGCTTGAAGAGACCCATTGCAATGTCTGGTCGCTGTATAAAGATGAAGACCGCGTATGGGTGGGAACCGATTGCGGCATCGGGCTGGTCAGGGAAGGACGCTTTGACCAGCTGGAGCTTTCCGGGTTCGACAGGGACCTGGTGATCAAATCCATCATTCCCGCGAAGAACAGAAATTATCTGTGGCTCGGCACCAATAAGGGTTTCAGTCATTTCAACACGCGTACAAAAGAATTTGAGTTTACCATCAACGCGAAAGATGGCCTGAGCGGTGATGAGATCACTCCCGGCGGTCTCTTTATCGACCGAAATGACCTGCTCTGGGTAGGAACCTACCACGGGATCTCCAATTTCAACATCAGGGCCAAGTCATCAATTACCTTTGCACCGGTTTGTTACATCGAAAAGATGTATATGAACGGGGAATTGACCGTGGCCGGGAACGGACAGACATTTGCCCACAATGAGAACAACCTGATTTTCGAGATCAGTGCGCTCTCCTTCTCGGATGAAACATCCGTGGAATATGAATATTACCTGCGGGGGACAGGGAATAATTATTCCTCTTACCACCGCGGAAACGAGTACAGGGCTTATTACAACAACCTTCCGCCCGGGGAATATGAATTTATCTATAAAGCGAAAGGGAAGAACAATATCTGGGGTTATGCCGAAAAATACGAATTCTGCATAAAGAATGCCTGGTACCACACCTGGGTATTCCGGACCGGGGTTATCCTCACCATCTTACTGGGCACCTATCTTTTCTATATCATCAGGATCAATGCCATCAAAGCCCAGAAAAAAAGGCTCGAACACCAGGTGCGTGAACGGACCCATGAACTGGAGGTGGCGAACACGGAAATCGAGGCTCAGCGGGATTATGCCAGGTATCAGCGGGACCAGATCGCACAGCAGCAGAAATCGATCATGGACAGCATCAACTATGCCCAGACCATACAGAACTCTTTGCTCCCTTCTTCCTCCGTGCTCGAGCAGCTGTTGCCGGAACATTTCATTCTATTCAAACCCAGGGATGTGGTCAGTGGGGATTTCTACTGGATCAGTGAACAGCGGGAACACTTTTATGTGGCCGCAGCCGACTGTACCGGACACGGGGTACCGGGTGCTTTTATGAGCATGCTGGGGATGGCACTGATGAACGATATCGTCAACAATGAACCGGACATCGATCCCGATGAGCTTCTGAACGGACTGCGGAATCAGATCATCCTGACCCTTCATCAGAAGGGAGATCCGGGGGCTGCCCGGGACGGCATGGACATCGTGGTATGCAAGATCGCCAAAGACATGAAAAAAATGTTGTTCTCCGGAGCCAATAATCCGCTCTACCTGATCCGGGACGGGGAACTCATCGAATATAAAACCGATAAGATGCCGGTGTCCATCCATGATGTGATGCGGCCTTTTTCAGGATATGAAGCCAGTCTGCGGCCGGGGGACAGGATCTACATCTTCTCAGACGGATTTGCCGATCAGTTCGGCGGGCCACTCGGAAAAAAATTCAAATACAGGCCTTTCAAGGAACTACTTCTTTCCAATCATTCCAGGGACATGCAGACACAGGCCCTGCTGCTGGATCAGGCTTTCGAAAACTGGAAAGGCGATATCCAGCAGATCGATGATGTGGTGGTAATCGGACTGAGATTCTGAGCTGCTGCTGTAACTTTTCGCGCCCTGCTTCCGTCCTACGGTTGAATCATTAATTATACACAGATATGAAAAACATTATCGCCATGCTTATAGCCGGGCTACTGGTCATCCCCCTTTACGCACAGGAGGTTGTGGAGGACTCGGTGGAGGTGCCCGAGGCTCCGGGAATCGAGGAAATTCAGGAAATTCAGGAGATTGAGGAAGTCCAGGAGATTGAGGAAGTTCAGGAGATGGTTGTGGAAGAAGAAACGGAAGAAATATTGGAAGCCGCCGAAGGGACCAAAATCACCCTGGGAGAAGACGAAGTCTTTATCATCGAGGAGAGCGGGGATACCATTCGCGTGAAACTGGGATCCAAAGGCATCAGTATTGTCGAAACCGAGGAAGGGACATCCATCAAGATCATTGAAATGGAAGAAGAGAAAGAAGAGAAAAAAGTGGAAGAAGCGGATGGTTCGGACGAACCGGAAAAGCCGAAGAAGAATAAATTCAAGCCCCATTATGCGGGTCTGGAACTTGGCCTGAACAATTATTTTTCTTCCGGTTTCGATATGTCCCTTCCCGCCGGGGATCTCTTCATGGACCTGAACACCGGAAGGTCCTGGAACTTTAATCTGAATATCCTTGAATACGGGATCGGCCTGGGAACCGATAAGGTGGGGCTAGTCACCGGTCTCGGATTTGAATGGACCAATTATGTATTTGATTATCAAAATAGCATCAGAAAGAATGTGGATGGTGTCATTGTGGAATATGTGCCCGAGGATGCCGGAAACATTGTGAAATCCAAATTCAATATGACCTATCTTACGGCACCGCTCCTCCTGGAATTCCAGATCCCTGCCGGTAAGAAAAGGATCCATATTTCCGGCGGTCTGATCGGAGGAGTGAAGATCGCTTCCAATACCAAGATCAAATACGAGATAAGCGGTGAGAAATCCAAAGAAAAGGCCAAGGGTGATTACAACCTTGCGCCCCTGCGGTATGGAGTTACCGCCCGCGTCGGTTATCGTGCGATCAATCTGTTTGCCAATTATTACCTTTCGCCTCTTTTCAGTGAAAACGGGGGGCCCGAACTGAATCCGTTCAGTGTAGGACTCTGTCTGATCCCGTTCTGAGCTTAAGATATCCCCCTACCGTCAGGCCGGCCTGCATCGGAATCATTCCGCGCGGGCCGGTTTTTTTTGCTGCCGGAAAAACTCCCGTCTGGTCCCGTCTCACTAAAATATTAACTTTGTGGGGTATTGAAACCATGTGGAATGAGACTATTGCTGATCAGTAATTCGACCAATGCAGGTGAAGCATACCTTGATTACCCCAAGAACCAGATCCGGGATTTCCTGGGAAAAGAACCCGTCCATTGTCTGTTTATCCCCTACGCCGGGGTTACCATCAGCTTCGATGATTATGAGGCAAAGGTCAGGGAAAGATTTGCCGAAGTGGGACACACACTAACTTCCATCCACCATTCCGGTGATCCCGTGAAATCGGTGCGGGAAGCAAATGCCATCGTAGTGGGCGGCGGCAATACATTCCACCTGATCAAATTGATCCAGGAGTACAGGCTCATCGAACCCGTGAGGGAAAAAGTGCTGTCCGGAACACCCTATATAGGCTGGAGTGCAGGAAGCAACCTTGCCTGTCCCACCATTCGTACCACCAATGATATGCCCGTTGTAGAGCCCCCCGGATTTCATGCCTTCAACCTTGTCCCCTTCCAGATCAATCCCCATTACACGGATCTGAATCCCCCGGGCCATGCAGGAGAGACAAGGGAAGACCGGATCATGGAATACCTGGCCGCAAATCCGGGCGATACCGTCCTCGGACTTCGGGAAGGATGCATGTTCAGGGTGGAAGGGAACAAAATGGACCTGATTGGAGAGCGCACGGTCAGGTTGTTCCGTTTTAATGAAACACCTGTAGAACTGGACAATAAAACCGATTTCAATAAGTTTCTCAGGAAAGACTAGTGCGGAGGATCAGGATTATATTAGAATATGCGGTTGCTTTTATGCTGATCGCACTGCTTCTCTTCTCCATCATCAGTGTCGTCGTGGTGAAATTTTACGGAGAAGACCTGCAAACTTATGTGAGTCAGGAAATAAACACCAGGCTTGACAGCAAGGTGCATGTGGATGAAATGGCCGTCAGGGTATTCCGGAAATTCCCCCTTGTGACCATCGAACTCCAGGATATGACAATCTGGTCCAGCCATAATTTCAGTACGCGGGAATTTGCTGAAACCGGGGCTGACACATTGCTGACAGCCGGAACAGTCAATCTGAGCTTCAATCCCATCAGTCTGATAAGGAAAACATACAATATCAAGCAGCTCGAGATCAAGGATGGTGTGTTGCATCTCTATACGGATCCTTCCGGGGAAAGCAATTACAGGTTGTTATCGGCAGGTTCCGGAAAGCAAGGCTCCAGGCAGAAGATCGACCTGGGACAACTGAAAGTGAGTAATTTTCTTATCATATTGCATAACAAGGCCAAGCAGCTTGTCTCTTCTGGGGTTCTGGAACAGATGCAACTCAACGGAAGGTTTTCCAGGCGAAACACCCAGATCAGGGGTGATCTGAAAGGAAACCTGGATATGATCTCCAACAAGGGGATCCTGTATGCCTCGGAAAGGGGGGTCAGGGCAAAAATCAACCTGGATGCAAATGATTCGGTCTACATCCTCAATGCGGGACAATTGCAGATCGACCGGATCGTGGCCGATACCGATGGCAGATTCATTGTATCACCCGGGGGCGGGGTCAAGATGGACCTCTATGCGACTGCAAGGGACCTGAGCATTCATGAAGCGCTGGATCTCCTTCCAGGAAATATGACCGGTCCGCTGAAGGGAATCCGGGGCAGTGGAGTGATGCAGCTCTATACACGCGTGACCGGAGTGGCCAGCTCCACCCGCACTCCTCTGATCGTAGCAGATTTTCAGACCTCCCATGCCAACCTGAACTGGGACCGGGTGCCTTTTTCCGTCAGGAACCTGAATATCACGGGAAGCTATACCAACGGAGGCAAGTTCAATCCCGTCACCACATCCCTGCAGGTGGAAACCATCAGTGCGACCATTGGTGATGACCATTTCTCGGGCAAGGGATCCATCAGAAATTTCTATGAGCCCGATTTCACATTGGAGTTGAATGGCGATATCCATCCGGGACAATGGATCAAATGGTACAAAACCACTCCCTTCCGGGAAGGGGATGGGATTATCCACAGCAACCTCAGGGTAGCAGGATGCTATGACCGTCTCAAACCCCGCGGAGAAAAACTTATCGCTTTTGATATTGCGGGAGATGTGCGTTTCGAGGATCTGATGCTCCGGCTCACGGATAAGGATGGATCTTTGTCGGATCTGAACGGCTCGATCCATATCCAGAACGATTTCTGGGAACCTTCTCTTTCCGGCCAGTTTGGCAGGAGTGATTTTACCCTTTCCGGTACCGGATTGAACCTGATCTCCTTTCTGATCGGCCGGAACGAGGAACTGGTCGCTTCGGTCACGCTCCGTTCCGACCGGCTGGACCTGCAGGAGATCCTGGATCATTTGCCCGGTTCAGGTCCCGATGAAGAAACCACTGTCCATTTTCCCGGGGATCTGAACCTCCGTCTCGATTTCATGATCGATGAATTTTCAAAGGGAAAGCTGTCAGCGCGTGATGTGTGCGGGATCGCACTCTACGATGCCCCTTTCCTGCGTATCGATTCGCTGCGCATGGAGACCATGGACGGGTCACTGGGAGGACAGTTCGCGATGATCCAGGATCATGAGGGCATCATCCATACCAACGTGAGCGCGGACCTTGAACACCTGGATATCCATCAGCTGTTTCTTGCATTCAATAACTTCGGGCAATCCCAGATCACCCATGAGCACCTGGGCGGAATCATTTCCGGCACCTCGGTTTTTTCGGCAAGCTTCTCTGATGACTTTACCATCCTGACCGAAACCATTCTCAGTGAAAACAACCTGATCGTCACGGAAGGTGAACTGAACGGCTTCAAACCTATCCTGGCGCTTTCCAGGTTCATTGAAGTGGAGGAACTGCAGAATATCAGGTTTCAGACCCTTGAAAATACCATCCTCATAAAAGACAACAGGGTGGTGATCCCGGCCATGGATATCCATTCAAACGCACTGAATCTTTCGGCTTCGGGTTCACACGGTTTTGATCACAGATTTGATTACAGACTGAAACTGTTGCTGTCGGAACTGTTATACAACAAAGCCAAAAAATCAAAGAACGCCGAGTTCAGCATCGCTGCCGATGCATCGGACACCCGTACGCTTTTCCTGAAAATCCACGATGAGGGTTCAGGGACCGTCGTGGAGGTGGACCGGGAACGGGCCGCGGAAAAGATCCGCAACGATTTACGGGCAGAAAAAACCGAGCTGAAATCGATCCTGAACCAGGAACTGGGGCTTTTCAGGAATGACGAGGAGGTCAGGAAAATACAGTCCGGGCAGGACGAACGACAGGAGCTTTTCAGGTTTGATTTTTCCGGGGAGGCGGATACGGCACCCGTCAGTCTGCCCGTCAGGGAAAAAGAACGGTGGTGGAGGAAAGGATTGAAAGCGGATAGTGTTCAGACTAAACCGGCAGAAAGGTTCGTTATTGATGAATAGGGTAATATACCGCAAAATTGGACATCTATAGAAAGAAACAGCGCTGGAAGCAGATACTGCTGCTGGCAGCCATCCTGATCGGGGTGGGATCCCTCTGGTATACCAACCGGCTTGTGAATGATATCAAAGAAACAGAACGGCAGAAGGTGGAGCTCTGGGCCGAGGCCATCCGGATCCTCAATTCCGCGGATTTCGAAACCGAGCTTGCTTTTCCCTTTTACGTCATTGAACGAAATACCCACATCCCGGTCATTCTCACCGATTCCGAAGGAAATATCCTGAACCATAAAAACCTTGATTCATTGAAAGTCAGGGATCCATCCTACCTGCAAAGACAGCTGGAACATGCAAAGGAGGAGAATGATTCCCTGGTCATTGACCTGGGCAATAACGAGTACCAGTATATTTTTTACAGGGACTCCATCCTGTTGCGAAAACTGATCTTTTTTCCCTATGTCCAGCTGGGAGTGATCATGCTCTTCATTCTGGTTTCCTACATTGCATTCAGCGTTTCCAGGAAGGCCGAACAGAATGAAGTGTGGACCGGTATGTCCAAGGAAACTGCCCATCAGCTTGGCACACCCATCTCATCACTAATGGGTTGGATGGAGTTACTTAAAGAATCGGAACTGAATCCTGAGACGGTCAGGGAAATGCAGAAAGATGCATCCAGGCTGGAAAAGATCGTTGACAGGTTCTCCAAGATCGGTTCCAAACCCACCCTGGTGGAATCCGATCTGAACAGGATCCTGAAGGGCAGCCTTGAATACATGAAGAACAGGGGATCGAAGCATGTCGAATACCTGTTGGACGTGCCCGAAGCGCCCATCCGGGCAAAGATCAACGAAACCCTTTTCGAATGGGTCGTTGAGAACCTCTGCAAAAATGCCGTGGATGCCATTCAAGGAAAAGGAAAGTTGCTCCTTCATGCAGTGGAAACCGATAACAACGTGATCATTGATGTGGAAGATAGCGGTAAAGGGATTGCCAAATCCAGGTTCCGCACCATTTTCAAACCCGGTTATACTACCAAGAGAAGGGGATGGGGACTAGGCCTGTCACTGTCCAAGAGGATCATCGAAGAATACCATCACGGCAAGATATTCGTACTTTCCTCCGAACCCAATAAATCGACCGTAATCCGGATCATTCTGAAGAAATAGGTCTTCTGGGAACGTATTTATACACTTTGTCAGAACGCCTGACCACCCGCTGCACGGGCAGGGTGCACCTTTTACCTTTACTTGCGGTAATGCATTTAATATCGTTAACTCTCAGTTCTTTCACCGTAGTCTCGATGACTCCTGTAGTGGGACCGGTGATGAGGATCTCGTCGCCCACGTCCAGGTGGCCGGACTCCACCAGGATTTCCGCCACCCCGACGTTGTCAAAATAATTCATTCCCTTTCCCACATAGATCTTCTTCCTGGTAGCCTGCGATCCATATTCGCTGCTCCACTCCCCGAGTCTCCGGCCCAGGTAATATCCGTCCCAGAATCCCCTGTTGAATACCGTTCCCAGGCGTTCATCCCACTGTCTGATCTTCTCTTCGTTATAGCTTCCGTCCAAACAGGCTAGCAACGCTTCATTGTAACAGGAAGTGACTGTTTTCACATACTCGGGCGGCCTGGCCCTTCCCTCGATTTTCAGTACCCGCACTCCTGCCTGAATGATCCTGTCCAGGAAATGAATGGTTTTCAGGTCTTTGGGTGACATGATATACGCATTGTCGATGTCCAGTGTTATCTCCCTGTCCTTGTCAGTCACCGTATAACCGCGGCGGCAGACCTGGAAACAGTCACCTCTGTTGGCCGAATGGTTGTGTGCATGAAGACTCAGATAGCACTTCCCGGATATGGCCATGCAGAGTGCCCCATGCACGAACATTTCGATCCTGATCAATTCCCCCGAGGGACCCCGGACCGATTGTTTCCTTATGGATTCTGCGATTCCCCGTACCTGGTCCAGATCCAGTTCTCTGGCCAGGACCACCACATCTGCGTAGTCTGCATAAAATTCAAGTGATGCAATGTTGCTGATGTTCATCTGGGTGGAGAGGTGAACCGGTGCGCCCACCTGGCGGCAGTACTGCAGCACGGACGGGTCGGACGCCACCACGGCAGATACCCCGTGATGCATGGCCAGGTCCACAATTTCCCGCATCTGTCCCAGTTCATGCTGATACACCACCGTATTCAACGTCACGTAGGTTTTCAGACCATGTTCCGCTGCCAGGGAGGCGATCAGTGCCAGATCTCCCGTGCTGAAGTTCGCGGAAGACCTGGCCCGCATATTCAGCTGCCCGATCCCGAAATATACCCCATCGGCTCCTCCCTGGGCTGCAGCAACCACCGATTCAAAGCTTCCCGCAGGAGCCACCAGTTCAAAATCCTCACGCCAGGTCATCATGAGCGGTTTGCAGGTATTGATGAATGCGTACTGCGTTTTTCACCGGATCCACCCTGTCTGAGGGGATCATCCTGTATTTCCCGTGGTTTTTTTCCAGGGAATAGAGGTATGATTTATCATAATACTGAAGGGTGATCATGACCGCACTGAAGAAATCCTTCCTTTCCAGAAAATCCAGGGCATCCCTGGTGCGGTCCCCTCCCAGTTTCCTTTCTATTTTGAGGATGCATGATCTTAACTGCTCCGGATCGTATGATGCATAATGGGTGACAATGTGACGGGCCCTTTCCTCCCGGGGGATATCCAAAAACAGGACTTCGCTTTCCAGCATCTGTGAATAGATCTCTTCCGGGATCACGCACCTGCCGATGTTCCTGCTTTCATCTTCGATCCAGATTTCCCCGGCCGGATCAAGCTGAGACAGCTGCCGGTGAAGATCATTCTCAAACTGCTCTGTAGTAGGCTGACCGGCTTCTCCCAGTGATCCGAAGGCGGAACCTTTGTGGTTTGCCAGTCCCTCCAGGTCCACCACCTGCGCCCCTTCCTGTCGCAAATAATGAAGCAGTTCGGTTTTTCCACTTCCTGTCCGTCCTCCGATCACGTTGAGGCGAAGCGGGTTTTTGAGCGCTTCCCTCAGATGGCGCCTGTACGCCCTGTAGCCCCCTTCCAGTACAAAGCAGGTCAGCCCGAGGGTTTCAAAAAGCCAGGCCATGCTTTTGCTTCGCATCCCGCCTCTCCAGCAATGGAGGAGGAGTTCTTTTCTTGATCCTGCAATTTTCTGCCCATCCCTGGCCATGGACGCCAGTTTTTTTCCCGCAAATTCAAGCGCGGATAATGTGGCTGTTTCCCGGTTCACCTTTTTGTATTGGGTACCCACCACCTTTCGTTCATGATCATCAAACAGGGGAATATTCACGGCACCGGGAATGTGGCCCCTGCTGTACTCCGAAGGAGAACGGACATCAATGACCGGGATTGTTGCAGATCGGGCAAGGAATTGTGTTATGGAGATCTCTTCAGTCATATGCGAGGCACTCCCCCGTTTACCTGTCCAAAAAATCACCCAGGATGGAACGGCTGCCCTTCCTGATGTTCTTTCCATAGGGTGAAATTGCCTGGATCAGTTTACGGATCGGCATGGACTGAAGCCAGACGGACCCGGTTCCGCTCAGGGTTGCCAGGAATATACCTTCTCCGCCGAAGATCATGGACCGAAGATTACCCGCAGTTACTATATCAAAATCGATCCCTTGTGTATAAGCGACGATGCATCCGGTATCAATTTTCAACATATCGTTTTCCAGTCTTCTTTCAATCACCATTCCGCCCGCATGCATAAATACTCTTCCGTCTCCTTCCAGTTTTTGCAGGATAAAACCTTCCCCTCCTACCAGTCCGGCACCGATCCTGCGGTTGAGCACCATGGAGATCCTGATCCCTTTGGCCGCACATAAAAAGCTGTCTTTCTGCAAAATCAGGGACCTTCCATGAAGTGTTAGATCTACAGGGATGATCTTGCCCGGATAGGGAGCCGAGAAGGCCACCCGCTGTTTGCCGGTAC
Organism: Bacteroides sp.; assembly: GCA_011056635.1. Taxonomy (GTDB): domain Bacteria; phylum Bacteroidota; class Bacteroidia; order Bacteroidales. The sequence goes on from DSEO01000224.1 coordinate 18,285, forward strand.
CATGGTTGGTAAAATGCGTGACAAAAAGAGATTCTCCGGTGAGAACCCTGGTCCCCGCCGAAAGCAATTTATCCATCAATCCCTCGCTGGGATTCGAACCGTCACCCATCTTCGTGTCAAAGCTGATCGAATTGTCCATGTACATCATCGATCCTGCTTCAGCAATAACCGTCTCCATGGGATCCAGCTCAATCTCAACAAGCTGGATGTCATCCCCGATGATCCTGTAATCCAATTCGTGTGACTGCATAAATATCTAAATGGTTGTTGAGAACAATTTAATTAACAACTGCTTGATGTTTTCCACCCTGGCCGGTTTACTCACATATTCATTCATTCCAGCCCTGAAAGCGGCTTCCCTGGTATGGTCATCTTCATCGGCCGACATGGCCACAATGGGGAGGGTGTGACCGGTCCTCCGGATCTCCTCGGTAGCCTGGTAACCATCCATCTCTGGCATCAGCAGGTCCATAAAGACCACATCATAGGATTTCTCTTCCATCAGCACCACCGCTTCCCTGCCGTTCCTGGCAATATCAATTTCATACCCGATATTCTTGAAAATGGATTGTGCCACCTTCTGGTTGATCAGGTTATCCTCGGCCACCAGGATTGCCAGTTCGGTTGGCAATGCATTAAGCATGGGCTCAAGGCTTTTCTGATCCTCGATCCCCGGAAAGTTTTCCAGAAGGATATCATATACCTCCTTGGTTTCGAACGGGTCGATCAGATAATAATCGATCCCCAGTTTCCTGCAGGTCTTATAATTTCCCGTTTTATCGTTGGAACTGACCAGCATGATGGGATAGATATCTGTCAGGTTGTTGTTTTTTAACTCCTTGGCCAGTGAAAAACCATCAAGCTGGTTCTTATCCACCAGGATGACCAGGTGGTAATTATTCCTTTTGACCTGGAGGTGATGAATCACACTGTCCACGGTACTGTCCTGGTATATCTTGGTCACCACGTTCAGTCCGAATCTTCCCAGCATCCTGGCCATGGTGTTTTTGGAAGGATCTGATTCTTTGGTCAGGATCAGCGAATTGATCTCACTCAACCGGTTGATATGTCCGAAGTCGAATTTTTTGGGGATCCTTTCATTGGAATAGGCCTCAATGGTAAAGCTGAATTTGGAACCGGGCTGATCCTCACTCGATGATATGCCGGAGGGACTTTCCACCCAGATCTCCCCGTGCATCAGTTCCACCAGCTGCTTGGCAATGGTGGTGCCCAGCCCGGTGCCCCCGAATTTCCTGGTCACCGAGCCCCTGGCCTGGGTATAACTTCCGAAAATCTCCTTAAGCCTGTCCCTGGGGATACCGATCCCGGTATCTTCAACGGTAAACAGGATATTCACCTGGCTCTTGAAAGATTCCATGAGCTGGGCTGTAATAACGATCCTGCCCTGCTCGGTGAACTTGACCGCATTGCTCACCAGGTTGGAAATCACCTGTCGCAGACGGAAAGGATCCCCGATCAGCTTGTTGGGGACATCTTCCTTCTGGTCGATCTGCAGCTCCAGGCCCTTTTCCCTGGCAAGCGGCCTGAACAGCTCACCGACCAGTTCCAGCTCATCCGAAAGTACGAAGGGGATCTCTTCGAGCATCATCCTGCCTGCTTCGATCTTGGAAAAATCAAGGATATCGTTAATGATGGTCATTAACAGATCGGCCGATCGTTTGATGACTTCGATCTTCGATCTTACTTCCCCGCCGCTTTTCATTTCCAGCAGGTCATTGACCATTCCCAGGATACCGTTCATCGGAGTCCGGATCTCATGACTCATGGCGGCCAGGAAATCCGATTTAGCCTTGTTGGCAGCCACTTCCACCTTTCGTGATTTCTCAATGGGAGACACATCGATCAGGGCAATCAGTTTCAGTTCCTCACCCCCGATGGAAGTCGCTTGCTCGATGCGGTAAATGACCGTCTCAATACCGTCTTTCTCATAATACAGGTAATGAGAATCATCCCGGAAAGGACTGGGCCCGTCATTGAGCAGGTACCTGTTGGATATCACGAATTGCTTGCTGTAATCCTTTCCCACCAGGTTATCGGATGTCCCCAGAAACAACATTTTCTGGGCTGCACTGTTGATATTCCGGATGATGTTTATCTCATCGATGATCATGATCCCCACCGGGAAATGTTCGATGATCTGTCTGAAGATAATCTCTGAAAGCTTCAACCGCTTTTCCCTCCTTCGCTGCCTGCCAAGCATCATGAGCAGGTAGATCACCAGTGCCAGTGTGGCCAGAAAAGAGAAAATCGCCACCTGCAGGTTCCTGTTAATGAAAAAACCGAAAAAACTGCTTTTATTCACCGTGAACATCACACCCATTTTCCTTGCATAAATGCTCAGCGGATAACAGGCCGTGTAAACTTTGTTTTTCTTCCCGTCAGCATCGATCAGGGTATGCTGCCATATCCCGGAAATTTCGGCCCGGATACTGTCCCGAAGCATGACGGCTTCCCCGATCCTGAAAGAATCGGACGGGAAATTGTGCAGGATAAGGGCTCCGTCCTCTCCCATCACCCATTGCCAGTGGAGCGTGTTTCCCCGCGGGTAGAGATGAAAAACCTTCCCTGCAAATTTTTCCATATCCACTTCCACCATCACATTGCCATTCACCACGTCCTGGCCGAAATAAGGATAATAATACTTCAATACGCTGCCTGCCTGTTCCACCCTGTCCCGGGAATACAATCTTTCCTGCTTTTTCCGGGGAAAACTGTCCACCACAAACCTGTCAAATTTGGCAAAATTGTCATTGGCCTCAAGGTAAAGCGCATAAAAATTTTTCTTGTTGTCGAATACCGAAATATTGGTTATCAGGTCACGGTATTTGGTATAAAACAGGCGCAGGCTCTGTGTGGCAACCCTGAATTTTTCCGGATCCCCGAAAATCTCGGAATAATTGTACATGTTCAGTTCATAATTGATATCGCTGGAGAACTGAAGCAATGTGGTTTCCATGTGCTCTCCACATAACCGGGTCTGCTCCAGAAGTGTTTCGTTTAAAAACCGGGTGTATCTTTTATTCAGGCTGTAGATGGTGATCCCGTTCAGTAAAAGGATCAAAAAGAGAATAATGGCTGATATGAGGTTGCTTCTGCTCATCAAAAATTGGTCATCAATGAAGGATAAACTTATAAACTATTTTTCATACCCATGCCATAAAAAAAGGATAATTTATCCAGTGCAGAAACCTGATCAACGGTACCTGCCTTCCCCTTCTTCCATCATCATCAGGTAGTTTAAATACCTGGATTCGCTGACCGTCCCCTCCCGGACCGCTTCCTTGACCATGCATCCCGGTTCCATGATATGCAGACAGTTATGGTATTTGCATTTCTTGCTGGCCCTGAAAATCTCGGGAAAGAAATGAAATAGTTCGTTCCGGTCTATATCGATGGTCCCGAACCCCCTGAGTCCGGGCGTATCAATAATCGTGATCCCACTCTGCAGTTCGAACATTTCAGCGAAGGTGGTGGTGTGTTTCCCTGTCTGGTGCACATCCGAAACGGCGGCGGTTTTCAGTTTCATGAAAGGATCGAGCACGTTGATCAGGGTGGTCTTCCCAACCCCGGAATTTCCTGCAATAACGTTCACCTTCCCCTTCATGGCCGCTTCAACCTGCGCAACTCCCTCGCCCGTTTCAAGGGACAATTTCATGCAGCGGTACCCGATACCCGTGTAGATCTTCCACAGAGATTCCATCTCTTGCCGTTCAGCTTCCCCGTATAGATCAATCTTGTTAAACAGGATGATCACCGGGATGCGGTAGGCTTCTGCCGATACGAGAAAACGGTCAATGAAAGCGGTCAGTGTACGCGGAAGCTTCATGGTGACCATCAGCCAGGCCACATCCACGTTGCAGGCGATCAGCTGATATTCCTTGGAAAGTTTGGAAGATCTCCGGATGATGTAACTGGATCGTTCCTCGATGTGGGTGATAATCCCGGTCCGGCTTTCTTCCGGCCGCTCAAACCGGACATGATCTCCCACCGCCACCGGGTTGGTGGCACGGATACCTTTCATCCTGAATTTTCCCCTGATGGTGCAGGGTACAATTCGCTCATGCTCATCTTTTACTGTAAACCAACTCCCCGTGGATTTAATGACAGTCCCCTTATACACACCGAACAAGTTTGCGCAAATGTACGCAAAAATCTCCGAGGCCTGCCTGGAGCGTCAACGTGAAAACCGGAAATGCGGACGCTGCAGATTTGCAAAAAGCCGCCACACGAAGGGATGCCGACGCTGTGTCAGAACCAGCCGAATTTAAAGCTCAAAAAGCCACCCGGGCTGGAAAGGTTTTCCGAACTGTAACCGTGGCGCTGCTCATCCAGCCCTGTGTAGATATTGTAAGTGGCTCCCGCACCGATCCTGAAATATCGCGTCAGGTTCAATTCCAGTTCAACGACAGGGGCCAGGGTAAAGATCTTATCCCTGATGAAGGGATAATAACCATCATACCCCATGATTCCGAATTCACCCCAGCCCACAAGGGTGGAGATACAGGCATGGATGGGTTTTTCACCGAAAAGAGAATACCCGATCCAGAATCCTCCGTGTCCCAGACTTAGCTTGTCGTTTGAGTGATCGTTCACATAATCGGGGATGGCATTGGTGAGACCCAGTCCGTACCCGCCTATGAAAAAATCATTGAGAAGAACCGCCGCACCTCCGCCCATCATGTGGCCGAATTCCCCCGCAACTGAAGTAAATTGCATGAAAGGGCCTCCCAGTCCGGAGATCCTCATATCCCGCTGATCGAAAATTGTCCGGTACTCTTTATCCTGGGAATATGCTGTCCATGCAGCCGCAAGGATCAGGAATGAAAACAGCGTTCTCATCATGTGAGGTTGTTTGGTTTCTATCTAAGGACAAACTACCCGGTCAGAAGTTGCATCCGGGACGATTAATCCTCCCTTTGAAGCCGGGTTGAGA
>DSEO01000226.1 GCA_011056635.1 Bacteroides sp.
TAGGGCTTTATATCAAGCACTGGAGTTCCTTCAAACGCATCTACCCCGGATACATACAATATGCCATCCTTTATTTTTTCAAGTTTTACTATGGATAATCCGATCGGGTTCGGTCTTTTAGGACTCCGGGTGGAAAACAGGCCGAAGTCATGTTCATGATCTGATGCCGGAGGATTTACGATGGGTTCCCATCGCTCAACCTCACTGAAATGATACAGCACAATAATATATTCAAATAAACTAAGTGTATTCAGCGCATTGCGGTAGGGTGGAAATATTTCGATCTGACCTTTGGTTTCAGGCATTAAAATTCCCTGTCGGGGAGCTCCCGTCCGGGTTGTATACTGCGTATGGAAAACCCCGATGGGATGATAGATAATCGACAGAACCGTATCGTCCTGGCCAAAAAGCGGGAAAAAGAAAATACCAAACAGAATGACTGGAAGTTTTTTCAGGTTCATTTTCTGAATTTTCTCAGGAAATATGTATGGCCGCCATACAGTACTTTTTTGATCAGATCTTCCTTTATGAGGCCATCCAGCAGGTCGGGATTGCCTTGGGTCTTATTTAACAATTCCAGAACAGCATCTTCCCTCATGGGATGAACGGCAGTAATGCTTAACAGATCATCCCTGAAATTGCCGGTTGAAGAAAAAGCGTTTCCCTCATAACCGATCAACCATTCAACAGCCTGGGAATTCGCCTCAAATATATGGTATGCCTGATTCAATGCTTGCTCATCAGCGGGAATGGCTTCCTTGTATGCAGGAGGGCGAGTCGGAATTGCAAGGTAAACTTTGTCAACGCTTATTGCTGCAATAAACCGGGCAATATCATCCACTTCTTTTTGTGAATCATTGATCCCCTGCAGAAGCATGGTTTCGGTTGCCAGCGTACCTGAATACCTGTCCGCAAATGAATGAATCCCGGAGATTATTTCATTCAATTTCAGGGCCCGGTGAGGTTTGTTTATTTTTCTCCATGTTTCGGTATTTACCGTGTCGATTTTCAAAGAAATATAATCAGCCAGCAATAATGCATCCTGAACTTCGGGCAGATGGATCAAGGAAGCATTTGAAATCACCGCAACCGGGGTTCCCAGAGTCTGGAGTTTCTTGATCAGAATGCCCAGGTTAAGATCCAGTGTAGGTTCTCCATCCGGAACGATAGTGATATAGTCGGGATATTCATTTCTGTTCCGAATATTACTCAGGACCATTTTCGTTTCATCGAGCAATTCTGAGGGCTTATAAAACTCCTGCCTGGACTCCCGTACCCTGACTGCTTTGCCCAGCTGGCAGTACATGCATGAATAGGTGCAGATTTTAAAGGGAATGTTATTTACGCCCAGGCTTCTGCCCAGTCTTCTGGAGGGTACCGGACCATATATTCTCCTTTCAGGCATATGCATGATCACTTTAGATTCTCCTTCGTGTTTATTTTAATCAAAATTTCATTCATACTATGGATATATCAAATTTAAATAATCTAAATAAAAATTATGACATGTTGATGCGATTGTTTTTGGCTATCATGGTATTTCGGCCAGGTAAAACCGGGCTGCCTGTTTCCTTACTTCCATGTCTATTTCCATGCAACTGGATTTCGTGGAAGAACAAGTGTGTACTAATTGTGCGGATAAAAAAGTTAAATTTGAACGCAGGATATCCGGGATAATCAATCATCCGGACACTGAATGGAACGGAAAGAATGAAATTATTAGGCGGAGACATGTTTATCCTCAGGCCGTTATCCAAAGAGGTACGGCTCGCGGACCAGGTGAAAAGCTGCCTGGACCAGTTGCTTGTGAAGTGCGGTGCAAAGGGCCTCACCAGGTCTTCCATTTATAAGGCCATCCTTTTTCTGAACCACGAACGGTCCGCACAGGATGGCTTTGGGTTGACGGAGATTATGGACCTGGTTAAGGCGACTGTTCACCGCGATATGCTGGTGATCCTGCTCGATCAGCCTCCCGTCCAGCACGACGTGGTCATGGAGGTCTATTATTTCGATCCGGCAGCGTGGGACTCCGGCTTTCATTCCACAGGTGAAGGAGAGGCTTTGGTTTTCAGCAGGGACGGGGTGAAAATTTCTACCGGCTTCTCTTTTGCCGGTGAGGATGCATACAGGACCAATTCGGTGAAAGCATTTTCAGGGCTTGAGGGACTCCTGTCAGCGACCGGCTTTTCCATGGGAAATATCGTCAGGCAGTGGAACTACATCGCAGGGATACTCAGGTTTGAAGGACCTTACCAGCATTACCAGCTTTTCAATGAGGCACGTGCGAAGCATTATGGAGACCAGTTTGAGGGAAAGGGTTTTCCGGCAGCTACCGGGATCGGTACTTCCGGTGACGGGATCCTTATCGAGTACATCGCCGCAACAGGTTCCGGCGCAATCACCGGACCCATCGATAACCCGGAGCAGGTCCCGGCCTATCTGTACCCCCAGGAACTGTTGAAAGGGGAAGCGCTGGACCGGGTGAAATCCACTCCGAAATTTGAAAGAGGACGGTATTTGTCAGTACACGGCACGGATATGGTATTCGTATCTGGTACGGCGGCCATCCGGGGCCCGCATGTGGTCTATCCGGGGAATACAGATCTGCAAACTCTCTACACCATCGATAACATAGAACAGCTCATTGCGCCGCAGAATCTCGAGGAAAAAGGCATCCGGAGCGGAGATTTCGTGTTTGATTACATCCGGGTTTATCTCAAGGACCGGAAGGATTACCCGGTGGTTTTGAAATACTGCCGGGAGAAATACGGCAATGTGCCCTGTGTCTGGATCGAGGCAGATATTTGCCGTGATGAATTGATGGTGGAAATTGAAGGGTTTCTTGTCAATGGCCATCCTTCGGCTTTGAAATGAGGATTTAATTTAATTTCAATTCCAATGAAAGCCAGAAAAATACTTGCAATCAGCCTTGTTACCCTGCTTTCAGGCCTGAACAGTTACGCGGAAGACGGATACAGACTGTGGCTGAGGTATGCCCCGGTGCAGGAACCGGCGCACAGGGAGTACATCGGTGGAATCCTGGACCATGTGGTGGTCGGGATTCCCGGTTCGACCGCGGAGGCAATCGGGGAGGAGATCAAGAAAGCGAGCCTGGGAATGCTCGGCGCGCCCGCTTCCTGCGCGGGAGAATTTTCTGATCGGGCAAGCCTGGTGATCGGAACTCCAGGGGCCTGCAAAATCCTGGATAATGATGTGATGAAGGAACAGCTCGAAGGCCTGGGTAGCGAGGGGTTCTTCATTGGATATGCATCCTATGAGGGAAAGGAATATCTGACTGTCGCAGCCAATGAACCGGCAGGCGCACTCTATGGCACATTTCACCTGCTCAGGGAGCTCCAGGCAGGCTCAGTCCTGACTGCTCTGCCGGTCAAAGAGGTGCCCAGGATCCAATACCGGCTTCTGAACCACTGGGATAACCTTGACCGGACCGTTGAAAGAGGTTATGCCGGCTTTTCCATCTGGGACTGGCACAAGCTTCCTGTGTATATCAATCCCCGTTATGTGGATTATGCGCGGGCAAATGCTTCCATCGGGATCAACGGGACGGTGGTGACCAACGTCAATGCCAATGCCCTTGTCCTGTCCCCCCGGTATATCGAGAAAGTGGCCGCACTGGCGGATGTATTCAGGCCATACGGGTTGAAGGTATACCTGACGGCGCGTTTCAGTGCGCCCATTGAGCTGGGCGGACTCTCCACCGCCGATCCGCTGGTCCCGGAAGTCCGTGCATGGTGGAGTGACAAAGTGAATGAGATCTATGCCGCCATTCCCGATTTCGGGGGGTTCCTTGTGAAGGCCAACTCGGAAGGACAGCCCGGGCCGCAGAATTATGGCCGCTCCCATGCCGACGGGGCGAACATGCTGGCAGAGGCGGTGGCTCCCCACGGGGGGATCGTGATGTGGCGTGCCTTTGTATACAGCGCGGAAATCGAAGAGGACAGGGCCAAGCAGGCCTACAATGAATTTGTCCCATATGACGGCAAGTTCCATGAAAATGTCTTCATCCAGGTGAAGAACGGAGCCATTGACTTTCAGCCCCGTGAACCCTTTCATCCCCTGTTCGGGGCCATGCCCGAAACCGCCCTGGCCCCGGAGTTCCAGATCACCCAGGAATACCTGGGACAGGCAACCCACCTGGTTTATATGGCACCGCTGTTTAAGGAATGCCTGGATGCGGATACCTACATGCCCCATGAAGGTGCCACTGTGGCACGGATCATCGACGGATCGCTTAACGGCAGGGACCGGTCCGCCATGGCCGGCGTGTCCAATATAGGGACCGACAGGAACTGGACCGGTCATCCCTTCGGGCAGTCCAACTGGTATGCTTACGGGCGACTGGCATGGGATCACCGGCTTACTTCGGAACAGCTGGCCGGGGAATGGATCAGGCTTACCTTCGGAACCGATCCTGCCCTGCTGGAGACGATCAGGGAGATCATGCTGGTTTCCAGGGAGGCGGCCGTCAATTATATGACCCCCCTGGGACTGCACCATATCATGGGCGTGAATCACCACTACGGCCCGGGACCGTGGGTGAATAGGGGAAGGCCTGACTGGACATCGGTCTATTATCATAAGGCGGACTCCCTGGGTATCGGCTTTGACAGGACTGCCTCGGGAAGCGATGCGCTCAGTCAGTATGCCCCCGAAATTGAAGAAAAATACTCCGATCCGGAAACATGCCCGGAGGAATACCTGCTATGGTTCCATCATCTTCCGTGGGATTATACCATGAAATCCGGCCGTTCCCTGTGGGAAGAATTGTGCCTGAAGTATGATGATGGGGTGAAAACGGTTACCCGGATGAAAGCAAGCTGGAAGCAGGTCGAAGGCAGGATCGACCAGGAACGTTTCGACAGGACCCTCATGCTGCTCAGGATCCAGGAAACAGAGGCCAGGTGGTGGCGGAATGCCTGCCTGCTCTATTTTCAGCAATACTCGGGAATGCCTTTCCCGGTGGAGATCGAACAGCCCGAGGGAGACCTGGAGGAATATATGCGGCTCAATTTTCCCTACGCCCCGGGCATCAGGCCACGCTGGTAAGCGGGGATCACAACGCTGGCAGGCGGGCACCGGGATGTTTACCTGTATTCCAGAACGGTATCGAACATCCGTATGATATTTTCCGGGGGAATGTCCGCAAGTATATTATGGACTGCCTGGAACACGAATCCGCCGCTGCCTTTCATGATCTGCAGCTGGCGTCTGACATGCTCCTCCAGCTTTCCGGGGCTGGCATCCCCGAGCATGGTCCGGGTATCGCATCCCCCGCCCCACAGGGTAATGCGCCCTCCGTATCTGCTTTTCAGTGCCTGCAGGTCCATTCTCATGGCGCTGATCTGTACCGGATTCACCGCATCCAGTCCGGCCTCGATCAAATCTTCAAGAAAAGGTTCAATGGAACCGCAGGAATGGAGGAGTATCTTCACATGCGGGGCCAGCTGCTTAGCCAGGTTCCACATCTTTTTGTGGTACGGCTTGTAATAGTGTCTGTACATTCCGGGATCGATGAGCGGACCCTGGTTGGACCCCAGGTCATCTCCGAAAAGCATCACATCGATATATGGACCCACCGCCCCCAGCCATTTCTCCATATCCCTGCAGTGTATTTCACATAGTTTTTCCGACAGCCGGATGACGGCCTCGGGATACAGGGCCATATAAGCAAGGTAGCGGTCCATTCCGAACAGCGATTGCGGGGTTTCAAAAAGATTTCCCCCGAACAGGCCGATAATCGCCCGGTCTGTGGATTCGCGTAGCTTCTTTGCACCTTCGGCCAGCATGCGCAATCCTGCCACGTTCAGCTCCAGGTGTGATCCCGGTCCCGGGACGGCGCACCAGAGGTTCTGTTTCATCTGCTCCTCCAGGTCCCCGAAATCCTGGCCGGAAAAATCCCGGTCCGCCATGGGGAAATGAACCTGTTCAAAATAAAGGCAGCCTTTCTTCTGCACACCCAGGGGGACCCCGCTTTCGGACAGAAGATACCAGTCGCCCCCTTTCTGTTCCACCTGCACCATGGCCGGGATCTTACAGGGCGTACCGTCCGGAAGCACCCAGCTCTTCCATGCATGATCCTCCAGCAGATAGGCCCTGCCCAGCTCCAGGGTATCTACGCCGAACCTGTCCAGCACAGGTTTTTCGATAATGGCCAGCTGCTGGATCATATCATACACATAGATGTCGCCCGATGCAATTCCCAGGGATTCCTTGAGCCGGGCATACGCGATGGCAGAAATTCCGGAGGAGCGGTGTCCCCCGAAATCAACCGGTATTTTGTCCGGCTGCCCGAAGTTCAGCGATGCCCGTACCCTTTCTCTGGAATTCATCCTTGATTTTAGGGATCAATTATTGAAGGATGGGGTGGTGTATGTACGGATCCTCAAGCTCCACCCATGGCAGTTCCTCCAGGGTGATGATGCGTTCGCTTCCATACAGCCGGTAGGTATTCCCGGGATCTCTTCCGAAACCCCCCGGCTCCCCCCAGCTCATGAACCAGGTCCACCGCGGCTGTTCCCCCAGTTTTTCAGGCGACGGATTATCACCCACCTCCCCCAGTGCGATGGGCCTTTCTCCGGCCAATTCGAGCAACTGGTCATAATTCACCTGGTTGAATCCTTCCGAATAGACATCGGTGGCAAGGATGTCCACATAGTCGTCACCCGGGTAATAGGTGCCGTGCGGATCCACACCTTCCTTGAATTCGTTGGTGTTGTATACCCAGATCAGGTTATTCAGGCCGTGGAAATGCACGAAACGGTCGAACATCATCCGCCACAGCTTTTTATACCCGTTCTCCCCGGCTTTTTTGCCCCACCAGAACCAGCCTCCGTTCATTTCGTGGTATGGGCGCCAGAGAACGGGTACTTTTGCATAATGGAGCTGCTTGAGGAACCAGGCGATCACGTCCACCTGGGACTTCCACCGCTCGTTCAGCATGGTCCCGGGTGTGACCAGCTCCTGCCACTCCTCATCGGTCAGGTCGCCCTGGATCGACTCACGGAAAGATACCGGTTCATCCTGCGTGGGGGGGACTGCGTGCCACATGATGGTGATGACAAAGCCTTCATGGTGCCTCCGGATGGCCTCATCCACGATCCGCTGCCGGTAATTGATCCCGTCCCAGTAACCGGGAAAGCTGAATCCGAAATCCTGGCCGAACAGTGCCGGATAATGACCGGTCGTTCTGTGTACCACCGACAGCCTGGTGGATCCCACCAGCGGGGCGCAGTGCTGCCCCGACAGGGTATGTTCCCCGGAAATGGAATAGATATAGTCCAGTAACGCCACCGCCTCTTCGGAAGCGTTCGGGGTGACGGGCTTGGCACTTTTTCCCTGTGCATGGAGAGACAGGGAAACGGCAAGGGCAACAATGGAAAGAAGTAATGACCTGTTTTTCATCCGTTTAAATTTATGATTAAAGAAGTTCATGCTCGTTTTTCAGGTGTTTCACAGGTATTTGAGCTTATATGAAAACAGAACGCTGAAGACAATTAAACAAGATACGAAATCAAATATTTACTCCGGTCGCCGGCTGCCATATTCTTTGGGAAATTTGATCGCAAGATCAGCCGGAAATTCAATTATTAGTTTTATTTTAAAGGCCAACAACCATCGTCAATACGCATTCAATTAAATAGATATGGAAAACAACAAATGTTTTTGGGCGCCCAGGCCGGTAGCGCTGTTTGCGTTGGCCGCTGTAATCACCTCATGTGCGGATAACTGGAACCAGTTCAGGGGGCCGGATCAGGATATGGTGGTCAGGGTAAAGAAACTGCCCGCCGAATGGGGGGAGGGTAACAATGTGGCCTGGACCTATGACATAGAAGGTGAGGGATGGTCTTCCCCGGTGGTATGGGGTCACCGGGTGTTCATCACCGCAGACATTCCGGAGGAGATTACTCCCAGGCCGGAGCAGAGAGCGGGTCAGCCGGCCGGCCCTCCGCAGGATGACCGTGGTTTTATGCAGGATATTTACAGGTGGGAGGTCATCTGCCTTGACCTTATAACAGGCAAGGAAATTTGGAAAAAAGTGGCCAGGAGGGGAAATCCCAGGGTGAGTAAGAACCCTGCCACCACCTATGCATCCGAAACTCCTGTTACAGATGGGAAGAGGCTGTATGCCTACTTCGGTATGCACGGACTTTTCTGCTATGACATGGATGGCAAACTACTGTGGGAAAAAGATCTGGGGGCTTTTGAAACCCAGAACGGCTGGGGTACCGGCTCCTCGCCCGTTTTGCATAAAGGTGTGCTTTACGTGCAGGTGGATAACGAGGAGCAGTCTTTCCTGGTGGCGCTTGATGCAGCCACCGGTGATGAAAAGTGGAGGAGCGACCGAAGGGAAAAGACCAGCTACAGCACGCCCTTTATCTGGGAGAACAGTATGCGTACCGAACTGGTAACGGGCGGAGAAACAGCCCGTTCCTATGATCCGGAAACAGGAAAGATTCTTTGGGAACTTTTTATGGCCGGGCGATACAGCATTCCTTCACCGGTGGCGGACAAAGAATACCTGTACCTGGGTAATGCCGGTTTCAGGAATATCCCGGGCACCCTGTTCGCGGTAAAGGCCGGGGCTGAAGGGGACCTCACCCCCGGGGAAGGTTCTGAAGCAGGTCCCGGAATTCTTTGGTTTAACCTGGACGCGCCAACAGGAAATCCGTCTCCGTTGCTGTATGATGGCCTGCTTTATATGCTCAGCAGCAGGGGAGGGGAGGTCAGTTGCATTGACCCTGCAACAGGTGCATTCGTTTACCGGGAGAAGGTGGAGGATGCGGGTGCCTGCTGGGCCTCTCCATGGGCCCATGACGGGAAGATATATTTCTATGACGAGAAAGGGATGACCTCCGTGCTTCAGGCCGGAAAGGAGTTTGAGGTGCTGGCAAGGTACTCGCTGGATGACAGGTTCTGGGCATCTGTTGCTGCCACGCCGGATGCCTATATTTTCAGGGGGGTGGAACGCCTGTACTGCATCAGGGAGTAATTATCGCTCCGGCAGTTGTTTGAGGACAAAGCTATCCTGCAAAAACGGGGTATGAAAACTTAATCGACGGATGGGGGGATTTTATCGACGTTCGGCCGGAGGCTTATTCTTTGATCTTTACGTTGAAAGCCGAGGGACCTTTCTGACCCGATTCCACTTCAAAGGTCACACGGTCTCCTTCTGCGATCTCTTCCTCCGTATTGTTGATATGGACAAATACACGCTCACGGGTTTCGGAATCTTCGATAAATCCGAATCCCTTGGAATCATTGAAAAAAGTTACTCTTCCGTTTCTGATGGGGTCGGGTCTGCTGATGGAATTCTTGGGAACGCTGACTTCGATGTCTTCCAGCTTGGGGCTCTCTTTTTTCTGGGGATCGGGAGGGGTGGAAGTGATATTTCCTTTTTCATCCACATAGGCGATCATGTCGTCAAGGCCGCTCCTTTTATCGGTATCTTTCTTGGCCAGCCTTTTTTTCTCTTTATCCTTCCGCTTCTTTTCTTTTTTCTTCCTTACTTCTTTTTTATTAAATGTCTCCTGCGATCGACCCATGTAGTATTTTCTTTGGTTTTTGCAAAAATACGTATTTAAATCCAGCTTATTACAATAAACATGAATTTTACTCCATCATCACGTGCGTGCCTTTCAGCAGGGTTTTCATTGCATGAAGCGCCCCGCTTCTGATCTGCCTGACCCTTTCCGTGGTCATATTCAGCTGTTGTGCCATATCCTTCAGCGTATGCACGGGCGAACCAGCCAGTCCGTAGGACATGGTCAGTATGTCTGCTTCCCTGCGGGTCAGTTTTTTCATGGCCCTGCCAATATCCGTCGCCACGGATTCAAGGAGCAGGTTATTATCGGGCGAAGGTATGTTGCCGGCCTGCATGCGGTCATAGAGATTATAATCGTTGTCACCTTCCTCCGACAAGGGCATGTCCAGGGATATCTGCCTTCTTTTGATATGATTGGCAATTTTCACCTCATCCTTTGTAAGTTCAAGGTATCCGGCGATCTCTTCAATGGTTGGATCCCTTTCATATTCCTGTTCAAGGTGGGGGATGGCCCTGGAGATCTTATTGATGGAGGAAAGCCTGTTTATGGGAAGACGGACGACCCGGGTCTGGTTGGAGATCGCCTGGATGATCGACTGCCGGATCCACCATACCGCATAGGAGATGAATTTAAAGCCCCGTGTTTCATCAAATTTGCCGGCTGCTTTTACCAGTCCCAGGTTTCCCTCATTGATCAGGTCGGGAAATGACAATCCCTGGTTCTGATATTGCTTTGCCACAGAGACCACGAAACGCAGGTTGGCAAGAACGAGCCTTTTCAGGGCATCATTATCACCTTTTCTGATCCTGACCGATAATTCCACCTCTTCCTCGGCGGAGATCATCGGATATTTGCTGATCTCCTGGAAATACCTGTTAATGGAAGCTTCGTTACGCTGGGTTATTTGTTGTGTAATGACCAGTTGCCGCATTGAAAAAATATTAAAACGGGATTCAAAAGAAAGTGCAGGGGAGAACAATATCTTAAATCACGCCTGCCGCAAAAGTACGTATTTATATCCAAAAAAATGGGCCTGGCTGATATGCCGGCCCATCTTTTTTATTGGATCCCCGGAAAGGTACCGAGATTCCCTCATTAAGAGATCTTGATCTGCTTGGCAGGTCTGGGTTTGACTTCTTCCCGTTTGGGGAGGGTCAGGTGCAGAATCCCGTCGGTGTATTTCGCATCGATCTTTTCCGCATCCACCGCGTCTTCAGGAACGGTGAATGACCGCTGGAAAGACTGGTAGCTGAATTCCCGGCGGGTGATCCTATTCCCGTCCTTTTCCTCACGTTCATCCTTCTTCTCAGAAGAGATGGTCAGCCTGCCGTTGTCATAATTCACTTTGAAATCTTTCTTGTTCAACCCCGGAGCTGCCACTTCGATCTTGTATTCGTTATCATTTTCTTTCACATTGACAGCAGGAAGGGTTGAATCGGTACCTGCAAAATTCCAGGTATTCCAATCCATCAGGTCTCCTTCAAAGAACTTATCGAGCATGGAAGGAACCGATGGAAACCAGTTGTTTGATAATCTTGCCAGTGTCATGGTTACCTCCTTTTTTATTTGTTAGACAATGCGTTCAAGTTTTCACCCTGTTTATCTCAAAGGGTATGCCAGCGGCGGGTTCAAGGGGATTCATCCCCCCGGAATGAGTCATAATGACATGTATTTTTCGTTTATTCAGGACAAGATGACATGTGGCCTGTAACAGCAAATTTTCAGAATTGGTCAGGTTCCAACGGTATGGTCTTTGCTGGGAGATGAATGAAAAAATCCTGAAGCCATGAAATGCATCATCCATAATGAAAAATCAATCATAAGCGAACATGAGCGGTTAAAAGCCAGAGCGATCGTCGACAGGCAGATCGAGCGAATGGGTAAGATTACCCGCAATTATCCGAAGACTGTGGTGGCGGATCTCTATTTCAACGCGGCAGACAAAAACAACTACATTGTGTCGGCAGTGGTAAACCTGAAAGGGGAAATGGTTTACATCAAGGAAAAAGGGCCGAACGTCGAATCACTGCTCCATGCTTTATTCGACCGGATGAGGCTGACCGTCAGCAAAAAAATACACAAGGAAAGGAAAGCTTTCCTCTATAAGCGCAAAAACCAGCAGTATGAATCTTTTATGGATCATTTGGCCGAACTCCAGGAATTGAGGAGGGAGGAAGACAAAACGATTTTCAATCAACTGCTGAAGATCATCCTGGATGATGTGTCAGGTTATATGCGGCGCAGGATCAAATCGGCGGAAATGACCACTGCGATCAGGCGGGGAAAATTCAAGATCCAGGAACTGCTCGATGAGTTATACGTGCGCATTTATGATAAATTTGATCAGATCCCCGCGGGTGAGCAGCAAATCCGGACCTGGCTTTATTATCTCGCAGATGAGATCCTGGAAGAAAAATTCCGGGAACTGGAATTTGAAGAAACCCATTTCGAACAGCTGGATAAGCTCGTGGATGCAGAATACCGTTCGCTTGAGGAATCTTTCACGGTGGACGCGGAAAACGAGATCATCCCCCTGGAAGAGATCGATGGTTATGAGGAGATGACTGACATGTATTCGGCTGAAGATTTGATTTACGGAGAGGACGAGAACAGTTTCCTCGATGAGATCACCCTGAGGATCAACCAGGAAGAAATACACGCCCTGATCGAAAAAGAACTGGCGAAGCTGCCGGTCTTCAAAAGAACGATCATGGACCTCTACCTGGTCAACCAGATGACGGTGCAGGAAATTGCCGGGATCAAGCAGATCTCCGATACGGAAGTGGAGGCGGTGATCAGGGAGGTCAATACAGGATTAAAAAGAAAGCTTTCATTCCTGCTTTGAACCGGCCGGATACAGCCTAATCCGGAATGGTGCTGCGCGCTTCCCTGTCAGGATCGTTCAGGACCTCGCACACATCGTTCAGGATCATGGTCTCCCCGTTTTCCACGGTGTATGCCGGCCATTGCGGGAGTCCGCCGCCATTGGGATCCCCGGTATGCATAAACTGCAGCAGGGCTCCGGACATTTTTTCAGACAGCTCCCTGGGCCGCTTGCCCCCACCCGTATGGGTGAGCATCAGATCGGTATTGGCATACCAGAAACAGATGTCAAGGCAATGAAAAGCCCTCATGCGGCCGCTGAACAGGGGCGGTTCCCATCCGAACCAGGCCACGTACACCGGAGCCGGCTGACCGGCCTTGGCACTGGCCGTCCGGATAACCCCTTTGCGGTTGCTGCTGATCATGGTCAGAATCTCTATCGGTTTGGCGTCCGGGAAGGCTGCTGCATATGCATCATACACTTCTGCCGCATGTTCACCCAGGCTTACGCGGAACCCTCCCTGTTCCCCAAGCATCTTGATGGCTTCTTCTGCGGAAATCTCCTCCAGTTCCGGGTTGTTCCGGGCCATGGACCATTCATGGAAGGTGGAGCTGATCAGCATGGGCACCCCGGAAGAAAGCCCGGCGGGATCTGAAAAGAATGGCCCTTCCGGAATATGCACCCCGTCGGCGACCGGACCGAAGCTTCCACGCATCCGGCCGCTTTCTCCCTTTTCCTGCGCATACTTCCTGGCCGCCAGGTTGGCCAGCTGAATGTATTCTTTCCAGGGCATCTCCTGAAGTTTATCGATTTCCGCCGGGGTAAGTCCTGCCTCTTTCAATATATATTCACCCACTTTCCTGCTGTATTCCCGGTCGATGGCCCCGATGGTGGATCCGCTCAGCGGCACTGCCTTGTGGATGAATCCTTCGGCTGCCGGCATGGCCAGGAGCACACAGACCTTGGCCCCTCCGCCTGACTGGCCCATGATGGTCACGTTATCCGGATCTCCCCCGAAAGCGGCAATGTTCTCATGCACCCATTCCAGGGCGGCCACCATATCCAGCGCGCCCACATTTCCCGAGCTGGCATATTCCGGTCCGCCCACCCCGGAGAGATCTGAAAAGCCGATGGGCCCGAGCCGGTGGTTCACCGATACAAAGACGATATCCCCTTTGCGGCTCAGGTTCTCACCCTTGTATCCGTCCTGCTCGATCGCGTTCCCGTTGGTGTAGCCGCCGCCGTGGAACCAGACCATGACAGGCCGCTGCTTCCCGTCCGCCAGGGCCGGGGTCCAGACATTCAGTTTCAGGCAGTCCTCGCTGACCGCGTCATAATTCCAGTGGTCCACGAAGGATGCCCACGCATTGTCGTACCTGCCTTCCATGATCTGGGGCGCCGAATTGCCCCACCAGACTGCCGGGTACACATCCTCCCAGGGTTCCGGTTTCTGCGGAGGCATAAACCGGTTCTTGCCACCGGTATCCGCCCCGTAGGGGATCCCCCTGAACTGGTAGATCCCGCGTAGGATAAATCCCTGAACCTTTCCGTATGCAGTCTCGGCAATGGCAATGTCATCCCCCACGAAAAGCACCTGGTCGTCTTCCTCCACGCCGCTTCCCTGCCGCGGTGTACAGGAGTGAAAAAAGATCAACGGGAAGATGCCAAGCAAAATAAGTCCCGCAAGTTTTCCCGCAGGAAGCAATTTTTCTGATAGATCCATGACAGGTGTTTTTTAATGAATGTTTTGTCCGATTCCGGTCAGGAACTGCTCCTGTTTGATTAACTTTAAACAGAAGTCCGTTCCATACGCGCTTTCCATAAATGTACCGAAAATTCTTATAAAATCGAATCCTGATGAAAAATAAACTACTTACGTTCCTGGGTATCATGTTCATGCTGTCTGCGAATGTCACCGGCCAGGAGGCCCCTTGGCGGTTCAGCCGGGTGGAATCGCCGCAAATCCATGCCGACCGCAGCGTTACATTCAATCTTTTTGCCCCCGCGGCTTCGGAGATTCTGCTCAACGGGGGATGGATGGGATGGGGAGAGAACGTTGCGCTGGTGAAGAATGACACCGGGCTGTGGTCGGTCACGGCGGGACCGCTGGAGCCGGAGATCTATACCTATGCCTTTTACGTGGATGGAGTGAAGGTGCTTGATCCGGCCAATACCAGTGTGGTACGCGACGGAAGAAGGTTCGAGAGCATGCTGCTGATACCCGGAGAGAGATCGGCTCTGTACATGGTCAGGGATGTGCCCCATGGCACCCTGTCCAAAGTATGGTATGAATCGCCCACCCTGGAAATGAACAGGCGGATGTATGTATACACTCCCCCCGGGTATGCGGAGAGCGGGGACCGGTACCCGGTGCTGTACCTGCTCCATGGAGGCGGGGGGGACGAGGATGCCTGGACCACCCTGGGCCGGACCTGCCAGATCATGGACAACCTGATCGCGGAGAAACGCTGCAGGCCCATGATCGTTGTGATGACCAACGGCAACCCGGGAGATGCGGCCGCACCGGGAGAAGAGCCCGTGCTGGAAGAAGCACGACAAAGGGGTGGCATATTTGAGATGGGAACGCGCCGTTTTGAAGAAAGCCTGGTGAAAGATGTGATCCCCTTTGTGGAGAAACATTACCGGACCCTGGCAGGCAGCGAGAACAGGGCGGTATCAGGTCTCTCCATGGGAGGCATGCAGACCATGAACCTGGGATTCGATCACCCGGAAATGTTCAGTTACTACGGGGTGATGAGCATGGGGATCACAGGAAAAGACCGTTCCGGACGGAACTGGTTCCAGGATGTGGAAGCCCGCATGCAGCACCTGAAGGAATACGGGTACCAGCTCTACTGGGTCGGATGCGGTACGGATGACTTCCTGCACGATGCAGCGGTGAACCTGGTGGAGGAGATGAAAAGGCATGACATGGAGGTTGTCTATCTGGAGACCGGCGGGGGACACACCTGGAGCAACTGGCGGATCTACCTCTCCGAGCTGGCTCCGCTGCTGTTCAGGTAGATCATGGTCTGTTTGCAACTTCATAGTTTTTTGTAACTTGAAAACAAGGCAGAATACTAGCAGCACTCTCAACTGATAATCCTGGGAGTCGCGTGGCGAAGCATTGAGAAAAACGATGTTCCCTGAAGAAGAATTTCTCCAAAAGGCAGTAGAATATATGTTCTACCCATGAAAAAAACACTTTTAGCACTCATAATACTCCCCTTATCAGTTTCTTCCTATGCCCAAAAGCAAGTTTCATATGGTATTTCGGGCGGAATGACCCTTTCAAGCATAAAGGCAATAGACTTTTTACCGGTTGATTATGATTTCGAACCCGGTTATGCAGGTGAACTCTTTGTCAGGCTGTTACTCAATTCAAATGTATTTATTGAAGGTGATCTCGGGATATTGCAACGGGGGTATCGTTTTGAGGATGAGTCTACACTGAGCATTAACGGTACTGAATATGAGAACAGCTATATGGGCGCAGACTGGAAAGTTAGTGATTCCTACTTAAATGCTGATCTGTTATTTGGATACCACACAGGCAATACCCTGAGCATTTCCATTTGTGGTGGCACATTCATTTCATACTATCTATTCTCAAATATTTACGACCACAACTATGTATATATCGATCCAGGTGATCATGAGCTAATCACTGATCCCGCAATTCCAGTGGGTATGAATGAGAACACGAGCGAGACCAGGAAAAGAAATGAGTATACCTCAAATTGCGACTTGGGGATAACCGGTTGCATAAGTCTGGAATATGATCTCAATTCAAAAATCAGTCTACGCCTTTCTGGGAAGTACCATCATGGATTGATGAATACCTATGCAAATGAATCTTTGGATCAGGCTAAGGTCTACAATCGTTCATTTGTGACAACAATAGGAATTGTGTTAAGGAGATGACATGGCACAACAAATCACTAAAGCCGACCGTGACGCGCGGCACGCCCTTTGCAGAACCGAGCGAAGCGAGCTCATGAGTCACCGCAGGTGACAAATAACGGCAAAGCCCGCGCCACGCTACGGCGGCTTAGTTCTACCTTTACACGACTAAAATAAAATTATGGACAATCATGAGAAGATTAACTATGTAGAATATCCTGCTCGAGATATTACGGCGACAAAGGCATTTTTCGCTAAAGCCTTTGGCTGGACCTTCGAGGATTATGGGCCGGAGTATACATCCTTTTCTGACTCAGGTATTGCAGGCGGCTTTTATAAGGCAGAGCTAAGCGCAAAGGTAGAAACAGGCAGTGCTTTGATTGTGCTGTACAGTAAAGATCTTGGAAGCACTTACTCAAAAGTAATTGAGGCTGGAGGTGTCATATTGAAGAAGATCTTCTCGTTTCCAGGCGGTCGCCGCTTCCATTTTTCGGAGCCCAGCGGAAATGAATTTGCGGTATGGTCGGAGTAAGTCGTATAACAAATCACTAAAACCGACCGAAACGCGTGTCACGCTCTTTGCAAAAAGGCAAAGTCCACGCCACGCTATGGCGGCTTAGTTCCACCGTTCCACTGCATGATAATCTATCAATAAATATGGTGTAAGAGCCTAATTTTAAAAGAATCTAATAATGCGTATCTTTATAACAAATTCAAGCACATGCTAACAAAAGCGACAGTACAGAAATCGATTGATAGGCTTCCATCGAAATTCTCTATCGATGAGCTGATTGAGGAGCTTATCTTCATACAGAAGGTGGAGGATGGACTTCAGCAGTCTAGGGATAACAATGTCGTTTCTCACGAAGATGTGAAAAGTGCAATCTCCAAATGGTCAAAATAAACTGGACCCAATTGGCTCTTTCTGACCTTGAAGATATTCACAAGTATATCTCTGATGATTCTCAGAGATATGCTCAAATCACAGTTAATAAGATATATGACCGCGTCGAGTCCCTTATGAGGCAACCATATTCTGGAAGGATTGTGCCAGAATTTGAAGACACTTCGATAAGGGAAATAATTGAGGGTAATTACCGCATTGTACACTACTTGGTAAACGAGGAGCGGATTGATATTCTGAGAATATATCATACTGCTCGGAAAATGGAAAAGAGCAAGCTGAAGTAATTAGCATTAAATTGTGACAAACCCTTTGCAGCGAAAGCAAATCCCGCGCCATGCTACGGCGGCTTAGTTCCACCGTTAGGTTGTCAATAAAGGCTTCATCGCTGAATATCCACTGTTTCGAAAAAACTTATCTTTGCTTTAAATGACACGACAGGATATAAATACTGCAATTATCAATTACTTGCATCCTTATAATCCAGAAAGGATTGGGATTTTTGGATCTTTTGCACGCCAAGAGAATAGTGATGCAAGTGATATTGATATCCTTGTAAGTTTTCGAGATACCCCGAGTCTATTGGATCTTGCTCGAATTCATAGGGAGCTTTCTAGCGTTTTGGGGAAGAAAGTTGATGTAGTTACAGAGTCAGCATTGAAGAACAAGAAATTGCGGCAGTATATCTATAAAGATCTCCAAATCATCTTTGAATGAAGGATGATAGCATTTATATCGACCATATCTTTAATAGCATAAACCGAATCATTGATTACATTTCAGGTAAGATTCGTGAGACATTTGAATCAGATCAATTGACGCAAGATGCTGTAGTGCGTCAGCTTGAGGTCATTGGTGAAGCAACCAACCGAGTTTCGAAAGAGCTTCGTTTAAAGAATCCAGATATTCCATGGTCGGATATGGCCGGGATGCGTGACGTCTTGATACACGATTACATTGATGTCGATCTTGGAGTTGTTTGGAAAACTGCATCAGAAGATATCCCAAACCTAAAAGCCTTGATATTAAGGCTTCAATGAAGCTGACAACCTAACAAATCACTAAAGCCGACCGCTCACGCGTGGCACGCGATTCACAACCAGCTACAACAATAACAACATGGCACAACCAAAATTAAATCCCGCGCCACACTACGGCAGCTTAATTCCACCGTTATACAAACTCATTAGATAATACCACAGCTTTTCTATAAATCACATTGAACTATAACGATGCTATGAAAAAACACATTCTAAAGGTATCTTTTGTTTTGTACTTCTCCCTTGGTTTAGTCATCAATGGGGCAGCTCAAGGAAATACATCGACTGATTATGAAGTAGTGAAAGAGACCATCGAACAATCGATCGGCTGGGCAATAGAGAAAGATTTCGATAAAATGTTTCGCCTTTGGGATGAAAACATGTTTCATTTTTGGTTGTTTTCAAACAGTATAGTTGAAGGCCTTGACAGTTTTAAAATTTATGCTGAACAGTGGAAAGATCCTGATTTCCATGGAACACGCTTTGAATTCAAAGATTTACGCATAATGTTTTCTTCCGATGGTGATGTCGCCTGGTATTCATGTTTTCTTGATGACTGCGGTTCCTTGAAGGGCAAGGAATTCTGTCTTGAAAATGTATTTCAAACTGGGGTTCTTGAAAAACAGGATGGTCGGTGGGTTCATGTGCTGATGCACGGATCATATCCGGTTGACAGGATACCTGAGAATTATGTGCGGGCGTTTTATTCGGATTTATTTGAAAAACAGGAATAATAATGAGAGTAGAAAAAAATATAGGCTGTATATAAGTTGTATAACAATCCACTAAAGCCGCCCGTAATGCATGTCACGCGAAAAGAGCAAAGCCCGCGCCACGCTGCAGCGGCTTAGTTCCACCGATGTCTATTAGAAGTATCATTGATAAATGAAAGTAAATTATGAGTAGACTTGTGATTTTTCAGATTGCATTTTTAACCATTTCATTGCATGGCATTTCTCAAGATGGTTGTTCTGCAAATTCTGATGTATTTGTTAAGCGTCTTAATACGGATATTTACGCGATTACAAAAATTAGAAATGATGGCTTAATCTTGTATAGTGGATTCCTGAAATCGAAAAAGCCTTTAATCAAGTCAGGGATTTTTAGTTTCTATTCTTCTTCTGGCCATCTTACTGCAGTTGGAAGTTACGATAATGATATATTAATTGGGGAATGGATATATTTTGACACCAAAACGGATTCTTACGGTAAGACACTGTATGGTACCCCGAGAATTATTGATTATGATGTGGTGCACACCTATATGACTAAAGAGCGGTTAGTTAAGCCTATCCCAGTCACAAGCCCGGAGATTCCGCCAACCTATAATGGAGGAGATTATCGGGCTGAATTCAAAAAATATATCAATGAAAATCTGATTTACCCAGCTTATCCGAAATATGAAGGTATTGAAGGGCAAGTACTAATACAATTTAGAATTGATGAAAAAGGCGAGGTGAGAGAACCCAGTGTGTTTGGATCTAACCATAATGATTTCTCCATTGAAGCCTTACGATTAATTATTGAGGCTCCAGACTGGGGGCCAGGTATCCAAAATAATAAAGCAGTAAACGAAGTCATCAATTGGACTATTGATTTTAATCTGTAATCGTCGATCGAATTTCATTCAGGAAGTAATCGAAATTAACTGTAGACAACTTTCCATTTGTTTAGATTGGAATTGCCATATGCATAACAAATAATTGAAACCGAACGCTTGCGCGGTGGCTTAATTCCGCCGCTCTGCATATAGAAAGAATTATCAATCCATATGAATTCAGGAACCAAGCTATCGGATATTGCACCTTGCGGAATGAACTGCCGGCTTTGCATAGGATATGTAAGGGACAAGAATAAATGTGATGGTTGTCTCACGCCAGATACAAAATGCAGCAGGCAATGTACGTTACGTTTCTGCACTGAACGGATGGGGAAATACTGTGATCACAATTGTGTGTCGTTCCCATGTCAACGATTGACAAACCTAGATAAGAGATATCGGACAAAATATGGCATGAGCATGATTGAGAACCTGGAACAAATAGAGATGTTGGGAATAAGGCAGTTTGTCAGGAATGAGAATGCACGCTGGGTCTGTCCTGTCTGTGGGGAGCTTATATGTGTTCATAGACCAGTTTGTTTGAAGTGCGGTACAAAAAGAAATGCAGAACAAATCACTAAAACCGACGCATGAAGTGCCAGTGAGCAAAGGAGAGCGGGCTAGCATGCACCGCTATGTTCCACCGTTAGCCAGCTAAATATCTTTTTTCAAAAGTAGTGTCTAATGAATTTCGAACTTTGTATTACAATCAATCGTCCTCCATCAGAAGTTTTTACTTTTCTGAGGGACAAGGACAAATATCCTCAGAAGGAAGGATCTCCCGTCCTGGTATTAGATAAAACGACGCCCGGTCCTCCCGGCGTAGGAACTTGTTACCGGGAGGTTGTGCAAATGCTTCCCTTCTATCGAGGCGAAATACTATCCGAGATCACTCATTTTTTGCCGAACAGGTGCCTTGAAGAGGATTTCAAAGGCGCAGGTATGCATGGTCACCTGGCTTATCATTTTATACCTAAGAGGGATGGAACAAATCTGATTCAGCGAGAAACAATTCATTACCATGGGGTACTAAAATTATTTGAACCGGTTATCCGGATTGTCCTTTTCCACCGATTACAGGATCGACTGAAAGACATCAAAGCAATTCTAGAAAGTGGATTTAGCTGGTAAACCCCCGCTCCACCTGACCGCCAGCCGCCTACTCGATATGTATGCAAATGAGTTTGACATTGAAGGGTTGATAGCTTCTGCTGGTACTTTTGCTATGGAAGCTCATAAGAAGAATATTCTGGAAGTATTGGACCGTTACGAGATGGTGTATGAGAACCTCAAGACACATGATCCTGATTATCCCGCGCCACACTAATGCAGCTTAGTTCCACCGTTCTGCTTAATAATGCTGATAATTCTGTATCTTTGGATATAGGCTTCAGGTTCGATGAAAAAAGTGGTAACAAAACGCAATTTGAAGGATAATTCACAACAAGTGGATTTAGCTTATTGGCTTACTCAAACGCCTGATGACCGTGTCTCTGCCGTTGAAATCTTAAGGCGTCAATACAATGGAAGTTCAGAAAGACTTCAAAGAGTTTCTCGCGTTGTTGAACGCGCATGAAGTAGATTTCATGATTGTAGGAGGCTATGCCTTAGCATACCACGGTGCTCCACGATACACAGGCGATATCGATGTCTTTATAAAACCGGATAGCAAAAATACTCAACGTATTATAAAGGTTTTGGAAGAATTCGGATTCAGCTCCCTTGAACTTTCAATTGAAGACTTTCAGAAAGAGGATAGCGTGGTTCAACTTGGACTACCACCAGTACGCATAGATATTATTACTTCCATTAGTGGAGTAACCTGGGAACAAGCTGACGCTTCAAAAGAACCTGGAAAGTATGGTGAAGTACCTGTATTCTACATTGGCAAGAAACATTATGTAGCCAATAAAAGGGCCATAGGCCGAGCCAAAGACATCGCAGACATTGAAGCTCTGGGTGAAGAAGATTAAAAGCAGAACATCTCGTGGCCGTATGTGGAACATATTGCGGAGCCTGCCCTGCTTACATTGCTAAACACATCGAAGCTAAGATCATAGAGATGAGACTGCAAAAGAGATCTTCATCCGGACCGGTGAAGACATTGAAGTCGATTCCGGATCCGAGCGCTTGTTTCCTCTGTCTGAAAATAATCCAGTCCTTGTAGAAGGGTTGTGATGGAGATCCTCTCAAATTCCGGGATTTTCGACAAGGATTCAGATCCTCCCTGCAATGAAAGAAATGGATGAAAATGGTCGCCTCATAAATACCAGGCCGAAAGATGAAAATCACAATAAACAACATTCCGCTTGAACTGCACAACGGAGCCA
>DSEO01000225.1 GCA_011056635.1 Bacteroides sp.
CCCGAAACCAAAATAGGTCCTGGGTCCGGCAGGGATATCCCCGGCACCCGGGTAATATTCCACACCGGCATCCCACCGGACTACCAGCGGACTGGTTTCATTGAATACGGCCACGAATTCTCCATTGCTCGCCGAGTCATTGTTCTCAATGAAATCATGCGGAGGCAGGCACCATGCCAGCGAATCCCCATCCAGGGTCAGTCCGTCGAAGATGGGATCAAGAGGATCCATAACCATACCGTAAGCCACCGCCGGACCATCGTCCATATGGTAGGCGCTGGTGCTTTCAAACATGTTGATCCGGCTGCTGCGGGCCACCCACTGGGAGTTGATGATCAGCGGAGCGGTAAGGTTGTTCCATGCGGGCTTGTCATCTCCGTCAAAATCACCGCTGTTCGGACTCCGTCCCACGATGATCAGGTCGGCTGCATTCAGCATATCAATGGTATCCTGTCCGGCTGCAGAAAGTGCTCCGGGATAAAACTTGGTCACATCGAATCCCTGTCTTACCAGGAATTCATACTGAACGTCATCCTGGTCATCATCCGTGATCAGCGTTATCCTGTAATCAGCAGGAGCCACCACAGGAGCAGCCACCGGTTCTCCGACCAACCTCAGGATTTCGGCAAGGTACACAGCCTTTGCTTCTTTCGTCAGGGGAAAGAAATTCGGGTTATCAAAATCCAGATTGTCATTCCCGATTCCGAAATAGGTCCTTGGACCTGCCGGCATATCCACTGATCCCGGGTAGAATTCCACACCGGCGTCAAATCTGACCAAAAGCGGATTTCTTCCCGCAAACGATACCAGAATTTCTCCGTTGGTGGCAGAGTCGTTCCCGATGAAATCATGGGGTGGATAGCACCATCCCACTGAATCGCCCTCCATCAGGTCCACATAGGTAAATATTGGATCCGAAGGGTCCGAGACAACTCCGTAAGCCAATGCAGGACTCAGATTCATGTGGTAGGCATTGTTACTTTCGAACCAGTTGATCCGGTTACTCCTGGCCACCCACTGGGAGTTGATGATCAGCGGAGCGGTCAGGTTGTTCCATGCGGGTTTGTCATCCCCGTCAAAATCACCGCTGTTCGGGCTCCGTCCCACGATGATCAGGTCGGCTGCATTCAACATGTCGATGGTATCCTGTCCGGCTGCAGAAAGTGCCCCAGGATAAAATTTGGTCACATCGAATCCCTGTCTTAACAGCCATTCATACTGCGCATCATCCCGGTCATCCGGAGTGACCAGTATAATGCTGGGTGCCTGTGCAATCAACATGGGGATTGCAAAAAGCATTGCAAGTAATACGGTAAAAATTCTCTTCATAGTGATCTGTTTTAATGTTTAATTAAGTCAAGACGTATTTCAAAATTATAAATAATGTATCTAATTACTGAAATTCCGCTCAATCCGATGTTTAAATATTATTCAAGAACCATAGATAAATTGTTATCCGGAAGTGAATTTATGATTATTTTTCCTTTTTCACAAATCAACAACTCCCCTTTCGCTTTAAATAATTCCTTATAAATCTCTGTTTATCAAAGATATCAAAAGTGTCACCCGGTTCGCCGAATGGGAATGATCAAACGCTTTCCCCGATTTCGGTAAATTCAACGTTCTCTTCTCCTGCACTGTCACTGATGATGGACCTTTTTTTCGAATCCTGTAAATTCTCTGAACGGACCAGAATATGTTCGGTTTCCGATCCGTCCACCCTCAGGAAGGTCTTGTCATTTCCTGTCACCGTGGTAATCTCAGCACCCGAAACATTGACCAGGTTCATGGTCGGATGACCTTCGGTCCTGATGATCACATCCTTCAGAAGCAGATCTTTTGCAAAAAGACATTGAACTCCCATGAGAGAAGTGAATACAGAGTTTTCCAGTTTCAGTCCGCTTACCGGCATTTCGGGCAGTCCCAGCACATGCAGTGCTCTTTCAGCACCCTGACATTGAATCCCGCTTATGGTAATGTTTCGGAATTCAGGGGTTTCTTCAGAAACCTCCGGGGCACTGGAAATTAAATTCTCGATTGGATTGTCGCCCATCTCGGTAGGTGACAGCCCGGCATAAAACAGGTTAAAAATGATGGCATCACGGGCAATATCGTTCATCCGGATATTCTCAATGTGGATATTTTCCACAACACCTCCCCTTCCCCGGGTGCTCTTGAACCTCAAACCCACATCGGTACCCAGAAAAGTACAGTCGCTGACCCATATATCCCTCACGCCGCCGGACATCTCACTGCCCACGACAAATCCTCCGTGCCCACGCTGGACAACGCATTTGCTGACTTCCACAAAACGGGTGGGCATTCCCCTTTGCCGGCCTTCTTCATTTTTTCCCGACTTGATGCAGATGGCGTCATCGCCCACATCAAAATACGAATTGGTAATACGGACATAGGTACATGATTCCACATCGATCCCGTCTCCGTTCTGGGCATACCATGGATTCTTTACCCGGATATCGTTCACCGTGAGGTTGGAGCACATCAGCGGATGGATGCACCATCCCGGTGAATTCTGGAACAGCGGTCCGTCCAGCAATACCCTGTCGCAGCTGACCAGCTGAACGAGTGCCGGCCTGTAAAAGGGCTTGTATTTGTCTTTGTCAGGAAGTGTTTCCAGGAGCGACCGGTATCTGTCTGGATCCAGGGAAACCCGGTAGGCCTGTTCATTCGGCCACCAGGTGTTTCCGTCCTCACTGACGAAACCCCCGGACCTGACCAGGTCTTCCCACTGGTCTTCGGTGGTCTTCATTTTTTTGACCGGGCGCCATGCATCTCCCGAACCGTCGAATACCCCTTTTCCCGTGATAGCAATATTTTCAAGCGTATCGCCAAAAAGCGGGGGCATCGCTCTGAAATCCCGCCTCCCTTCAAAATAGGTATAGATAAAAGGATAATCGTCAAAATTTTCGCTGAACAGGACCAACGCTCCTTCCTCCACATGCAGGTTCACATTGCTCTGAAGACGGATCGGCCCGGTGATCCACACGCCCTCCGGAATGACCACTTTCCCTCCTCCTTCCTGGCTGCAGGTTTCAATCGCACCATTGATCGCTTTGGTATTCAGGGTGATTCCGTCATTGACCGCGCCGTAATCAGTGATCAGATACAGGCGGTCGGGAAATGCGGGGAGCCTCACATCGAACCTTCCGGCAGGATCAGCGGTTTTACCGGCCCCTCACCGGAACAACCTGCAATGATAACCAGCAGGACCGCCGGGACCCTCAAAAGTGTTCTGGATAATAATTTCATCATAGCTATGCGTTTTGATATCCGGAAAACCGGGAGATGGTACCAAATGTAATAGAATACAGGGGTTTGGATGTTGAATAATTATTCAAACATGCATGATAATCTGTTACGGCTAGCTTAACTGGTACTGGGAAGGGGAGATACCAAACTGCTTTTTAAAACTTGTGCTGAAGTACCTGATATCATTATATCCGACCATGTAGGCCACTTCTGATACCGTGAATTCTCCTGTCTCGATATATTTCGCGGCTTTTTTCAGTCGCATCATCCTGATCAGTTCCACCGGCTGATACCCGGTGATCCCTTTGATCTTCTTATAAAAAAGGGTCCTGCTGATGAAGGTCCTGGCGGCGAGCTTCTCCACATTGAACTCCGGGTCGTTCATATGCTCATCAATGATCCGGATCACTTTCTCAATAAATTCCCGGTCTTTCGGGGCGACACGGACTTCATCCGGTTTCAGTTCGATCCGGCTGTCATAGATCTCCCTGATTTTCTTTCTCTGGGAAAGCAGCGACTGCACCTGGGATATCAGCAGCTCCGTATGAAAGGGCTTGGAGATATATGCCTCCGCCCCTGTCTGCAATCCTTCTACCTGGCTTTCCACTTCTGATCTGGATGACAACATGATCACAGGGATGTGACAGGTGGTGAATTCATCCTTAATCCTTTCTGTCAGTTCGATCCCGTTCAATCCCGGCATCATCACATCGGTAATGATCAGATCAGGAGTAAGCTGAAGCGCCTTGTTCCATCCATCCAGACCATCTTTTGAAATGTGGACATGGCAGGTGGGTTCAAGAATATTCTGAAGATACGCACACATTTCAATATCGTCCTCCACCACCAGGATATGCGCCTTCCTGTCACCGTCCACCCTTTTTCCCTCCGGTATATGCATTTCGGGCATCAGCTTCTCCTCCTCAACTTTGGGTGTGTAGCTGTAAGGCTCCCGTTCCTTCACGATGACATCATCGGGGAAATGCGCGTTTCCCATCAGCAATTTCACCTGAAAATCTGTTCCTTTCCCAGGAACGCTCTCCACCTGGATCTCCCCCCTGTGCAACTTGACGTATTCCTGGGAAAGCGACAGGCCGATGCCGGTTCCCTGGTACAGATTGTTCCCTTCGGTATGGGAGACAAAAAACCTGTTAAAAATCAGATCCAGCTTCTCTTTTTCAATACCGACACCTGTGTCCCGGACAAGGATCTTCACACAACTTTCCGGTTCAAATTCACGGGTGACGATGATTGAAATGCTCCTGTTTTCGGGAGTGAATTTGAAAGCATTGGACAGGAGATTAAATATCACGATATCCAGTTTCTGAATGTCACCCCAGATCGTCAGATGCTCATCAACACGGTCATAGATCAGCTTGAAATGGATCTGTTTCTGCCTGGCCTGTGCTTCAAAACACTCGAAGATCTGACGCAGGAAAGGGATGATCTCTATCTCCTGTATCCTGAGCTGCATCTGCTCGTTCTGAACTTTCCTGAAGTCCAGGAGCTGATTGACCATCCGAAGCAGTCGTTTTGTATTCCTGTGCACCCTGGTCAACTGTTGCCTGGCATCGGCCGGGATCTCTGGCTGGGCGATCAGACTGTCGATGGGACCCAGTATCAGGGTCAGCGGTGTGCGTATTTCGTGGGAGATATTGGTGAAGAACCGCAATTTGGACTCGGCTACCCGTTTTTCGACTTTCAGGTTGTTCTTCAACCTGACAAACCTGCGTGCAATCCTGTATGCCAGGAACACCAGGGTCAGAAATACAGTAACATAAAGGATCATCGCAAGCTTTGTCCGCCAGACCGTCGGCAGAACGGCCACAGAAAGGGATGCTTCTGTTCCGTATTCCGAAAGATCGCTGTTCAGTCCCTTGACCCTGAAAACATAATTTCCAGGGGGTACATTGGTGAAAGTGGCCTTGTTCTGGGTACCGATATAATTCCAGCCATCGTCAAATCCTTCAAGCATGTAGGAATAATGATTGCTTTCCGGTGATTTGAACGAAAGCATGGAAAAACTGATCGCAAAATTGGACTGGTGGGATTTCAGCCTGATCTCATCCAGGTAGGAAATGGACCTGCCCAGGGGTGAGTTAGCTGTCCCCGGGGTGATCTCCACATTGTTCAGCTGCAATCCCGTCAGGCATATGGTCGGATTCAGGTCCTCGGACTTGATCCTGTCGGGAGAAATCGCATAGAATCCGTTCACGGTACCGAAAAGGACTTTGCCCGAAGGGGAGGTTGTGGAAGTCCTTTCGGAAAACGAGACTTCAGGCAATCCTATTTTCTTATCAAAATTGTTAATTTCCCCGGTCAAAGGGTTGTACCTTGACAGTCCGCTGGCGGTGCCGAACCAGATAAAACCATAGATATCCTCCGTGAGGCTGAGGATGTAGTCGTCCTTTAAGCCGACCTTTTCCGAGTAATGGTTGAATTCGAACTGTTCCCCCGAAGGATCCGGTATTTCGTCCACCCCGCCTCCTGCTGTACCCAGCCACAGATGGCCGTTCTTATCCTCCATGACCATCACGATGTCGTTGTAGGAAAGACCCTCTTCAACAGTCGGTTCCGAGAGAATATGATGAATGGTCAGCTGATCTGCCGGTCCCCTGTAGATGTCTATATAATTGATCCCCAGGGTGGAGGCAAGCCAGAGCCGTCCGTTGCTGTCAAGGTGCAGATCCCTCAGTTTATCCGAAGTCAGGTTGCTGTTCTCCGGGGTAAAATGAGAGAATACCCGCTTCCCCTGTTCATCGGTTTCGATCAGGTTCAGTCCCCCGCCGTACGTAGCCACCCATACCCTGCCCAGGTCGTCCAGTGCCAGGTCGTACACATTATTGTTGTTCAGGGAATTTTCATTGCCGGGCTCGTGCTGGATATTGGTAAAGGTCAGTTTTTCATAATGGGGCGACACCGCATGCACGGATTGTTCGGAAATATAAATTCCGGCTCCTTTTGTACATAACCAGATAATCCCCTCTCTGTCCTCCACAATGGAATAGACGTTGTATCCCGAATAGTTCACCTGCGGATCCTCCTCGATGATCTGAACGGGATTGAAACCGGGATCATAGATATAGATCTGGCCGCTCTTGGTACCTGCCCATGTGTACCCCTTCGAATCCACACATACCGCCCTCACCACATTCTGAAGCTTGGTCTCGGGAACGGGTACGGGAACGATATAGTTGAAAGCGGGATGAATGGTGATCATCCTGCTGAGTCCCTTACCGAACCAGTTGGTGCCTACCCAAAGGTTTTTCTCCCGGTCTTCCATCATGCATTCCACGATGCTGGACTGGAGGGAGGTGGGATCCGCCGGATTGTTCTTGTAGGCAATGAATTGATCGTTCTCCCTGTCGTAGCGCTGTATCCCCAGGTTCTGACCTCCCACCCAGAACTGGTTTCTGCTGTCTTCAAAGATCTGGATCCGTTCATCATCCGTTAATCCATGCAGTTTCTCAGGGGTGAGCATGTAGTGGTGGAACGTCCTGGAGACAGGATCAAACCTGGTAATACCGAATTTATCGGTCACCAGCCAGACCTGTTCGAACCTGTCGCAATGGATCTGACGGATCACCTCCCCGGACCTGGGATCATGGATTGAAAATTCATCGAATTCCTGATATTCGGAGTTATACACCCGAAGTCTTCCCCGGGAGGTCCCGATCCAGAGCCTGCTGCCGTCAGAGGTCAGCGATGTGATTTCCGGCGGGTCCATCCATGCTTCCGTGACCGGTATATGGAAATCGTCAAATTGTTGGCTCACCGGATCATACCGGACCAGTCCGGCTTTTTGCTTCGCGAACCAGAGGGTGTTTCCCAGAAGTTCATAATCGGTGAAAACAATCGGCTGCTCCGTCCCGTCACCGCCGGCAAAATATTTCACAACCGCAGGACGATGCTTCCCGATCTCGTCCTCATGCACCTTGTGAAGTCCGCGGTCCGTTCCAATCCAGAAGTACCGGTTGACGTCCTGCACCACAAATTGCACATTGTTGCTTGCGAGGATCCCATCTTCTCCCGGCCGGTTGGCAACATGCAGGATCTGCAGATCGTCACCCATATCCACAGAGCGGATAAAATATACCCCCGATTTGTCGGTGGAAAGGCAGACAATTCCGCTTTCCGACTCATAGAAATGATTGCACCTGGTCTGTGCCGGGATATCGGATCCGCCGGGGAATCCGATGGATCTTTCAGTTGCCGGATTGAAGTACTGGTATTTTCCGTCATAGGTCTGGACCCACAGCTTGCCCTGCCGGTCCTCCCGAATGGAAAGGATCCGGTTGATACCTGAATGATCTGCTTCATTCTCGTTGAACTTGTAGATCTTGAACTGGTAGCCGTCATATTTGTTCAGGCCGTTGAAAGTCCCCAGCCACAGGAAGCCCAGCTGATCCTGGTGGATGCAGGTGACCGAATTGTGCGAAAGCGGATTGATGGAATAGACCTCTTCAAACCTGATTTCCGGTTGTGCATGGATCCCTGCCAGGCAGGAAAGCAATATCAGCGTATGTGAGATCCTGAACATCCTCTCTGAGTCCCCTTCTGCAATCTTTGACCGATGCGTTCTGCAAAGATAGGCTCTAATTTTTTATTTTAATATTGTATTTTGTGTTTTCGATCACATGTAAACCCGGGAACGGACATGAAAGATAATATGATTCGCTGGGGAATGATCGGTTGCGGGAACGTGACCGAAAAGAAAAGCGCCCCTGCTTTTAACAAGATTCCGCATTCCAGGCTGGTGGCCGTGGGAAGCCGAACCCCCGAAAAAGCACGGGAATATGCAAAAAGGAACGGCATTCCCGCATGGTACGGGGACCCCATGGATGTGATCTCCGATCCGGAGGTGGATATCGTATATGTGGCCACACCGCCCGGATCCCATCCGGAATATGCCCTCCGGACCCTCGGGGAAGGGAAGCCGGTTTACATCGAAAAGCCCATGGCCCGCACCTGGGAAGAATGCGAACGCATCAACCGGAAGGCAGCAGAAAAAGGGATCCCTGTTTTCGTGGCTTATTACCGCAGGGCACTGGAGTATTTCCTCAGGGTAAAGGAGATCATTGATGACGGGAAGCTGGGCCGGGTACTTTGCGTACACATGCAGCAATATTTTCCCGCGAGGCCGGAAGACCATGACAGGGAAAATCCCCCGTGGAGGGTCATCCCCGAAATTTCCGGAGGAGGTTATTTCCACGATGTGGGCTGCCATGCCCTGGACATTGTCTTTTACCTGCTGGGCGATCCAACCGGCAGTCGCGGAATGAAGACCAATATTGCAGGGATCTATGAACCCGAGGATACCCTGTCCGCCATCGTAGCCCTTCCGCAGGATGTGATCCTCACCGCAAGCTGGAGCTTTGTGGTGCCGGATGCCCTGGCCAAAGACCTGGTGGAGATTACCGGGGAAAAAGGGAGACTGCGGTTCTCCGTTTTCGGCTTCGATCTCATTGTACACTTCGACGGGAAACAGGAGGTTACCCACACCATTGGTCAGCCCGAACACATCCAGATGCCCTTGATCAGCACCATTGTCTCCCAGCTCAGGGGAACGGGCAGCTGTCCCTCCACAGGCCGGACCGCAGCCGTCACCAGCAAAGTGATGGATGAGATTCTGTCGGGAGACTAGAACAGCATCATCTTTCGGGTGAACATCATGCTTTCATCGTGTGTCCGGAGGATCATCCTGTAGAAATAGATCCCCTCTTTCATCCGGTTCCCGGAGTCATCCCTTCCGTTCCAGTTTACCACATGTGATCCAGCGGGGTATTTACCGTTCACCAGCGTGGTGATCTTTTGCCCCACAAGGTTATAGACGGAAATTTCCACCAGCGCCTCGCCGGGCAGTGTGTACCCGATATAGGTCAGGTCCGAGAACGGGTTGGGATAGTTCTGTCCCAGCAGATACCCGGATTCTTTCTTAACAGGCTCTTCCACAGCGGTTTCCTCTGTATCGTCACGCCCGGGGGAACCGCCGATGAGGCAGGATTCTCTCCACAATCCGGCGTCGTTCTGGTCACCCGCCGGATCAAACACCACGGGAACCAGGGAGTGGCCCATCCCGTCGGCCAGCACCGGCCAGGGGGCCGTATCCCCGTAACGGATGGCGGAAAGGGTGTCTCCCCCGGGACCGGCCAGTAGAATCCATTCTCCGCCGTTGTCCAGGTTCCCGCCATATTCCCCCACCGGTAAAAACCCGTACCGGTCATAAAACCGGAGCTGGTCAGATGCCACCACGGCAAATCCACCCGGTAGCAGCCCGGTCTCCGGTAAAAAAGTAAAATCTATGCCATCAATAAACTGCACTCCACCGAGATCAAGGGTGGAAGGCCCGGTATTCTTCAGTTCGATGAACTCGAATTTATCCTGGTCTATGGTGTCCTGTGGAAAGGGGTGATAATGGATCTCGGTGATCCTGATGTCATGAAGATCTTCGGGGAAAGTAAAGAACTCATTCACCATGGCGCTCCATTCCCCGTTCAGGTATGTTCTGGCCATGAAGTGGCCTGACCGGTCCAGACCGATGCCTTCGCTGTACATCACCGCATCCGGCGAAATCCCCGAAGTGATCTGGTCACCTGCACCCAGTTCCACCATAAACAGGAAATCCGAACTGGTGGTCTTTGCATTGAGTGCCTGGATCGCGAGCAGGTTCTCCCCTTCCCTGAGCAGGTCCCTGTGATCTGAAATGTTAAATACACTGGCAGAGGCCGCTTCATGGGTGTCCGCAGAAGCAGAATTCCAGAGAAGTGTCGCAGATGCATTGGCCTCCGCCACCCTTGTCCCGTTCAGGTAGGCTGCAAACCCGTCGTCATACCGGATGCGCATATAGAGGCTTTTCATCTCCTGCAGGTCGCCCGCTTCCACCGTGAAAGGGATCCGGATATAACAGGTATTGTTCGGGTTCTGGGCCGTCTGATACATGGCATCTTCAAGGTCAAGCGTGATCAGGTCCTCATACCCGCTGTTCACCTCGTACCCGACCCCCCCGGGCGTTCCATCGCACACCCACCAGGAATCAACGTTGTAATCCGGCTCGCTGTACCAGAGATCACCGATGCCGGTTTCCGGGACCAGCACGTGCTTGACTGCATTCTCCGGCACCAGCACCGTTTCATTTCCCTGGTCCCCCGTGATCCACAGAGCCGGATCTTCCCCGTTCGTGGTAAAATAAACGACTCCCTCCGTTGAGGTCATGGTCAGGATATCCCCCCTGGATACAGGATCCCGGGGCAGGGGATGCCCGTTGATCAGGAATACAGGTGCATCCAGCGCAGGATACAGTCCGGCCGACCGCAGCTGGCTCAGGAAGGCACCGGTGCGCTGCGGGAAGTAAGTGTTCATCATGAAGTCCCGCTGCACAAGCCAGTGGTCCCCGTAGCTATAAAGATCAAAGGGCCCCGCGGTCTGATACGGGTGTACATCTCTCCGGTAATCCCCCCACCTGGCCGATTCAACGGGAATGGCCGGCTCCACCTGTTCCATCCGGGAGGTCCACCTTGCACCTGTGGATTCCGGTGTGAGGAGTCCGCCGCTGAAACAGTGTTTCTGCACCCGGTCGGCAAACAGCCTGCGGAATTGCTCGTTCTGCCTCAATTGCTGAAATACCCGGCTGGGGCATTCATTGTTGTTCATTGAAAGCACGTTCTGACTCACACTTTTCACCATATGCTCCGCATCCCAGCACAAAAATTTAAAACCTGTCCCCGGTTTGACCCGGTTCCTCACCGCTGCCCAGTTATGGTGGTCCCAGTCGGTGTTCCCGCCGTAGAAATTGATCAGCATGTAATCTGCCAGGTTTACCACATCCACCATCGCTTCGATGGACGGATCGGGGGTTCCGTCCGCCTGGTGGCCCTGGATCAGCTGGTATGCATCATTGTTCTCCAGTCCGTCATTGGCCATTGCCATCAGCCTGTTCCAGGCATCGATCTCCCCGTCAATCACATCCTGGTAATCCTTGATCACGTCGAAATCTTCCTTATCCCCTTTCAGATAATCTGCCGCAAAATCGCTGTCCAGTCTCTCCGAAGGAGCATACACGCCCCAGTAGATCCCGTTGATGTAAAGGTGGACGTATTCCGAGCGACTGGAAGGATGTCCCATGGCCCGCTGCGTATCCTTGGTCCATATGTCACGGATGTACTGTGCCCGCTGTCTTTCATCATGGGTGTGGTGGATCCACGAGTTCCCGAATCCGGCCCGCAGAATGACCGAGTTGAAGCTGGAGGTGGCATCGGGACCGAAAAGCGGATATCTGAGCCTTGTGGGTCCGTACTCATTCCTGAATACCAGACGAAACGAGTGTTTGGGCGATTTTTCCGGCCGCCTGGAATGCCCGCCCTGGAGCCGGATCCCGCAGTTCTCCTGGAAAGTGAATGATCCGTCCGCATTGAAATACTCAATGGAACCCGGTCTTTCCCATCCCTTTCCCAGTCCGTCCTCAACCCTGTCAAGCGGGGGACCCGTATAGATATAGATACCTCCGGTATCGGGATCGGTGGAATGGGAAAAGAAGTACCCGATATCCGAGACCAGCGACATGGTGGGGATCGCTTTCAATCCGTCGATCACGTCGGAGGCAAATGCAGGATCGGACATCATTTCCGGATCCATCTCATAATCGGCAATGGCTGTGCCCGAAATGGCCGTATAGGGACCCCATTCTGCCGGATATCCTGCCGGCTGGTTCGACTGCCGGATCACATCATCCGGGAAGAGATAGGTCTGAGTGGCCACCATGCCGGGCAAATGGTTCTCCTTGACAGCCATGGCCCTGACTACGGTCGTGGTCTCCACGGTCAGCGGCGAGGTATATAACTTTCCATTGGCAGTATCCGGTGTGTTCCCGTTGGTGGTATAGTAAATATCGGCTCCCTCCACCTCAGAAGTGATCTCCAGTTCAAACGGATTTTCGAAAAATCCGTGCCGGGCACTCAGCAGGGGCGCAGGCAGGATGGCACCGGAACTTAGGTTTTCGGACCCCGGCGTGGACACGCCGAACGAAAGAAACACTCCGTCAAGGAATCCAAACGAAACGTCCGCCTGCTGGGGTGGAAACGCAGGATCGAAAGCGCTTACCGGCAAGCCGGCCGGACTGATCAGGGCCAGGTATTCTCCCTGAGATTCAAGCTTGAAGTTGGTATGCAGTTCATAGCCGGCTATGTGCTGGTCCTTACCGGAAGCAAAAATCAAAACATACCCGTTGGCGGGGATGGTTACATCCGGGAAGATCCATTTCCCCGGCACAGCCGGGTCATCCGTCAGGCACCAGCCTGCCAGTGAAAGATCCACCGCACTGTAATTATACAACTCGATCCAGTCCGAATAATTTCCATCCTCATCTGTAAGCGTGGTATCATTCAGGGCCATGAATTCGTTGATCCGGACAGGATCCAGCTGGGCCTGAATGGATTTCACACAAAATAATACAAGGACAATCAGGATGGTTGTCCTGATAAAGCGTATTCCCTT
The DNA here is from genome assembly GCA_011056635.1 of Bacteroides sp. GTDB lineage: Bacteria > Bacteroidota > Bacteroidia > Bacteroidales. The sequence goes on from DSEO01000225.1 coordinate 12,760, forward strand.
TGATTTCTGCATCCCGCAAAACTAATAAATAAGATGAAACCGCATTGTTGATAACTCCCCCCTATTGTTCAAATTTCGTCACTTCAAGTGTACGGATCAGGGCTGTCAGGGTTAGGATAAATGCCGGAAAACATACATTTTTATAAGCAGAAAATAACCCGGATCACGCATCCTTTTTATTATTTTTTTGTCTTTATAATAACTTCATGAATCAACCATTGCAGAAAGTGAACACACATTACACCATCATTCTCGGAGCTGAAGGGGACCTGGGCAGGGCCATGGCCCGCGAAATTGCACGCAGGGGATGCAACCTGATCCTTGTGTCCACCACAAAGTGCGATCTTCTCAGATTTGCCATCGGTCTCCAGCTGAACGAGGATGTGCAGGTGGAGGCTTACCGGCTGGACCTTTCGGATGAATCAGCCATTGGTGATTTCACAGCAAGAATGAAGAACAGGTTTGAGATCCGTGCACTGATCAATAATGTCACCTGCAACTGGTCGGTGACCCGGGACAGGTATATCCCGGAATTTTCACGGGAAGATTCTCACACCCGTTTCCGAGGTGCCGCCCTGTTTACATGGGCATTGTTGCCCCACATGGAGAAGCTTTCTTCTTCGTACATCCAACATATCATCCCCTTCCCGTTCAGAAAAGAGCAGTTCAGTCCCGAAATGCAGGAATCGGTGGGCAAAATGTATGCATTTGCCAGGGAACTGGATAAGGAACTGAAACATACATCTATTTCCGTGAGCCTGATGCATCCCGCACCAATCGGGAATCTGGTAAAAGAACCGGAACCTACAGACGGGATTCCCCAATATGATACCCTGGACCCGGGCCTGATCGCGCAGAAAGCTGTCAACGGGATGCTCCGGGGTGACCGGCTGATCATTCCGGGATTCTGGAACCGGATCCAGTTTTTCCTGAACCGCCAGGTGATTGCCTGGTTCAGGTCGGCATACACATCCCCCGGCTCAACGCTTCAGCCCTCGGTCTGAGCCCGGTTACCGGTCCCCTTCAGGAAACGGACCCTGCCTGCAGCAGATGCGGAAGGTACAACCGCCCGGGAACAATAACCTGAAGCAGAGGCGGTCATCGCTGCCTGAACGAAACCGGGAAAAAGCCGCCTGACGGGCCGGACCATCACAATATGACCACCCGCTTCCTCCAGGAACAGGTGCCGTCCGTGACCCTTACCAGGTAGATTCCCTCCGGCGATGCAGACAGATCGACCGGATGCCTGCCTGGACCTGTGATCACCTGATGATGGATCCGTTGTCCGCTTCCGTTGAAGATCTCCATGTTTATCTGCAGGCCGTTCTTTCCGCCTGTCTCAAGGGTGAAAAGTCCATGACTGGGATTGGGGTAGAGGTCAAATCTTTCCTGATTGGACAGATCCATCCCCACCGGTTCGGTAAAGACACAATCCGAAGTGTCGGTGCACCCGTTCACAGTGACCTCAACGGCATAGTTACCGGCAACCGAAGGGACAAATGACCGTCCGGTCTCGCCGGGAACCTCCGCATGGCCGTTGTCACAATCAAGCCAGCGGTAAGCAGCCCCCGATGCACCCGCGGTGATCACACCATCCTCCTGGGACAGGGACACGTCCACTGTCTGTACCGTCAGTGTCGCAGTAATGGTCGCATCGCAGCCCTCCGGGGAGGTGAGCTCGATAACGTGCAACATATCCTCCGTTCCCACCGATCCGTCCGAAAAGGTATGGGATTCTCCGCTGCAGATGACCACATCTTGCACCAGATGATAGTTCCCACAATCCGTGACACCCCGGTAGTACGCATATATATCCATGATCTCTTCCACCGGCAGCGCCCTTGCGTACACCTCCACCTGGTCGATGTTTCCCTGAAGGTAAGTGGTCCCCGTCCTGCCCAGGGTCGCCAGCTGCCCTGTGTTCACCGTTCCGGTTATCGGATGGGAGTCTTTCAGCTCACCGTTGAGATAGATCATGGCCTGGCTGCCGTCATATACACCCACGATGTGGATCCATTCTCCCGTGGTAATATCTGCACCGGGGATGCCTGGTCTTTCCGCTCCGCCCGATGTTGTCACCTTGAACCGCAGTTCATTGTTCCCGCGGTCCCCGTACAGCACGTAGTTATCCGTTTCCGAATCGAAAAGGGGGGCAAATGGACCCGGAAGTTCAGAAGGTTTATGCGGCAGCTTTGCCCAGAGGGAAATTGAAACGGCATTTCCGTTGATATCCAGGGAAGGAGAGGCCGGGAATTCCACATGGTCATTCACCCCGTCAAAACCGAGACCGTTCCCCAGAATGCCCTCCGTGATGAATACACCGTTCCGGGCGGTCCCGTTATTCCCGTTTTCCGTTCCATCCATTACCTGGTAGTCAGAACCCTCAGCATAGAGCGAATCCAGCGTGTAAAACGCTACTGCCGATTCCGGCAGCCCCTCATGCAGGAAGATCGTAGTATCGGTCACCATGGTATTGGGCGTCTCTGCCCGGTCCTTCAGTTGCTTCACCGTGATCAGGTAGAAGGGTTCCAACAGGGGCGTGGTGGCAAGGATGACAGATTTCTGGTCCCTGGCTATCCGGGCCGCTTCAATGTCTGCTCCGCTACCCAGGACATAGTTGGCAGCCGTTTCAGCACTCGTCCGCTCCACCCTTTCGGAGAATTTTACCACCACAGCAGTTTGGTCTCCCCGCGAGCGAATGGAAACAATTTCAGGCGGGGTTATATCCGCCCCGGTTATCACTCCGATCTCATTGGAGTAGTTGATGCTGCTCATGCCAGCCACATTCCGTGCCTTGATCCTGTAATAATACTGTTGCAATTCCGTACGCGTATCATCTTCGTATTTGGTTACATTTCCCAGGGAAACCAGCAGGGTGGTGGCCCCGGGTGCCTCATCCCGGAAAACATCATATCCGGCAATGCCGCTCTCATCATCGGTGGCCGGTTCCCATTCCAGCAGAACCCTGGTCTCGGAGGGCGTGGCCGAGGTAAGCACCACATCGGATGGTTCGGTTTCGTCCATCAGGGCCAGCATGAGCACAGGGAAATCGGTGGTGATTGCATCCACACCCAGTTCGATGGCCGGCAGCATGGTGCTGGCGGCATTGAGGGTCCATGCATTGAAATTGATCCCTTTTGAATGTGCGTAATCAATGATATCCGTGGTAAGCGTGCCGCCGCTCCCCACCCATTCCCCGCTGATGGAAGCCACCTGGTCAATATGGGATTCCGCAATGGTTCCGAAGAGCTGCACCGCCATTGTGGGATCCAGGGACTTCACTTCCGTGATCTGCCCCGGACTGAAACTGGATACGATCACCCTGTCCTGCATTCCGCACTTTTGAATGGTTTCAACCACTTTCCCGGGAACAGAACCATTGGATGATTTAATCTCGACGACCACCCCGATATCTTCCGGACTGTTTTTTGCGATCATCAGGGATTCCCACAGTGTGGGGATCTTTTCCCCGGCGAATTCGGCGCCGAACCAGGATCCTGCATCCAGGCCTCTGAGCTCCTCATAGGTCATGGAGGCCACGGTGCCGGTCCCGTCGGTGGTCCGGTCAACCGTTGCATCGTGCATGATCATCAGTGAATCATCGCTTGAGATCATGACATCCAGCTCGAAATAGTCCGCATTCACTTCCACGGCTTTCTGAAAAGCCGCCAGGGTATTTTCCGGTGCCATTCCTGCACCTCCCCGGTGGGCAATCACCAGGGGGCCCTGGCCGAAGGAAAGTGCTGAGGTCAATGCAAACAGATAAAGTAGTTTTTTCATGGTTCAGTTTTTACAGCGTCAGTCATTACATAAATATAGTCCACATGAGCACAAAAAACAACTGGCTTTGATGGCTTTCTTCGGCCGGAAATCCCGCCGGATGCAAAAGATATCTTTTGACTTGTGCATTTGCTTCCGGATTCGTAACTTTTCGAACTTAATTAATCTCTTATTACGTCCATTATGAGCAACGAAAAAGTCGATCTGAATAAGATCATCAGGGATTCCAGGGATACCCTCCTGAATCCGAAGTCCTATTTTTCTGCCCTCCCCCTGAAGGGAGGATTCGCAGAACCCGTGATCAAGGTGGCCATTTACGGTTTCGTCGCAGGATTGTTCGCATTCCTCTGGAGCATACTGGGATTGTCTGCCATGGGCGGAACCGGCATCATGGGAGGTGCTGTGGGCATCATGGCCCTGGTATGGGCCATTGTGGCCTCCATCGTGGGGCTCTTTGTGGGAGCCGTGATCATGCTGGTGATCTCTGCCATCTGTGGCGGGAACACCGATTTTGAAGCGAACCTGAGGGTAACTGCATCCCTGATGGTGATCTACCCCATTCAGGCGTTACTTTCATTTTTTTACGGAATAAACCTGACACTGGGCGGCCTGGTATGGGTGATTGTCGCCCTGTATGCCATTTACCTTTTGTACCTGGCGATCACGCTGGCCCTGAAAGGAAAGGAATCCGCCGCAAAGATCGTGGCACTTGTGCTTGTCGTGCTCATGGTGATCGGATTCTTCGCGGGAAGAAAAGCGAACAAGGTAGCCCGGGATTACTCGGATGAGCTGGAACAATTCCGCCTGGAACAGCTGGACTGAGAAGTTCAGGGGAGTGGACCTGCGATAATTGACTGTCAGCGCGTGGCAGTTAAAAACATAATGACCGGAGGGTCGAGGATATCGACCTTCTTGATCATGTGAGTTGATCGATGGGCCTCCTGAATGATCGGTCGCTCTCCCTGTATTCGCTCACGGTCATTCCTGTGATATTCCTGAACTGCGTGGAAAGGTACTGGACACTGCTGTAATCCATCATATAGGCAATCTCGCTGAGGGTGAATTCGTCCTGATCGATCAGCTCCTTGATCCTTTCAATCTTGTTGAGGATAATGTATCTCTCCAGTGTAATGTCTTCATGGGAGGAAAAGATCCTGGAAAGATATGCGTAGGTGAGCCCCAGTTTTTCTACCAGGTAATCCGATTTTCTCACAACGGAATCTACATTGTTCATGTGGTGAATGAGTTCGGTGACAGCCAGCTTGATTTTTTCCACCAGCTGTTTCTCCCGGTCTTCCACCAGATCGGTACCCAGCTCCTTCAGTACCTTTCGGATGTCATCGCGGCCGATCCGCTCTTCATCAAAGCTGACAGTAGCCCTGCCCAGGCTTATTTCTTCCACCTTGATCCCGGCTTTTTCCAGCCGTTCCCCGATCAAAATCACACAGCACTGGGAGACCATGTTCTTAATATGGATCGTGATGGTTTTCAAAAGTCAGCAGTTCCATGAAACTAATTAACCCAATCCGGCGTATTACAGGCATTGTTATACAATAAAGCCAAAAAAGATGCCGGCAATGGAAAATTATAAAATTTTCACAGAATAGTGTAACAGCCGGCAGATGAAGATTTCAGATTTTTACGTTTTATTCCTATCAATCATGCCATATCATGCGAATTAAAAAGAACATCGCCATCAGTGATTCCGGCTTTGTCTTCAATCCGACCACGGGCGACTCCTATTCAATGAACCGCATAGGGCGGCAGATCCTGGATTACCTCAGGGAGGGCAATACGCTGGAAGAGATCAAACCACGCATGACAGAAGAATATGACGTGGACGAGGCCAGCTTCGAAAAGTATTATTTTGACTTCCTGAGTATGCTCAGGCAGTTTGAACTGCTGGATGAGAAAAATGAAGACTAAGATCACCGTAGCCCTAACCGGGCTGAACAATACGGACAATCCGGGACCCGGCGTCCCGGTGATCCGCGGTATCCGCGAATCGGAAATTTTCGATCCCCGGATTATCGGGCTGGCTTACGAAAACCTGGAGCCTGCCATTTACATGCACCGGGTGGTGGACAAGACCTACCAGGTGCCTTATCCTTCAGAGGGGTCTGGCGTGCTGGTGAACCGTATCCTGGAGATCCACAAAAAAGATCCCATCGATGTGCTGGTTCCCAACTATGACGCGGAATTGTATGCGTTCATGCGGTCGTCCGAAATACTGGAACAGGCGGGTATCAAAACATTCATCCCCACCCTGGAACAGTTCGAGGAGCGCCACAAGGCCAACCTTCCCGAGTTCGGCAAAAAGTATGACCTGCTCGTTCCCTTCAGTAAATCCATCACGGGAACGGACGAGATCAAAAAGCTGGCAGATGAGTTTGACTATCCCCTGATGGTCAAGGGGAAATTTTATGATGCCTACCTGGCCTATAACGAGGAGCAGGTCAGGATGCACTACAACAAGATCACCGCCAAGTGGGGTTTGCCGGTGATCATCCAGGAGTTCATCAAAGGAACGGAAGTCAATGTGGTAGCCCTGGGTGACGGCAAAGGAAACACCATCGGAGCAGTACCCATGCGGAAACAGTATATTACAGACAAGGGCAAGGCCTGGTCGGGGATCACCCTGGATGACCCGAATATGCTGGAGCTGACCCGCCGGATCCTGGAAAAGACAAAGTGGCGGGGCGGGATGGAACTGGAGCTGGTCAAATCACATAAGAACGAACTGTACATCATTGAGATCAACCCGAGGATCCCTGCCTGGGTATACCTGGCGGTGGGGGCGGGACAGAATCTTCCGGAAGCCATGGTCAAACTGGCCCTGGGCATGGAGGTGAAACCCTATGAAACATACGAGGTGGGGAAAATGTTTATCCGCTATTCCTATGACCTGATCACAGACCTGAAGGAGTTTGAAAAACTCTCCACCCTGGGAGAACTTTAAAATCATTCATCATGGAAAAAAAGCCTTTCGAGAGACCTTTCATAAAAAAACTGCAGGCCGGCATGCCCAGCAAATTCGGCATGAAATCGATGACCGAGCCCATCACGCACATCGATGACATTCCCGTTTCCGAAATCATCGCCGATTATGGATCGCCCGTGTACGTTTTGTCCGAAAAAACAATCAGGGACCAGTTCAAAAAAGCCAAACATGCATTTACCACCCGGTATCCCAAGGTACAGTTCGCCTGGTCATACAAGACCAATTACCTGGATGCGGTGTGCCGGATCTTCCACCAGGAAGGCTCCTGGGCCGAGGTGGTTTCCGGGTTTGAATATGACAAGGCCCTCCAGAACGGCGTGAAGGGGAGCCAGATCATTTTCAACGGTCCGGCCAAGACCGACGAAGAACTCAAAAAGGCCATTGACAATGATTCGCTGATCCATATAGACCATTTTGATGAGATGTATGCCATCATCGCCATATCCGAAAACTCGGAAAAACGCCCGAAGGTGGCCATCCGGGTGAATATGGATACCGGCATTTATCCCATGTGGGACCGGTTCGGATTCAATTATGAGAGCGGGGATGCATGGGATGCCATCAACCGGATCATGGTGAACGAAAAACTGGACCTGGTGGGACTGCATGCCCACATCGGCACATACATGTTCTCGGCCGGTTCCTACAAGATCGCCGCCGGTAAACTGGCGGATCTGGCCTACGGGATCGAAAGGAAATACGGTGTGAACATCAAATATATCGATGTGGGGGGAGGGTTTGCCTCCCAGAACACCCTCAAGGGCGCCTATTATCCCGGATCTGACACCACACCGTCATTCGACGAATATGCGGAAGCCATCTCGTCTGCCTTGCTCAACTCACAGATCAATCCGCGGAACCTTCCCACCCTGATCCTGGAGACCGGAAGGGCGCTGATCGACGATGCGGGTTATCTGCTGGGAACCGTTATCGCCAACAAGCGGCTGTCAAGCGGGAACCGGGCCACCATCGTGGATGTGGGAGTGAACCTGCTTTTCACCTCATTCTGGTATGAACACGAGGTGTATCCGGCCGCCCCGGTATCAGAACACATGGAGGAGACCACCATATTCGGGCCCCTCTGCATGAACATCGATGTGATCAGGGATGCCATTGCATTTCCCCTGCTGAAGAAAGGGGACCATTTCGTGATCAAACGGATCGGTGCATACAACATGACCCAGTGGATGCAGTTCATCACCCTCCGGCCCAATGTGGTGCTGACGGGTACAGACGGGAAAGTCCACCTGATCAGGAAGCAAGAGCATATGGACCTGATCAGGCAACAGGAGGTAATCCCCGGTCACCTGAAATGATCCATCCGCATACAGGAAATCGTTGATCCATTGAAACGTTCCGATGACATAAAGCTTTTTCTCAGGTCCATTCCCAACAGCTACGGACAGGTTTTCTTTTCCGACCAGCTGCTATTTTCCTTTATTCTGCTGCTGATCACCTTCTTTGACCTGTATGCCGGCTTGTTCGGGCTTCTTTCGGTGGTCGTGACCAACCTCACCGGATTTCTGCTCGGATTTGACAAAAGGACCATTGCCAGGGGTGTATTCGGCTTCAACAGCCTGCTGGTGGGACTGGGACTGGGGATCTTTTTCAGGCCCGGCCTGTTGCTTATTTTGGTGATTGTCGTGGCCGCCATCCTGACCCTGCTGATCGCCGTATCGCTCCAGGGAGTGATCGGAAAGTATGCGCTTCCTTTCCTGTCTGTCCCCTTCCTGCTGGCCATTTGGATCATGACCATATCCACGAAAGAATTCACGGCGCTGGGGATCAGTGAGCGGGGGATCTATACCTTCAACGACCTGTATACCATCGGGGGAGACCTGCTGGTGCGGATCTATGAATGGTGGAATGAGCTGCAGCTGCCAAAGTCTTTGCGGACCTACTTTATCTCCCTGGCGGCCATCCTGTTCCAGTTCAACCTGCTGTCCGGGATCCTGCTGGCCGCCGGACTGCTGCTGTTTTCAAGGATCGCCTTCACGCTGTCTCTGCTGGGTTTCTACACGGCCTATCTGTTCTATGACCTGATAGGAGCGAACATATCCGAAGTGAGCTACAGCTATATCGGGTTCAATTACATCCTGACCGCCATTGCGGTGGGGGGCTTTTTCATCATTCCTTCCAAACGCTCCTACCTCTGGGTTGTCCTACTGATCCCCATGGTGGCCATGGTAACCATCAGTCTGTCCAGGATCCTTGCGGTGGTGAGTCTTCCCGTCTATTCCCTCCCATTTAACCTGGTGGTGTTGCTTTTCCTCTATGCGTTGAAATTCAGGCTTGAACCATCTGTCACGCTCACGGAGGTACTGATCCAGCACAATTCGCCCGAAAAAAATCTTTATGCATTCCATAACGACGTGGTCCGTTTCCGGGATCGCGGGAAGGTGGCCATCAAGCTCCCCTTCCTGGGCACCTGGACAGTTTCGCAGGCCCATGACGGGGAATACACCCACAAGGAGGAGTTCCGGCATGCGTGGGACTTTGTGATCACCGATACGGAGCAAAAACAGTACATGGGAAGCGGGGAGCAGCTTACCGACTATTACTGCTATGATAAAATGGTCCTTGCTCCCGCCGGGGGGACCGTGGAATA
>DSEO01000228.1 GCA_011056635.1 Bacteroides sp.
CTGTAACCAGGACGAGCCCGAACAGAATGAACTCAATATCGATTCCTGCGATCTTTCCGGAATCCTTTGGTCCGAATAGCCAGATCAGGTAGGGAAGAGATATGATCACGGCTAGAAAAGCCGTGTAAATAATATTCTTTTGCATGGCCGCAATCTTTGATTAAGACGAAACAGAATTGGTTCGTCACCCGGAATGTGACCTTCGATGGTTTTTCAGTCATAATATATTCTAAATCTCCGTCATGCATATCATCGGCATTACAGGGTTTCTCCTGGCTGCATATGCGGTTGTTGGTAACGATGTCATACAGACCCTGGGTACATTTTTAAGTTCCAACACCAAAAGGCACTGGGCACTGCTCTGGGGTTATGCCTCCCTGATACTGGTGGGGACACTCTTCCTGGGATGGTACTTTAATGACGGGGATGTGACCTATGACAGGCTCTCCCGGATCCCTTTACCCGATCATCTTCAATGGTGGCACGTACTGCCGCCGCTGGTCCTGCTGGGGGTCACATGGATCGGCCTGCCTGTCAGTACAACGTTCTTGATTCTCAGTGTGTTCTCGTCGGGCCAGGTCATTGAAAAAATGGTCCTGAAGTCAGCCATCGGATACGCGGTTGCCTTTGTCAGTGCCTTCCTTATCTATTTTTTGATAGCCAGAAGGTTCGAGTCGAAAACAGCCATTGACAGGATGGAGGTGAAAAAGAACAAAAAATGGTGGCTGGTGGGACAGTGGTTTTCCACCGGGTTCCTCTGGTCGCAGTGGCTCATCCAGGATTTTGCCAATATTTTTGTATACCTGCCCCGCCATTTGCAACTGTATGAGCTTGCCGCCTCAACAGCCGTTATCCTGGCCCTGCTGGCACTGGTGTTCAGGAGCAGGGGAGGCAGGATCCAGGAGATTGTGAAGCAAAAGACCAACTCCGCGAACATACGTTCGGCGACGCTGATTGACCTCACCTACGGGATCGTGCTCTATTTCTTCACCATCATCAACCCGATTCCCATGAGTACCACATGGACTTTTGTGGGAATACTTGCAGGAAGGGAGTATGCCATCAACCAGCTCCTGCAGAGGCATCTGATCAGGGATACCTATAAGAAAATATTCAGGGATCTTTACAAGGTGAATCTCGGACTGATGATCAGCATCGTTGTGGCTATCCTGATCAGGATGCTGCTCAAGTAACAGGAATCATCTGAATTCAGGTGTTCATTTCTGCCTATGGGGTAAGCGCTGCCTTTTCAATCGGCTTTGAATACCAGTTTCCCCCTCACGTATGTTCTTTGGATTTCTAGGTCATCATTCCCGATGGTGAACAGGATCAGGTCAGCCCGCTTACCGGGCTCCATCATTCCCCGGTCCCCGAGGCCATACAGATCCGCCGGATTGGTACTGGCCATCCGGATGGCATCGGCCAGGCTGCATCCGGTCACTTTCATGATGTGGACCACCCCTTTGGAGATCGCGGAAGCAGAGCCGTAGAGCACGTTCTGAGCGGGATATCGCAGCATGCCCCCGGGGGTAAGCTCGATGGTCTCGCCATCGGGGGTTTGGTATTCTCCGGGAGGAAGTGCAGCGTAGCTGGTAACGTCCGAGATCAGGATCGTTCTTTCCGGCCCCTTGATCCCGTAGAAGACCCTGATCTCTTCCGGCAGCAGGTGAAATCCGTCGCAGATGATGCTGATGGAGAGCTGATCATTGGCCAGCTGCGGCCAGATTGGATTCACATGGCGGTTGATCATATTGGCACATCCATTCCCCAGGTGGGTTGAGATCTTTGCCCCGTTTGCGACCGCCTGGTCGATGATCCAGGTTGAAGCATTGTGATGTCCCAGGGCAACCACCATTCCTTCAGCGGTACAACTCCTGGTGAAGTCCAGCGCGCCCTCCATTTCGGGTGCCAGTGTGACCGTCAGGATGTGATCCCCCGAAGCTTGCCGGAAGGCCATGAATTCATCCCAATCCGGCTTCCTGACATGCTGCCGGGGGTGTGCCCCGCGGTATCCGTCTTCCGGGTTGATATACGGTCCTTCAAGGTGAAAACCCGGGATTGAGCCCAGCAATGCCTCGTCATCTATTGCGCCAGCAAGGATTTCGAAATTCCTGACCAGCAGCTCATGGCTGTTGGTGGTCAGGGTGGGCAGGTAGGATGTCACCCCTTTTTTCCAGAGCGCCTTGGTGGCTTCCCGCACTCCTTCCCGCGTCAGCTCACCTCCTGCGAATGAAAATGAAATCCCAGCGTAACCATTTACCTGGCTGTCGATCAGACCGGGGGCAATAAACAGTCTGTTGGTTTCATCGGTGAGCTTTTCAATCCGCTCCACGGTTGAGATCTTCCCGTCCCGGATCTCAACCCGTACCGGCGATCCGTCAAGGTAACTGTACCCTTCCAGCTGGAATTGGGCCGCAGCCGGTTGAATGATGTTCGCTGAAACAATCATACAAATCGATATAAAAATATTCCCTTTTGGCATAAGATTGCTTATTTTCGATAGGAGAGCACCTGCTTATCCTCGATCAGCCTCCTGCGCAGCTTATTGTAATCCAGGTCCTGAAGTGCGACGTGTTCATCGATGGACAGACAGGCGGCTGTGGCGGCTGACTGGGCCAGGACCATGAATACGGGTTCCATCCGTATGGAACCGAAGGCGATGTGGGTGGCCGAAAGGCATACGGGCACCAGCAGGTTCGTGCATTCCTCCTTCTTCGGGACGATGGCCCGGTAATCGATGGGGTAAGGGCTGAATCCGCCCACCTGAACATCCCCTTCATTTTTCACAAAACCTGCTGCATTCACGTACCGCTGGACATGGTGCGAATCCATGGTGTATGCCCCCATTCCCACGGGTTGTTCGGCGGACACGGATTCCTGCATGCAGTGGTGCTGCGTCATTACGTAATCGCTGACCATACGCCTGGCCTCCCTGATATAAAGCTGGGGGGTCCAGTGTCCGTTCCCCGGATATTCATCCGCAGGGAGGCCCCATTGCTGCCATTCTGCGCGCACCTCTTCCGGAACCCTTGGGTGGTTGGCCAGGGTCCACAGCAGCCCGAGCTGATAGATCCTGTGCGCCCGGATGATTTCCTCGCGTGTCTTGTAATCCCCCCCGGGATATGCGTAATTGCGGCCGATGAAGTCGGATGAGAAACACCCGTTGTTATTGGCATCCGTTTTCCGGTTGGGCATCATGGACATGATGAAGAACGGTCCTCTGTAACCCTGTTCCAGGGCGCGGAACAACAGCTCATACTCCTGCTCGTTGTAAGGTCCCGGTCGTCTCAGCAGGATCCTGTTCCCGGGCACATCGGTCAGGCACATCCTGAAGCAGTATGCCTGGATCTTCCGGTCCCCGCTTCCCTCTTCGCCCGGATTTTCAAATATCCCGGGCAGTAATCCGCTGGCAGAATCCCCCGTGACCACGTAAGGATCAACGTTTTGCCCGAACTGGTGATGGACGGCCATCTCCGTCTGCACCCCGTTCAGCGTTTCTCCGTATTCGGACACTGCCTCTCTCCCCAGGGTATAGGAAACTCCGGACATGGCCATCAGGTCACCCTCGTAGGTAGCGTCCATAAACATCTTTCCCCGGATCAGTCTCCCCGATTCCAGCTTGATGGCGGTGATTTGCCCGTTCTCTTTCACTACTCCTTCCTGCAGGCTGATGCGCTGGTTGTGGATGACGGGTATGCTGTGCTCCGTAATCAGATCATTGAACACCGACATGGCCGCCCTGGGTTCGAAGGTCCACATGGCATCATCGTCCGGCAGTGTCCGGGTCTGGCCGCCGTCCCTGTAATCACTTCTTTTTTCCCATTCCCAGTGGAGGGTATCCTCATAATAGCTCCTGATCCGCCTGTAGAATTCCCTGGAGATCCCTCCGATCACCTGTTTGTTCCCGATGTCGGTCTGTCCGAGTCCCCCGGTGGTCAGTCCCCCGATGTGTATCCCGGGGTTGACCACAAGTACCGATTTTTCCATCCGGACAGCCTGAACGGCAGCAACGATCCCCGCCGAGGTTCCGCCATAGATTACCAGGTCGTATTCCTGCGGGTGTCTGCCGGGATGCCGGCAGCCGAGTGTAAGGACCGTGAGGACGATGATGAACTTCTTCATGGCATCAGTCCCCGGTACCTGACTCCTTCACGGGGCTCTTCCATCCAGGGAGCCACAATTTCCTTCCAGGTCAGGTAATGCGTTGTCTTTTTATGCTCGGCGGCGGCGGTCTCGTTATCATAAGCCTCGTAAAGAGCGAACCGGCCCGGATCATCTTCTTTCTGCAAAACGTCAAACCTGAGATTTCCCGGTTCCTTCACAGAAAATTCATGGTTGATCCCGGTGGCACGGATGAAGTCATCGATATATTCCCGCTTTACTTTTACATGTACAATGGTAACAATCATCGGTAATTGGATTTAGGTGTCCCGGTATGTGATTTTTGAAACAAGATACAAAAGACCCGCTGAAGAACGTCAACAAAGGGTGTGAAATTTCCCATCGCAAAATGGGGAAAAACCCCCATCTGTTTCTCTGGAAAGTCCCTAACACCGGCATTACGTTGATGCGGGATCTGACACAGATTTTAAGGAAAACTGCCGAGCAGGACCTTACCGTGTATCTGATTTCATAACCATTGTTGAGGAGTCCAGGATCATTTGTATTGCCGAGAAAGAAGAAGACATTTCTCCGGTATTCCTGAACTTTTTGAAAGCCACGATTGGAAATGATGACAAAATCATGGAAATCATTACAAACGATAATGAGAATACGATACAGATCGACAGGGATACAGCCAGTCATTTTTCAAATGAGCTTCAACCCGCTGATCCTGGAAGGACTTCCATGGAGCGGATATTCTATAACCGGGTAGTGCGGGTAAGCCCCGTGTAAACAGGATCGGTAGCAGGTAACATAAGGTTATCAGGGATGTGCAAAAGAAAGGGAGTAACATATGAATGATTGCAGAGACGGATTGAAGCTGTTGCTGTCACACTTTATGGGAGGCATTGAGGCCACGAATCAGGCGCTGGCGAAGTTCCCGGACCTGAAGATCATCGTTCTGACCACATTTCATGATGACCATTATGTGGAACAGATGATGATAGCCGGAGTAGAGGGCTATATGCTGAAGCGGAGTACCCCTGAAGAATTTGAGACGGCACTGAGAAGGGTTTATTCAGGGGGCAATTATTTTTCTGATGAGATTGTCCGCACCGTGGTCCAAAAACTCAATAGCATCCGCGAAGAAACCAGCCTGCGCTCCTCATTACCGGAACTAACTGAAAGAGAGCAGGAAATACTGGAACTGCTTTGCCAGGGATTGAACAATGACCGGATCAGCGAACGCATCCATATCAGTCCCAAAACCATCGAAAAACACAAAAGCAGTCTTTTTCAGAAAACGGATTCAAATAATACGGTCAATCTCATCATATACGCATTCAAGAACGGGCTTGTCAAGATTGATGCCGCCGATCAGAAATAGGAGATACATTTTTTTTTATCTTTGCCGGGCCGGGGGTATAGCTCAGATGGCCAGAGCGCGTGGTTCGCAATCACGAGGTCAGGGGTTCGACTCCCCTTACCTCCACCAGTTCTAACAGAATCTATATGAATTTCCGGGACCGGATCCGGAAACCGGAAGTGCGGAAAGCTTTCGTCAGGATCCTCCTGATCCTGGCGGGTGGTGTCTTACTGGCCCAGGGCGTGCTTATCACGCTCGTACTTGCCGGTGCATTCGGAAAATTGCCGGCATATGAGGACCTGAGAAGCATCCGGAACCCGGTGGCCACAGAAATATTCAGCGCCGACAGTGTCCTGATGGGAACCTATTATATCAGGAACCGGCAGTATCTGAGACCCGGGGAAATCCCCCCGTCACTCCTGGATGCCCTGATTGCCACGGAAGACAACCGTTTCTATGCGCATCGGGGGATCGATATCCGGAGTCTGGGCAGGGTACTGGTCAAATCCATATTGCTGGGAGATGAAGGATCGGGCGGAGGCAGTACCATCACCCAGCAGCTTGCCAAGAACCTCTTTCCGCGCCGGGATCACGGGATACTCTCCCTGCCCGTGAACAAGATAATGGAGATGGCCACAGCCAGGCGGATCGAAAAGCTCTATGCCAAGGATGAGATCTTGTTACTGTACCTCAGCACGGTGCCCTTCGGAGGGGACACATACGGGATCAAATCGGCTTCCATGCGCTATTTCAACAAGAACCCGCATTTACTGACCACAGAAGAATCGGCCCTGCTTGTCGGGATGCTGAAAGCCACTGACCATTACAATCCGGCCAAACATGCGGAGGAGGCGCTGGCCCGCAGGAACGTGGTGCTGGAACAGATGGTCAGGTACAATTACCTGGCTCCGGCCGGGAGGGATTCCCTCAGAGAATTGCCCATCAGTCTGAATTACAGCACACTTCCCCATTACGCAGGCATTGCACCCTATTTCAGGGAATATCTGAGGCCGGAACTGGAAGCATGGTGCCGTTCCCAGGTTAACGAGGAGGGGGAGCAGGTGAACCTGTACACCGACGGACTGAAAATATATACCACAATCGACAGCCGCCTTCAGCACTATGCGGAAGAAGCTGTGAAAACGCATATGGCACACCTGCAGGTGCTCTTTGAAGACCACTGGAGTGATGGGGATCTGTGGAAGCAGATCCGGCCTGAATACCTGTTCACGGGTACCGGGATGGAGTACAACGCGGAAATGGAGTCCGAACTACCCAGAAAGATGGAAGTGTTCACATGGGAGGGACCCCAAGTGAGGGACTACAATACGCTGGATTCCATCCGGCATTACCTGAAGTTCCTGCAGGCCGGATTTCTGGCCATGGATGTACATACAGGTGAAGTAAAGGCGTGGGTGGGAGGCATCAATCACAGGTATTTCAAGTGGGACCATGTGACTGCCAGGCGGCAGGCCGGCTCCACATTCAAACCGCTGGTGTATCTTGCGGCACTTGAGAACGGGGTTTCCCCGTGTGAGTTTTTTCCCAATGACAGCGTGGTGTATGAGGAGTATGACAGCTGGGCCCCGCAGAACGCCGACCATACTTACGGAGGCTACTATTCACTGAAGGGTGCGCTCGTTCACTCTGTGAACACGGTGAGCGTGGCGCTGGCAATGGAAAACGGGATCGGCAGCGTCATTGAGCTGGGACAGAAGGCCGGGATCAGCGCCCCCATGCCGGCCGTACCTTCTCTGGCACTGGGGACCGCGGACGTTTCATTGATGGAAATGGTCGGTGTCTATCAGACCATCGCAAACAGGGGTGTCCGTATGCCCCCGTCCTATCTGATGCGGATTGAAAGCAAGGAGGGTGATATCCTGTACGAAAATCCCGGGAGTGGTAAGGGTTTTCCCGTCTTTTCCCCGGAAAACAGCGAAATAATGATCGAGATCCTGAGAAATGTGGTGGACCATGGCACAGCTTCAGCCCTGCGCACCGGATATGGCATGATGGCGGATGTGGCCGGAAAAACCGGGACCACCCAGCACAACACCGACGGATGGTTTATCGGCTTTACACCGGACCTCGTGGCGGGGGTCTGGGTGGGAGGTGAGCTGCAGCAGATCCGGTTCCGTGAAATGCGGTACGGACAGGGCTCCTTTTCGGCCATGCCGGTCTGGGCAGGTTTCATGCGAAGAACTTTTGGTGATGAACAATGGGGTTTCCTGGAAGATCGTGATTTCATGATCAGCGACTCCATCATGGAGATGCTGGATTGTGAAGAATTCATGGAATACAGGCCGTTCCGGTTCAGACCGCTGGAAATTCTCAGGGAAAGACGTTTCTTCCGGAGGCTGTTCAGGAGGAGGCGATAAGATTATAAATAAATACATGCATATTTTCACAAGCCCCGACGGCTGCTGATGAAAAATACAACACCTGCCGAATATTACAACACCCATTTCAAGAGGCTCATTAACAATTGATTCACACCTGTTTCTTCGTTCAGGTGTATATAAATACAACACCTGCAGCCTTGCTCCCGCATGGATGTACATAACGTAATCAATTGTATATCAGTAATATAATATACATTGGCATTATGTTTGATTAGCTGTGAGGGGTATCCGAAGGGATATTTTCATAGTCAATCATATAAAATTTCAATACGATGAAAACAACAATGGCATTTTTGACTGCATTCATGCTTCTGTTTGCCGGATGGGCAGATACGAAAGCAGGACAGAAGGGGAACGGGCAGCAGGAGCAGCATGGTCTCCAGGTATTAAGCAGCCCGGATCTTGTGAAAATCGCTGAAACTTGGGTGGAGGCTTATAACAGTGCACATCCGGAGGCAGTGGTTTCTCTGGGACTGATCCGGGAGGATGGAATGGAGGAGATAATCCGTGAAGCGGGAAAGATCGCGCTGGTAAGCCAGAAGGATCTTACTGCCCTGAACACAGCCGAAACATGGTGCATGGTGGTGGGAAGAGATGTGATCGTTCCCGTCATGAACAGCAACAATCCTTTCAGGGAGCAATTGCTGCAACAGGGAATTTCACCCGCGGCGTTTGCCTCGGTGTACACATCTGCAGGGAAACCTGCCTGGGGAACGTTGCTGGGGAACAATGAATCTGCACCTGTGAATGCATATGTGTTTGAAAGCCGGACATGCCTGTCTTACCTGGCAGGTTTCATGGGTACAGAACCCGGTCGCATCACCGCCGGAAAGGTGGAAGGGAAGGATGAGATGATGCAGCGGATCCGGAACGACAGGTATGCTGTTGGATTCTGCAGGCTGTCGGATATGGCGAAGGTGGAAGCCGGGGAAGCTGATGCGGGACTTTGCCTGATCCCGGTGGACCTGAATGCCAATCAGAAAATTGACAATTTTGAGGATATCTACGCATGCACGGGTGACCTGTCCCGCGGGATCTGGATCGGGAAATATCCCAGGAACCTGTATAACAAGATCTATACGGTGGCGGGTGACCAGCCCTCCGGCGATCCGGAGCTGGCTTTCCTGGAGTGGGTGGTGACGGACGGTCAGAAATACCTGGCTGCCACCGGCTTTTCCGAGCTTGTTTCCAGTGAAAGGTTATCGGGTATCGAGCGAATGAAAAGAACTGCCGCCCCCCTGGTGGATGTTCCGGTGAAAAATGCTCCCGCCCTGATGATTTTGCTCGTCCTGGGTGCACTGCTGGCAGGAGTGATCATTTTTTACCTGGTGATCAGGATCACCGGCAGGAAAAGTGAGGCCGTCACAAAGAAGAGCCGGCCTTCCTATATTTCGGGTGCAGGCGAGGTGTCCATCCCGGAAGGACTGTTTTTCGACAAGTCCCATACCTGGGTATTCATGGAAAGGGATGGGAAAGTACGCGTCGGGATAGACGACTTTCTGCAGCACGTGACCGGCAGGATCACCAGGGTGGAACTGAAAAGGCCGGGTGACCGGGTCAGGAAGGGCGAGGCTCTTCTTTCCCTGGTGCAGGAGGGCAAGAAACTGCATATCCTGTCGCCCGTATCCGGGATCATTCAATCACATAACAGGGAGCTGGAGATGAAACCGGGACTGCTGAACCTGTCTCCATTTTCAGACGGATGGGTGTATGAGATCGAACCGGCAAACTGGCTGAAAGAGATCGGAGCTTATGTAATGGGTGAGAAATACAGGGAATGGATCAGGGCCGAATTTTCAAGACTGAAGGATTTCCTTTCATCCGGACTGAAGCCTGTGGATATCCCGGGTAAGGAACCTGTGCTGCAGGATGGCGGCGCTGTCAGGGACGGGGTAATGGAATTATACGGGCCTGAGGCCTGGGAAGAATTCCAGTCACAGTTCATCAATCTGTCCAGGTGACAGCGTGTGCTGTCAATGGATTATACAGTCATATCCATCAATAATAAATTCAAACAATTATGTCAATTAACAGACGAAATTTCTTTCAGGTGCTCGGTCTGACCGGACTGTCAATGGGTACAGGCAAAAAGCTGGGTGCTGAACCTCCTAAGAAAGATGAAAAGGAATTTTATGCGATCCTTTTCGATGCGACCCGCTGCGGAGGATGCCAGAGCTGCGAATTTGTCTGCGCCTGGGAGCATGATCTTCCCGAGCCCGATCCCGAAGACATTCCTGAAGTGGGAGTTATCCGGAAGACCAACGAGAACAGGCGTTCTGTCATCAACGCCTATGACACCTCCCAGGGTGAAGTTTATGTGAAAAATCAATGTATGCACTGCTGCCAGCCCGCGTGCACCGCGGCTTGTCTGACCAGGGCCATGTACAAGACCGAGGAGGGACCGGTGATCTGGAGGGGAAACAAATGTATGGGATGCCGGTACTGCATGGTATCCTGTCCGTTTGACGTGCCGAAATTCGAATACCACAGTCCCAATCCCAGAATTACCAAGTGTGACATGTGTTTCGACAGGCTCAAAGAAGGGGAACTCCCGGCCTGTGTGGAGAACTGTCCCGGCGAGGCCCTCACCTTCGGTACCAGGCGTGAGATGATCGCAGAGGCCAGGAGAAGGATCCATGAGGATCCGGACCTTTATTATGATGGAATTTACGGGGAAGATGAAGCCGGAGGCACAGGATGGCTCTATATCTCACCGGTACCGTTTGAAGAACTGGGTTTGAGGACGAACCTCCAGAAAAAACCTTACCCTGAACTGACGAAGGGCTTTCTTTACAGCGTTCCGGCGATCTTTGTGCTGGGGCCTGCCCTGCTGCTGGGAATCAATCAATCCACCAAGAACAAATCAAATTCCGAAGACAACCATGAGTAATTCAAACTATACATCAGCCAAAGACAATGAGGGCGGCCCGGTTGGTAAATTCCTGGTCGCCGCACTGAAACCCCGGGGCAAGATATTCACCCCGTTCAATATCATTTCCTTTCCCATCATCCTGCTGGGCCTGGTGCTGATCATCATTCGTTTTGCAAAGGGGATCGGCTCCATCACCAACCTGACCCAGGAAGTGCCATGGGGCCTGTGGATCGGATTTGACGTGATCACCGGGGTGGCATTTGCCGGGGGCGCCTATGTGATCACTTTCATTGTGTACATTCTGAATGTGAAAAAGTATTATTCCATCGTCAGGGTTACCGTACTGAACGGTTTCCTGGCCTACGTCTTTTATGCAGGGGCCCTGTTGCTGGACCTGGGACGTCCCTGGAATGTGATCAACCCGATCATCGGGAACAGCTTCGGGGTGAGTTCCGTGCTTTTCCTGGTGGCATGGCATTTCCTGCTTTACATGATCGCACAGTTGATCGAGTTTTCTCCGGCCATTGCCGAATGGATCGGGGCAAAAAGAGCCAGGAAGATCCTATCCGGAATGACACTGGCCGCCGTCATTTTCGGGATCACCCTTTCCACCCTGCATCAGTCGGGACTGGGAGCTTTATACCTGATGGCCAAAGAGAAGATCCATCCGCTGTGGTATTCAGAGTTCATTCCGGTGCTGTTCTTTGTATCCAGCATATTTGCCGGGTTGTCCATGGTGATCTTCGAGGGATCCATCAGCCAGAAAGTGTTTTTTAACCAGATCAGTCCCGAGAATCACAAGGCGCACAACGGGATCCTGCTGGGATTGTCAAAGATCTGTGCATTTACACTTTTCGTGTACTTATTCCTTCAGGTGATTGTATTTGTGCACGGAAAGCACCATGACCTGCTCGGGACGCCCATGGGATACTGGTATCTGACGGAGATACTGGGTTTCGTGTTGCTGCCCATGCTGCTTTTCTTCTACAGCTACAGGAAGCAGAATATCTTCATGATCAAGTTGTCGGCCGTCGTTACCATGCTGGGAGTGATCATCAACAGGCTGAATGTAACGATCATCGCCTTCAGATGGGATGCTGCCGTGCAATATTATCCCTCCTGGATGGAGATCGTGGTGACGCTGACGGTACTGTTTACCGAGATCTGGATCTTCCGCTGGATCGTGAACCGCCTGCCCGTGCTCAGGGAGCCCCCATCATGGGTGAAGGAATAATCTCACAAATGCAAAAAACACATAAAAAAAATGGACGGATTTACTTACACTGATATTTTTGATACCAAGGGTATCGAGTATCTGATCGTTATCGGGTTCCTGATCCTGATCATCCCATTCTGGATCTTGCTGAACAGGCCCCTGCAGCTGCGGCAAAGGGCCAGGCAAGCGGCCGGTGTACTTACAGAAAGGATCCTCAGGATCCCGCAGGGACTGATGTACAATCACAACCATACATGGGCTTTCCTCGAGAAATCGGGCCTGGCCAGGGTGGGTGTGGATGACCTGCTGCTGCATCTTACTGGCGGAGTGCAGGTCGAATATCTGACTGAAATGCAGAAACGGGTCAGGAAAGGGGAGGTCATTGCCAGGATCGTCCAGGACGGCAAGGAACTGAAGATCGCATCCCCCCTGACAGGTGAAATAGAAAGTATACATACTGCCCTGGAGAAGCAACCGGGGGCAATGAATGAAGATCCTTACGGATCCGGATGGATCTGCAAGATCAGACCTGAGAACTGGATGGAAGAGACCCGCTCCTGCTATATGGCCATGGATGCCAGCGAGTGGATCAAAAATGAGCTTTCGCGCTTTAAGGATTTCATTACCGAATCCATGAACCGTCATTTACCCCAGCCTGCACCGGTGATCATGCAGGAGGGGGGCGAGCTCACCGATGCGCCCCTGTCGGAAATGAATGAGCAGGTGTGGAATGATTTCCAGGCAAGGTTCCTGGACAGGAAGGGATGAAATTTGTCTGAAAAAAAGAAAGGATTGAATCCTTTTTCGTATTTTGAGACAACCTCTTCATGCATGATGCGCTGCGTATGATCAATCGGGCAAAGAGATTTTTCAAAAAGGTGACCCTCCGGGAACTGATCGGTCAGTACCAGCGATTCCGTTCCTCGATCTACGGAAGGGTGGTATTTATCATCGCCGGTTCTTTCATTGTGCTGCTGGTGCTGTTCAATCTCATTTTCAGGTCGGTCTATGTGGAATTTTTCAACGCTACCGTCCGGCAGAATGGTGACCATATCAGCTCCATCGTGGAAGGGGCGCTCTACTACTCCATGCTGGAGAATGACCGGGGAATGCTCCAGCGAACACTCGATGTGATCAGTACCATGTCGGGGATCGATGAAGTCAATATGTATGATGAGCAGGACCGGCTTTCCTTTACTTCGGTTTCCGAAGAACAGGAAAAAAGGGGCAATCCCAATTGCAGTGAATGCCATGCGGATCTGGCATCCATGTTCTCATACAGTGAGCAGGCCTACAGGATCATTGAGAACATGGAGGAGTGCGGTATCTACCAGGATTCCAACAGTGCCCGGCACCTGGTCATCAGAAAGCCCATCATGAACGAACGGTCCTGTTATACCGCCGAATGTCACGCACACAATGAAGATGATGAGGTACTGGGATCGCTGCTGATCAACCTTCCGCTGGATGATCTGGATGCATTCGTGGACGAGTCTTCCACCGATTTCCTTCTTCTTGCGACCCTGACCGTCCTTTTTCTGATCACCTTCCTGGTGATATTTACCAGGAGAAGGATCAAGGATCCGCTTAATTCGATCATACAGGCAAGTGAGGCGGTTTCCAGCGGAGATAACAGCATCCGCCTGGATATCAAACCCAATCTGCTGAATGACATGCGGAAGGTATCTCTCGCTTTTAACGATATGCTGGACAATATCGATGCAGCAACCAAAGAATTACAGAACTGGTCGCAACAGCTTGAATACAAAGTCCGGAAAAAAACTGAGGAACTGTCCGAAGCCCAGAATGAACTGATCCATGTGGAGCGGATTGCTTCCCTGGGAAAGCTTTCCTCATCCGTGGCGCATGAGATCAACAATCCCCTGTCAGGGATCCTCGTGTATACCAAATTGATACATAAGCAACTGAACAACAGTGATTTTAATCATCCCAAGAGAGAGACCATCCTCAAGAACCTGAAGTATATTGAGAGCGAGACCAAGCGGTGCGGTGAGATCGTGAAGGGCCTGCTGGATTTTTCAAGAAAGGAGTGGGATGACTTTGAAGTAACCCAGCTGCACCAGCTCCTGGACGAGACCCAGGACCTGATGATCCATTCTGTAAAAATAGCTGACATCAGGTTCACCACCGATTATAAGGCGGAATCGGATCAGATCTTCTGCAGTCCGAATCAGATCAAGCAGGCCTGCGTGGCCCTGATCGTCAACTCTTCAGAGGCCATTCACGAACACGGTGAGATCGTGGTGGGTACCAGGAATCCCGATCCTGACCATGTCAGTGTTTTGGTTTCAGATAACGGATCGGGAATTTCATCTCAGGATTTGCCCCATGTTTTTGAGCCTTTCTTTTCCACCAAACGAGATGCAAGCGGGATCGGATTGGGACTGGCCATTGTCCACGGCATTGTGGAGAATCACAAGGGAAAGATTGAAGTGGACTCGCAGGCGGGCAGGGGCACGACCATAACGATGACATTTCCCCTGTCGGGGAGATAAAATAGGGAAATATCATGAATGAAAAAATATCCATTTTAATCGTTGATGATGAGGAATCTGTCAGGGATTCCCTCTACAACTGGTTTATCGATGACGGGTACGAGGTGGAGTGTGCAGAGAATGCCAAAAAAGCTCTCTCCCTGCTCGACAAAAAGGATTTTGACATTGTGCTTGCCGACATCAAGATGCCCGGAATGGACGGAATGGAAATGCACAGACGGATCAAGGCCCTTTCCAGGGAACCCATCGTCATCATCATGACGGCGTTCGCTTCCGTGGATACGGCAGTCCAGGCACTGAAAGACGGGGCATTTGACTATGTGACAAAACCTTTTGACCCCGATGATCTATCCCACCTGATCAGGAATGCGGCTACCCAGGTTGCCCTGAAGGCTGAGAACAGAAATCTGAAGGAGCAGATGACATCCCTGTCAGACGTGGAAGATATTGTCGGGGAAAGCGAGGCGCTGAAAACGGTGCTCCGTGAGATTGAAAGCGTGGCTCCGTCAGATTCGTCCGTCATTATCACAGGCGAAAGCGGCACCGGCAAGGAACTGGTGGCACGGGCCATCCATGCCAATTCCCCGAGGAAATATTTTCCCCTGATCAGCGTGCACTGCGGAGCACTCTCGGAAAGCCTGCTGGAAAGTGAACTGTTCGGCCACGAGAAAGGTGCATTTACCGGAGCCACTTTTAACCGGAAGGGCAGGTTCGAGATGGCAGACGGAGGAACCATCTTCCTGGACGAGATCGCCACCATTTCACCCAAAATGCAGATCGAGTTGCTGCGCGTGCTGGAATCCAAGACTTTCGTAAGGGTGGGAGGGAACAAGGAGATCACCTCCGATTTCCGGGTGATCTGTGCCACGAACAAGGACCTGGAAAGCATGGTCCGGAACGGGACTTTCAGGGAGGACCTTTACTACAGGCTCAATGTGGTGAATATCCGGATACCTCCGCTGCGGGAAAGAATTGAGGATATTCCCCTTTTGGTCAGTCATTTTATCAGGAAGTACTGCAGGTCCATGAGCAGGGATTTGATCTCCATTGAGCCCGCTGCCCTCAGGCACCTGGAAAAATTCGAATTCCCGGGGAATGTACGTGAGCTGGAAAACATGATCGAACGGGCCATTGTGATCGGGAACGGTAAGGAGATCAGGCTGAAGGATCTGCCCATGGGCAGGGAAGCCATGGGTGAATCCGTGGAGAGTCTGGAAGATCTGGAGAAGAAGCACATTTCCAGGATACTGGATAAATACGGATGGAATATATCGCGCGCCGCAAGGGCGCTGAATGTGGACAGGGCAACACTCTATAACAAGATCAGGAAATACGAACTGAAGCAGGAATGATCTGATTGGAAGAGCAGAGCATCATACTGATATCCTGCGGCCCCATTGAAAAAGAGATCACCCGCAGGATTGCTGAGGATGTCACACGTGCGTTTCATTTCGCGGTGCGGCTGAAGGAGTGCAGCCTTGACATCAGCCGGTTTTATAATCCGGGAAGACGGCAGTATGATGCCAATGGGATCCTGAAGGTGGTATCGGAATCCTATCCCCTGAATGCTTACCGTAAAATGGGATTGTTCAGCGTGGACCTCTACATTCCCATTCTGACCTATATTTTCGGACAGGCCTCACTGAACGGATTCACCGGCATTGCTTCACTCTACCGCCTCAGGAACGAGCTGTACGGACTGATACCCGATCAGTCACTGCTGGCCGACCGGTTCAGCAAGGTGGTGGTTCATGAACTGGGACACACCTTCGGCCTGATCCACTGCAACCACCCGGTCTGTATCATGCGCTCGAGCACCTACGTGGAGGACCTGGACCAGAAGGAGGTACTATTCTGCAGCCAGTGCCAGGATCAGCTGGAACAGGTGATCAGTCAGTGAGTCATTGTTATTCCTTGTCGAAAACGAACTTTTCGGTCATTTCACCGAAGGAGGAAGATGCGGTGGACTCAACCACCAGGTTGTCCCCGTCCATGGACAATATCTCCGTAATGGTCATATCCCCTCCGTCCTGCATGGGAATCTTCGAGGTGATGGTCAGGGATTTCTTGCCTTTGTCCCATACCGCTGTGGATTTCTTGACTGAATCCATCCATCCCCTGTTTTCACACTCCTTGCCATCCAGGGTAAAGTTGTCGGTAAAAGAGAAACTTTCGCCCTGGAACGAAGAATGCCTCTCAATGGAGAGGGTTTTCTTGTCCTGTTTCATCACCAGGGCATCAGGGGCCATGCTGAACTGATCATTCATCTCACTCTTTTCCCTGTTGATCTTCCATCTACCTGAAAAATCCGCTTTCCTGGCAAAGACAGAAGATGATACGAACAAGAGAGCCAGGAGATAGATAAAGTTTTTCATGATTGAAGCTGGTTTTGAATGAGGAAGAAAG
This sequence comes from Bacteroides sp., assembly GCA_011056635.1. Lineage (GTDB taxonomy): Bacteria > Bacteroidota > Bacteroidia > Bacteroidales. Next base: position 16,883 of record DSEO01000228.1, read on the forward strand.
TTAACGAAATATTTCATTGCCGCAAACAGTTATATAGCTACTTTTGAAAGTATTACTGAAACCATTAAAATGATCTGCAATGAAAAAAATCGCATTTCTGGCATTTTTGGCCATGGTCCTTGCAGGATGCAATCCTTCCGGGAAAAAAGATACCGTCTCCGCTGAACAGTCTTTCACTTCGTATACGCTGACCGAAGTCTGGCATACGGATACGGTTCTGCTGACCTGTGAATCGGTGCTTTTTGATCAAACCCGGGAATTGCTTTTCGTCTCCTGTATGAACGGCAGTGCCGGGGAAAAGGACGGTGACGGATATATATCCCTGCTGGGACCTGACGGTTCGGTGAAATCCCTTCGATGGGTGACAGGCCTGAATGACCCGAAGGGAATGGGCATCATCGGGAACCTGCTTTATGTGGCGGATCTGGATGAGCTTGTGATCATTGATATAGAGATGGCTGAAGTCTCGGAACGGATCCCGGTGGAAGGGGCTTCTTTCCTGAATGACGTGGCTGTCAGTGAAGACGGGAAGGTCTATTTCTCCGATTCCGATAAGGGGATCCTCTGGATCTACAGCAATGGTGAACTGATGCAATGGGTCGCAGAAGGGCTGCAGCGGCCGAACGGACTCTATGTGGAACCGGACAGGGTGCTGCTTACCTCCTCCGGCAGCCAGGACCTCAGGGTCATCGACCGGTCCACCGGAGAATATGAGATCGTAACCACCGGGATCGGTGCGGGGGATGGTGTGGAATTTACAGGCATGGAGGGGTACTACATCACCTCCAGCTGGGCAGGCGAGGTCTTCCTGATCCGTCCCGACTACAGCAAGGTTTCCCTGCTGAAAACCTCCGACCGGGAGATCAATTCCGCGGATATCGGCTTCAACGAAAGGGATCAGGTGCTGTATGTCCCTACCTTTTTTGATAACCGGGTGGTGGCTTACAGACTTGAGGTGAGTAATATTTGATTATGTGACGGCTTGTGCGTATCTTTGGTAGCACGTATTTCAAAAAAGTAGCACCAATGAAGAAAATACTGCTGCCGGGGGTTTTGTTGTTGCCGTTTCTCACACTGTTTTCCCAGTCTATCACCCGGGACACCCTGGAAATTGAAGAGGTGGTGGTCACCGGTACCAGGGTGGAAGTGGCGCGTCAGCATGTGCCTCTGTCCGTATCACTGGTCTCTCATGTGGACCTGGAACAGTCCACCGAATCGGCCTTGCTTCCCCTGCTGAGTGAGCAGATACCGGGACTGTTCGTTACCGAGCGGGGCATCACCGGCTTCGGTGTGGCGGATGGCGCGGCGGGACAGATCAACATCCGGGGACTGGGAGGGAATCCTACCACGCAGGTGCTGATCCTCATCGACGGTCATCCCCAGTTCATGGGAATGTTCGGCCATCACCTCCCGGATGCCTATGTCACCTCCGATGCCGAGCGGGTGGAAGTGATCCGCGGTCCGGCCTCCTTCCTGTACGGCTCAAATGCTTTCGGAGGGGTGATCAACATCATCACCAAAAAACAGAAGGAAGAAGGCCTGGAGGCGAATGTGCGCCTGAAATACGGCTCCTTCAATACCCAGAAATACATGGGAAGCGTCGGTTACAGGAAGAAAAAGTTCAATCTGTTTGCATCCTTCAACCACGACCGGACGGACGGCCACCGGGACAGTGCCGACTTTCAGATCTATAACGGGTATGTAAAGGCGGGATACCGGATCAGTCCTTCCATGAACCTGTTCGCCGACTTCAGCCTGGCACAGTATGAAACAGCCGATCCGGGAATGAGCGGGGGACCGGCGGGATACCGGATCGATATCCTCCGGGGGAAAACTTCCCTTTCCTTTGAAAACAATACCGAAAAGCTGGAGGGTGCGGTAAAGCTCTATTACAATTTCGGGGACCATGACATTACGGACGGATGGCACTCGGTGGATGAAGTGAAGGGATTGATGATCTACCAGGGATTGAAGCTTTTTCAGGGAAATACGGTGACCCTGGGATTTGATCATATGGATTACGGAGGGAAGGGAAGTCCCATCGTCACGGTGCTCAGGGATGAGAACGGCCAGGTGATCATGCCCCCCTCATTTCAGCTCTCGGAGGTCAACGACACCTGGATCCGTATGTACAACACTTCTGTCTATGCCAGCGTGCAGCAGATGTTCTGGGAACAGCTGAAGCTCAACGGCGGATTGCGATACGAGATGAACGATACCTACGGAAGCGAATGGATCCCCTATGCAGGCATTTCATGGAGCCCGGTAACAGCAACCAGCCTGAAGGCTTCTGTTTCAAAGGGATACCGTCCTCCCTCCATCCGGGAACTCTATCTTTTTCCACCCGCCAACGATGTACTGGAGCCCGAACGGATGGTCAATTACGAACTGGGATGGAGCCAGCGGTGGCTGGGTGGCAGGATGCGGACGGAACTGACCGGTTTCAGGAGTGACGGCAGCAACCTCATTGTCATGGTGCCACCGGCTCCGCCGCCGCCCCCGCAATACAAAAACAGCGGGGAATTCACCAATACGGGCATCGAGTTCGCCTGGAACTTCAGCCCGGCCGATCCCTGGAACCTGCATGCCAATTACACCTTCATCCATATGAAGACACCACTGCCGGCCACCCCGGAACATAATCTTTTCCTTTCCGGCAGGTACCGGCTGGCAAAATGGAGCTTCCTGCTCAAACTCCAGAATATTTTCAACCTTTACAATGAGACCGCGGAGGGGGTGCAGGTTCTGGCAAGGAATTACCACCTGCTGGGTGCCAGGATCGGGTACCAGGTAGCGCCCTTCATGGACCTTTTCCTGATGGGGAACAACCTGCTCGACCAGGAGTACCAGATCAACAGCGGGTACCCCATGCCGGGGATCTCTGCCATAGGCGGGGTGAACCTGAAACTGTCCGCTTTCAGGCCCTGACCGGCCGGCGCAGGGTCACCCGCCGGCATCCCTGTTTCGGATCGTCGCAGATAATTGTTAAATTTGCCTGTATTGTGAACCAAACAGTACTGGATGATTTATAACAGCACCCAGCAGGAGATCGGAAGAAAGATAGAGAAGGGACTGGATATCCCGGGCTGGAAAAACTGGAAATGGCAACCAAAACACTCCATCAGATCACTTGAAAAGTCTGAATTCCTGACTTCCATTACCCCCTGTTATCTTTCCCTGATCCATTTACCCCAGAACCTGGATCTCACCATCTGGAGAAATGTATTTTCTTACAGGGGTTTAAAGGCTGGTCGAACTGTCTCCGTTACAGGTTGCCTGGAAAGCGTTGAGTAATGCATATTGTTGACCTGCTTATTTTTATTTTCTACCTCCTGGCCATGCTCGGGGTGGGATTCTATTTCCTGAGGAAAAACACGACCACCGATGATTATTTCGTGGGTGGAAGAGGGATGAGCAGCCTGCATATCGGTCTTTCCGTGGTGGCCACCGATGTGGGAGGCGGTTTTTCAATCGGACTGGGGGGACTGGGATTCGTGATGGGGCTGTCCGGAAGCTGGCTTCTTTTCACGGGACTGATCGGTGCCTGGATCAGCGGGGTATTTTTGATCCCCAGGGTATTCAGGATTGCCAGTGAAAAAGGGTTTCTCTCCTTTCCCCAGTTCCTGGGCAATGTTTTCAACAGAAGGGTGGCCTTCATTGCGGGGATCATTTCGGCCATCAGTTACCTGGGGTTCACCAGTTCGCAGATCCTGGCAGGAGCCAAGCTGGCTTCTTCCACGTTCGAGGGACTTACTCTGGAGCAGGCACTGATCCTGATGGGGGTGATCGCCGTGGTCTATACGGCCCTGGGAGGCCTCAAAGCGGTGATCTACACCGATACCATCCAGTGGATCATCCTGCTGTCGGGCCTGATCTTTGTTGCGCTCCCCTTCACCCTGGTCAGTGTGGGCGGATGGGACGTGGTCCGGGAAACAGTCCGGCCTGAATTCCTTTCCCTGTCCAACGTAACCTGGCAGCAGCTGGTTAACTGGTCTTTCACCATCATACCCATCTGGTTTGTGGGAATGACCCTGTACCAGCGGATCTATGCCGCAAAAGACAGGAAAACGGCCCAGCGGGGCTGGTTCCTGGCGGGACTTTTCGAATATCCGGTCATGGCTTTCATCGGCGTGGTGCTGGGAATGTTGTCCCGCGTGGCCATAGAAAACGGGGCCATTGCAGGATATTCCGCAGACAGCATCGATCCGGAGATCGGTCTCCCGCTGCTGTTGAAGACGATCCTTCCCGTGGGTTTCCTGGGTTTGATCCTTTCGGCTTATTTCTCGGCCATCATGTCCACGGCCGACAGCTGTCTCATGGCCTCTTCCGGGAACATCCTGACCGATGTGCTGAGGAAACATGACCGGAAAAGAAGTCTCCGGTATTCCCAGGCACTTACACTGGTGCTGGGCGTTCTGGCACTGTTTCTGGCCCTGAGGATGGAAAATGTGCTGGAGCTGATGCTGCTTTCCTATGCCTTCATGGTATCCGGACTGATCGTGCCGGTCCTTGCCGGATTGTTTACCCGGTCGCCCGACTCCAGGGCCGCATTGTTCTCCATGATCACGGGAGGAAGCACCACGATCCTGCTGATCCTGCTTCAGGCCGAGCTGCCCCTGGGACTGGATGTGAACATCTTCGGGATCGCCGTGTCGCTGGTCAGCTATCTTGCTGTATATTTTCTGAGAAAGAACCGGACCAGGTAAACTGGCAGAACGACGGGTACTGGTTTGATTCGGACGGGACCTGTCTTATTCCGGACGGGGTTGCATCCCGATCTGCTTTCCATCCGTGGTCACATATCCGCCCATGAGGTTTGCGGTGAGGCAGGAGTGAACCGGCAGGAAACGGAGCATGTCCCCGATCCGCACCCGGTCGAAAAATTCGGCAGGACA
>DSEO01000227.1 GCA_011056635.1 Bacteroides sp.
GAGTTAGTGGAGTTAGTGGAGTTAGTGGAGTTAGTGGAGTTAGTGGAGTTAGTGGAGTTAGGTATTGTCAGAGGACTTTTGCTTCATTCTGCAACAGGTTCACAAGTTCCCTGACATTGTCTGCAGCGATCATTTTACAGGGCGGTTTGGGATCAGGCAGCCTGAACTCCCGGTAAGCAGTGAGCGGTTCCGCTTCCGTGGCAGGCACCACCTGGAGCGGTTTCTTCCTTGCCATCATGATGCCCCGCATGGCAGCGATCCTCGGTTCCCTGGCGATTCCCTTCTGCACGATTCCTACAAATGGCAACGGGACAGAAAGCTCCTCCTTTCCTCCGTCGATATCCCTGGTTATCAGCACCTTTCCATCCTCGGTACGAATAGAGGAGATGGCTGAAACGGAAGGGATCTGCAACATCTCCGAGACCATGCCTCCCACCGATGAACCATTGTAATCGCTGGACTCAATCCCGCAGAGGATCATGTCATCGTCCCTGTTTCCGGCTACCGAGGCGATCTGCGCTGCAATAAAATAAGCATCATCCGATACGCAATCCACCCGGATGGCATCATCGGCCCCGATGGCCAGGGCTTTTCGCAGGGTGGGTTCTGCAGCGGCTGACCCCGCTGTCAGCACTGTCACGTGTGAAACAGGACTGGAGGCATCTTCCTTCATCTCCACGGCCCTGGTCAGGGCCAGCTCATCCCAGGGATTGATAATCCACTGCACGCCTTCCAGATCAATACGGGTGGCGTCGTTCGAAAATCTGACCCTGGTGGTGGTGTCCGGAACATTGCTGATACACACGAGTATTTTCATGGGAACATTATTTTACAATCAGACAAATATAAAAGAATTCTAAAAGTACGCCACAATTTTCAGGTTATCTAAATCCATTCAACGAAGCTTTCCCCCGAAAACACTCTTCAGGCAGCGATGACCGCATCTGCTTCAGGCTGTTGTTCCCGGAGGGATCACGGACCGCAGGGATATAAAAAAAAGGCTACCCCCGGTGGAATAGCCTTTGCTTCATTTCGTTGTCACGATGATTCTTACGCCTGGCCCGTGGGTCCGCCGAAGTTCATGGGAATGACCGTTCCGCCGGCGGGCTCAATGTGCTTGATGGGCCCGTGCGACTTCTCATACTTCTGGATATTGTCCGTAAGTGCATTCAGAAGGCGCTTGGCGTGCTCCGGGGTGAGGATCACCCTGGATTTCACCTCCGCTTTCGGGATCCCCGGCATCACCCTGACAAAATCGAGCACAAATTCGGATGATGAATGGGTGATGATCGCCAGATTGGAGTAAGTGCCCTGAGCCACATCCTCCTTGAGCTCAATATTGATCTGATTTTTCCTGGACTTTTTCTCTTCTTCCATGATATGTTGCGGTTTAGTCCTTTGCTGATTCGGTTACTTCTTCTGCTTCAGTGGTTTCTTCTGCATGTCCGGAAGTGAGCCGTTCGAATTCCTCACGGGAACCGACCACCAGGTTGTTGTAAATCCTGGCCCCTGTACCGGCCGGGATCTGGTGACCCACGATCACATTTTCCTTCAGTCCTTCCAGTTCATCCAACTTTCCGAAAATGGCCGCTTCGTTGAGCACTTTGGTGGTTTCCTGGAAGGAGGCTGCTGAAATGAAACTGTTGGTCTGCAATGCTGCCTTTGTGATTCCCTGGAGCACCTGCGAAGAAGTGGCCGGGACTGCATCCCGTGCTTCGACCAGTTTCAGGTCCTTCCGCTTGAGGATGGAATTGTCATCCCTCAGCTTGCGCGCGGTAATGATCTGTCCCGCTTTGTAATCCTGGGCATCACCCGGATCAACCACCACTTTTTTGCCATAGATCCAGTCATTTTCGTCCATGAATTCCCACTTATCCACCACCTGTTTCTCGAGGAATTTGGTATCGCCCGGATCGACGATCTCCACCTTGCGCATCATCTGGCGTACAATGATCTCGAAATGTTTGTCATTGATCTTCACGCCCTGCATCCTGTAAACCTCCTGCACTTCGTTCACGATGTACTCCTGGACCTTGGTGGGCCCTTTGATGGCAAGGATATCCGCAGGGGTAATGGCACCGTCGGACAGGGGGATCCCAGCCCTGACATAGTCGTTCTCCTGCACCAGGATCTGCTTGGACAACGGAACGAGGTATTTCTTCACCTCTCCGGCCTTGGAGGTAATAATGATCTCCCGGTTCCCGCGTTTGATTTTCCCGAACTCAACCTCTCCGTCGATCTCTGAAACAACCGCCGGATTGGAAGGATTCCTGGCCTCGAACAACTCGGTGACCCTTGGCAGTCCGCCTGTGATGTCACCCGATTTGCCCACAGCCCTGGGGATTTTGACCAGGATCTCACCGGCGCTCACCTTATCGCCTTCGGAGACTGCAATATGCGCTCCTACAGGCAGGTTGTAATTTTTCACCAGTTCACCCTTGTCGTCCATGATCTTGATCAGCGGATTCTTGGTACGGTCCCTGGTCTCCACGATCACTTTCTCCTTGAACCCGGTCTGTTCATCGGATTCCTCCCGGAAAGTGATCCCTTCGATCACATTCTCAAAACTCACCTTTCCGGGGACTTCACTAATGATCAAAGCATTATACGGATCCCATTCACAAATCAAATCTCCCTTCCTGACCTGGGCTCCATTTGTCACATAGAGTTTTGAACCATAGGGAATGGTATGGGTGGTCAGCGCAATACCCGTATTGGTATCCACTACCCGAAGTTCAGCCAGCCGTCCGATCACAATGTCAACCTGCTTAGCTGTATCTGGATCTTTCACAGGCACCATGCGCAGTTCCTCTATCTCGGCCACACCGTCATATTTGGAGATGACACTGGATTCGGAAGTGATGTTGGAGGCCGTACCTCCCACGTGGAATGTCCTGAGGGTAAGCTGTGTTCCTGGTTCTCCGATGGACTGGGCCGCTATGACACCCACCGCTTCTCCCATCTGAACCATTTTTCCGGTGGCAAGGTTCCTGCCGTAGCATTTTGCACAGACGCCCTTCTTCGATTCGCAGGTGAGCACAGAACGGATCTCCACCTGTTCAATGGGAGAATCTTCGATGACCCTGGCAATGTCTTCCGTGATCTCTTCACCTGACTCGATGACAAGTTCCCCGGTCAGCGGATGGTATACATCATGGACGGTGGTCCGTCCCAGCACCCTTTCGTAGAGCGTCTCCACCACTTCCTCATTCTTCTTGATGGCCGAGGCGACCAGACCTCGCAGTGTACCACAGTCGGGTTCCTGGATGATCACATCCTGTGAAACATCCACCAGCCGGCGTGTAAGGTAGCCCGCATCGGCTGTCTTTAATGCCGTATCGGCCAGACCCTTGCGGGCACCGTGGGTGGAGATGAAGTACTCGAGGACCGAAAGGCCTTCCTTAAAATTGGAAAGGATAGGGTTCTCGATAATCTCCGATCCGGAGGAACCGGATTTCTGGGGTTTGGCCATCAGCCCGCGCATGCCCGAAAGCTGGCGTATCTGCTCCTTGGAGCCCCTTGCCCCTGAATCCAGCATCATGTAAACCGGGTTGAATCCCTGTTTATCGGAACTCAGCTGCTTCATGAGGGTCTGCGTAAGCCGGGCATTGGTGTGGGTCCACACGTCAATGATCTGGTTATACCTTTCGTTGTTGGTGATCACACCCATGTTGTAACTGGCGACCACTTCATCCACCTGGGCATACCCATCGATAACAAATGTCTCTTTCTCGGCGGGGATGATCACATCGTCCAGGTTGAACGAAAGACCTCCCTTGAAAGCCATTCCGTATCCCAGGCTCTTGATATCATCCAGGAATTTGGCTGTCTTGGCCGTCCCTGTAACCTTGAGCACCCTGCCGATGATATCCCGGAGTGACTTCTTGGTCAGGATTTCATTGATGAACCCGATCTCCTCCGGCACCGTTTCGTTGAAGATGACCCTGCCCACGGTGGTCTCGATAAGTTCTGTCTCCCCGTTATTGCCACCCAGTTTGGGTATCCGTACTTTTATGATGGCATGCAGGTCCACTTTCCTCTCGTTGTAGGCGATGGTAACCTCTTCGGGAGAATAGAACAACATCCCTTCACCTTTTACCGGATCATCCGGCAGACTCTGCTTGGCCTTGGTAATGTAATAGAGACCCAGAACCATGTCCTGCGAGGGCACGGTGATGGGAGCCCCGTTGGCCGGGTTGAGAATATTGTGTGAAGCGAGCATGAGTATCTGTGCCTCCAGAATGGCCGCATTGCCAAGCGGGAGGTGCACCGCCATCTGGTCCCCGTCGAAGTCAGCGTTAAACGCAGTACAAACCAGGGGATGCAGCTGGATCGCCTTTCCCTCGATCAGCTTGGGCTGGAATGCCTGGATCCCCAACCTGTGGAGGGTCGGTGCACGGTTAAGCAGCACCGGGTGTCCCTTGAGCACATTCTCCAGAATATCCCAGACCACCGGGTCCTTGCGGTCGACGATCTTCTTGGCTGATTTCACCGTCTTCACAATTCCCCGTTCAATCAGCTTCCGGATAATAAATGGTTTATAAAGTTCAGCCGCCATGTCTTTCGGGAGACCGCACTCATGGAGCTGCAGTTCCGGGCCCACCACGATCACCGAACGGGCCGAATAATCCACCCTTTTACCCAGCAGGTTCTGACGGAACCGCCCCTGTTTCCCTTTCAGGCTGTCAGATAGCGACTTGAGCGGACGGTTGGCATCTGTTTTCACCGCATTGGCCTTCCGTGAATTGTCGAACAACGAATCCACCGCCTCCTGCAGCATCCTTTTCTCGTTGCGCAGGATCACTTCCGGGGCTTTGATCTCGATCAGCCGCTTCAGCCGGTTATTCCGGATGATCACCCTCCGGTACAGGTCATTCAGATCCGAGGTGGCAAATCGTCCCCCGTCCAGCGGGACCAGGGGCCTCAGTTCCGGCGGGATCACCGGGACCACCTTCACGATCATCCATTCGGGCCGGTTGATCCCTTTGGATACCCTGAAAGCTTCCACCACCTGCAAACGCTTCAATGCCTCATTTTTCCGCTGCTGGGAAGTCTCCGTGCCGGCCTTGTGCCTGAGCGAGTAGGAAAGTTCGTCAAGGTTGAGCCTTGAAAGCAACATGTGCAGTCCTTCTGCACCCATGCCCGCGATGAACTTATCGGGATGGTCATCTTCCAGCAGCTGGTTCTCCTTGGGAAGACTGGCCAGAATATCCAGGTACTCGTCCTCTGTGAGGAAATCGAGGTATTTTACCCCGTCAGCTTCCTTCACACCCGGGTTGATCACCACATACCGCTCATAGTAGATGATCGAATCGAGCTTCTTGGTAGGCAGTCCCAGCAGGTACCCGATCTTGTTGGGCAGGGAACGGAAATACCAGATATGGGCTACGGGAACCACCAGTGAAATATGTCCCATTCGTTCCCGGCGCACCTTCTTCTCGGTCACTTCCACACCACACCGGTCACACACGATCCCTTTGTAACGGATCCGTTTGTATTTTCCGCAGTGGCACTCGTAATCCTTCACCGGTCCGAAGATCCGCTCACAAAACAGGCCGTCCCGTTCCGGTTTGTAGGTACGGTAATTGATCGTTTCCGGTTTGAGGACTTCACCGCTGGACCGTTCCAGTATCTCTTCCGGAGAAGCCAGGCCAATGGAAATTTTTGTAAAGCCGCTTTTAACTTTGGTGTCTTTCCTGAATGACATATATGAAATTATTAATTGTTACCAATAACGCTAATATCATGGGCCTCCGGGCCCTGTGAGCAGGATCAGACCAGGTTCATACTCAGTCCCAGTCCCCGCAATTCATGCAGCAGCACATTCAGTGACTCCGGAATGCCGGGAGTCGGCATGGGCTCGCCCTTCACAATGGCTTCATATGCTTTGGCTCTTCCTATCACATCATCCGATTTCACGGTGAGGATCTCCTGGAGAATGTTGGCAGCACCGAAAGCTTCCAGTGCCCAGACCTCCATTTCTCCGAACCTTTGTCCCCCGAACTGTGCTTTCCCGCCCAGGGGCTGCTGTGTGATCAGTGAATAGGGACCGATGGATCTGGCGTGCATCTTGTCTTCAACCATATGGCCGAGCTTCAGCATGTAGATCACACCCACGGTGGCAGGCTGGTCAAAACGTTCTCCGGTTCCGCCATCAAAAAGGTAGGTCTTTCCGTACATGGGAAGACCGGCCTTAGCGGTCAGGTCATTGATCTGATCGATCTTGGCACCATCAAAAATGGGTGTGGCGAATTTCATTCCAAGCTTGCTGCCGGCCCATCCAAGCACCGTTTCATAGATCTGTCCCAGGTTCATTCTTGATGGCACGCCCAGCGGGTTGAGTACAATGTCCACGGGTGTCCCGTCCTCCAGGAAAGGCATGTCCTCCTGGCGTACGATTTTGGCCACGATCCCCTTGTTCCCGTGACGTCCTGCCATTTTATCTCCCACGGTGATCTTCCGCTTCTTGGCCACATACACCTTGGCAAGCTGGATGATCCCGGAGGGGAGTTCATCTCCGCTGGTGATGCTGTGCTTCTTTCGCTTGTAAAGACCGTCGATCTCCTTGAACTTGATGTTGTAATTATGAAGCAGGTCCCTGATCAGGTCATTCTTATGCTTATCGGTAGTCCACTTGGTCGGGTTCACATTGGCAAAATCCAGCTCCTGCAGCTGCTTCAGTGTGAATTTGGTTCCTTTCGGGATGACATCCACATTGAGGAAATCCTTCACCCCCTGTGATGTTTTCCCGTTAACCAGTTCGAAGAGCTTCTCCAGGAGCATGCCTCTGAGTTCTGTCACATTCCTGCTGTATTCTTCTTCGATCTTTTCCAGGATATGTTTGGTGGCCGGCCTAGATTTCCGCTCCTTCATGGTCCTTGAAAAGAGTTTTTTGTCTATGATCACACCGTACAGAGAAGGACCCGCCTTCAGGGAAGCATCTTTCACATCCCCTGCCTTGTCGCCGAAAATGGCCCGCAACAGTTTTTCCTCGGGTGAGGGATCCGATTCACCTTTCGGAGTGATCTTCCCGATGAGGATATCCCCCGGGTTCACTTCGGCTCCGATCCGGATCAATCCGTTTTCGTCCAGGTTCTTGGTGGCTTCCTCGCTGACGTTGGGTATGTCCGATGTCAGCTCTTCCAGTCCCCGCTTGGTATCCCGCACCTCCAGCAGATACTCGTCCACATGAATGGAAGTGAATGTATCTTCCCGCACAAGGCTCTCCGAAACCACGATGGCATCCTCAAAATTATAGCCCTTCCAGGGCATGAAGGCCACCATCAGGTTCCTGCCCAGTGCAAGCTCCCCCTGCTGGGTGGCGTACCCCTGCGTCAGGATATCCCCTTTCTTCACCTTTTGCCCTTTCCGCACGATGGGGGTCAGGTTGATGCAGGTATTCTGGTTGGTCTTTCTGAATTTGGGAAGTTTGTAGCGCTTCACGTCATCGTCAAACCGCACGAATTTCTCTTCGTCGCTGCGTTCATAGCGCACCACAATATCGTTGGCATCCACAAATTCAACCACACCATCCCCTTCAGCCCTGATCTGCAGTCTCGAATCACGGACCACATTCTGTTCGATCCCGGTTCCCACGATGGGAGCCTCGGGATAGATCAGGGGCACTGCCTGTCGCATCATATTGGATCCCATCAACGCCCTGTTGGCATCATCATGTTCCAGGAACGGGATCAGTGAAGCGGCAATGGAAGCAATCTGGTTGGGGGCCACATCCATCAGCACAACCTCATCTTTTTCAGCCAGGGGATAATCGGCTTCATACCTCGCTTTTACCCTGGGATTTACAAAAGTCCCGTCTTCATTCAACGGAGCATTTGCCTGCGCGATCATTTTCTGCTCTTCCTCCTCGGCGCTCAGGTAAACAACGCCTTTGTTGGAAAGATCCACCTTTCCCTGTTCCGTCTTCCTGTACGGGGTCTCAATGAATCCCAGGTCACTGATCCGCGCGTATACGCAGAGGGAAGAGATCAGTCCGATATTCGGGCCTTCCGGTGTTTCAATGGGACATAGCCTGCCGTAGTGTGTATAGTGCACATCACGCACCTCGAAACCGGCCCGCTCCCGCGACAAACCTCCGGGTCCCAGGGCCGACATCCGCCTTTTGTGGGTCATTTCCGCGAGCGGGTTGGTCTGGTCCATGAATTGTGAGAGCTGGTTGGTTCCGAAAAATGAATTGATTACCGACGACAGCGTCTTAGAGTTGATCAGGTCGGTTGGCGTGAATACTTCATTGTCACGCACATTCATCCTTTCCCGGATGGTCCTGGCCATCCGTGCAAGTCCCACGCTGAACTGGTTCATCAGCTGTTCTCCCACGGTACGCACCCTTCTGTTGCTCAGGTGATCGATATCATCCACATCGGTCTTTGAATTGATCAGCTCGATGAGGTACTTGATGATCTGAATGATATCCTCCCGGGTCAGCACCCTGTTCTCCATGTCTGTATTAAGCCCCAGCTTCCTGTTCAACCTGTACCGGCCCACCTCGCCCAGGTCATATCTTTTATCAGAAAAGAATAGTTTGTCTATGACGTCCCTGGCAGTGGGTTCATCCGGCGGCTCGGCATTCCTGAGCTGCCTGTAAATATGCATGACCGCTTCTTTCTCCGAGTTGCAGGGATCTTTCTGAAGGGTGTTGTAGATGATGGCAAAATCGGAAATGTTTGCCGTATCCTTATGCAAAAGGATGGTTTTGGCCCCAGAATCGATGATCTCATCGACGTGTTCATTCTCGAGGACGGTTTCCCTGTCAATGATCACCTCGTTCCTCTCGATGGAGACCACCTCTCCGGTGTCCTCATCCACGAAATCTTCGATCCAGCTCTTCAAAACCCTTGCGGCCAGCTTACGGCCCACCAGTTTTTTGAGTGCGGTCCTGGATACCTTGATCTCATCCGCAAGGTCGAAAATCTCCAGGATATCTTTATCGCTCTCATATCCGATGGCCCGTAACAATGTGGTTACCGGCAGCTTTTTCTTCCGGTCGATGTAGGCATACATCACATTGTTGATGTCCGTGGCAAACTCAATCCAGGATCCCTTGAAAGGAATGATCCTGGCGGAATACAACTTGGTCCCGTTTGCGTGCACGCTCTGACCGAAGAATACTCCGGGAGAGCGGTGCAACTGTGAAACCACCACCCTTTCCGCACCGTTGATGATAAATACGCCCCGCTCGGTCATGTAAGGCACCGTTCCCAGGTATACATCCTGGATGACCGTGTCAAAATCCTCATGTTCGGGATCCGTGCAATAGAGTTTCAGTTTGGCCTTCAGGGGAACACTGAATGTGAGTCCCCGCTCGATACACTCATCTATGGAATATCTGGGCGGATCGATGGTATAGTCAAGGAACTCCAGGACAAAGTTGTTCCGGGTATCCGTAATGGGGAAATTCTCCTGGAAAACCTGGTACAGGCCTTCATTCTTCCTGTTCTCAGGGGTGGTTTCCAGTTGAAAGAAATCTTGAAATGATTTTAACTGAACTTCCAGAAAATCGGGATAATCAAGTTGATTTCTTATGGAAGCAAAACTGATTCTGTTCTGATTTTTGTCTGGCATTGAGATCGCGTTTTAACCCAGGATTAAAGCTTGATAATAAAACTACAAAAAGGCTTAGAATCCCGGCAGACCGGGAAACTAAACCTGTAAACGGAGTTTGCGATTGCCCTATTTAAGCTCAACTTCTGCTCCAGCTTCTTCTAATTGTGCTTTTAAAGATTCGGCATCCTCCTTACTCACTCCTTCTTTGATGGGAGCGGGTGCGGAGTCCACAACAGCTTTCGCTTCCTTGAGGCCCAGTCCGGTGAGCTCTTTGACAAGCTTCACGATCTGCAGTTTGGCGCCACCCGGAGCTTTCAGGATCACATCGAATTCACTCTTTTCCACAACCTGACTGCCTTCAGCTCCTCCTACAGCAGGTCCGGCCACTGCCACAGCTGCGGCAGCGGGCTCGATTCCATGCTCTTCTTTCAGAATATCGAGTAGTTCGTTCACTTCTTTCACTGTCAATTCGACCAGTTGATCAGCAAGTTTTTTAATATCTGCCATTTCTATTGAATTTTTTTTGTGATTAATTCGTTTTTTCAGATAATGTTTTCAGAGCACCGGCCAGTCTCGACCCACTCGATGCAAGTGCACTTACCAGATTTCTGGCGGGTGACTGCAACAGGGTGATGAGATCGCCCAGCAACTCTTCCTTTGATTTGATCCTGGAGAGTAAATCCAGCTGATCATCTCCGATATAAATGGATTCCTCCACAAATGCGGCCTTCAGGAGCGGCCTCTCACCGGTTTTCCTGAACTCCTTGATCAGTTTGGCGGGCACATTGCCCGTTTCACAGAACATGATGGATGTGGAATTTTTCAGTATATCATAGAGACCATCAAAATCGCCGTTGGATTTCTCCATTGCTTTTCTGAGTAATGTGTTCTTGACAACCAGCAGGCTGATTTCCTTTTCAAAGCATTTTCTTCTGAGAAAGGATGTTTCTTCTGCATTCAGCTCGGAAATATCTGTCAGATAAAAATGCCTGCTCTCGTTCAGCCGGTTTGCCAGGTTGTCAATGATCACATCTTTTTCTTCTCTTCTCATGTTAGAGCTTTTGTGATTATTCTTTTTCCATAGCTTTGGGATCTATCCTGATTCCGGGACTCATGGTACTGGACAGGTAGACACTCTTTATGTAGGTTCCTTTGGCTGCAGCCGGTTTCAGCTTGATAATGGTCTGAATGAATTCACGTGCATTATCAGCTATTTTGTCTGCAGTAAAAGACACCTTCCCGATAGAGGTGTGAATGATCCCGTACTTGTCCACCTTGAAATCGATCTTCCCCATCTTCACCTCCCTCACCGCTTTTCCGATATCCATGGTTACCGTACCGCTTTTAGGATTGGGCATCAGGCCCCGGGGACCCAGAACACGTCCGAGCTTACCGATCTTTGCCATGACCGGAGGCATGGTGATGATCACATCGATATCGGTCCAGCCTTTTTCGATCTTCTCAATATAATCGTCCAGTCCCACATAATCGGCTCCCGCTTCCTTGGCTTCCTCTTCCTTATCCGGGGTACACAATACGAGCACCCGCGTCTCCTTACCAGTTCCATGGGGTAAAGTCACAACACCGCGAACCATCTGGTTGGCTTTCCTGGGATCGACTCCCAGTCGGACATCGAGGTCCACGGATGCATCGAATTTGGAATTGGTGATCTCTTTCACCAGGCCGGAAGCCTCCCCCAGGGTATATTGCTTTTCCCTGTCTAACTTCTCCAAAGCTAACTTCCTGTTTTTAGTAAGTCTACTCATCTTTCAAAACCATATTAATTGTTAGACGGAAAATCACCCTTTACAGTGATTCCCATACTCCTGGCAGTACCGGCAACCATCTTCATGGCAGACTCCACGGTAAAAGCATTCAGGTCGGGCATCTTGGTCTCAGCGATCTTGCGCACCTGTTCCCAGGTTACGCTTGCTACCTTCAACCGGTTGGATTCGGCCGATCCTTTTTTGTTCCTCGTTATTTCGAGGAGCTGCACCGCCACCGGAGGTGTCTTCACGATAAAATCGAACGACTTATCGGAATACACGGTAATGATCACTGGCAACAGTTTCCCGGCCTGGTCCTGGGTTTTGCCATTGAATTGTTTGCAAAACTCCATGATATTCACACCCTTGGCACCAAGTGCAGGCCCTACGGGAGGAGAGGGATTGGCCGCCCCACCCCGGATCTGCAGTTTAATCAAGCCTTCAACTTCTTTTGCCATTTTGATAATTGTTTATATACTAACCATTTACAATACTCATTGACAAGCATACAGGAAGCATTCTAGGGATGTATTCATTGCCGGGAGATTGTAATTCTTTTATATTTTCAGTTTATATCTTTCTTTTCAGCCTTCCTTCTCCACCTGCATGAAACTCAATTCCAGCGGGGTTTTTCTGCCAAAGATCTTCACCATCACTTTCAGTTTCTTCTTTTCGTGGTTCACCTCTTCAATAACTCCGGTGAAACTGTTGAAGGGTCCGTCGATGACCTTCACGGATTCGCCCACGAAAAATGGAACGGTGATCTCCTCATCACTGGCTGTCAGTTCATCCACCTTCCCCAGGATCCTGTTCACCTCGGAAGGACGCAGCGGGGTCGGCGCCTGGTCCCCTTCGGAACCCAGGAAACCGATGATATTGGGTACGTTTCTAAGAATATGCGGAATTTCTCCAGTCAACGCAGCCTCCACAAGCACATAACCCGGAAAATAGTTCCGCTCTTTGCTGATCTTCTTCCCGTTCCGGATCTGGTATACCTTCTCGGTGGGGATCAGCACCTGGGATATGTAATCCTGCAGGTTCAACCTGCTTATTTCGCTTTCAATATACTCTTTGGCCTTCTTCTCTTTGCCCCCGATCGCCCTGAGCACATACCACTTCTTTTCCAGCTCGCTCATGAATTAAACTAATTTGTATATGCCTTCCAGGATCTTCTGAAATGAAATGTCCATTGCGAAGACAATCAAAGCAAATATCAGTGACGCAATCATCACCACAAGTGCACTGTTCTGCAACTCCTTCCACGTGGGCCAGGTTACTTTGTGCACCAGTTCATTATAGGATTCCTTCAGATAGTGAATGATTCTTCTCATCGCTGTTTAAATGTGCACGGGAGGAGCGACTCGAACGCCCGACACCTGGTTTTGGAGACCAGTGCTCTACCAACTGAGCTACACCCGTATTAAATAGAGAAGCCGGGTTCATAAAAAACGATCCCGCGCTCTCTATCTATTGATTCAGTGATTCTTATTCAACGATATCAATCACCTGTCCGGCTCCGACGGTCCGGCCACCTTCACGGATTGCGAAACGCAGTCCCTTGTTAATGGCCACCGGATAGATCAGCGTTACGGTAATTTCCACGTCATCTCCAGGCATGACCATTTCAGTTCCCTCGGGAAGCATGATCTCACCTGTTACGTCCAGTGTCCTCAGGTAGAACTGGGGACGGTAGTTGTTGTGGAAAGGAGTGTGCCGTCCGCCTTCTTCCTTTTTCAGCACATAGACCTGTGCCTTGAATTTGGTGTGAGGCGTAATCGACCCGGGCTTGGCGATAACCATTCCCCGCTTGATCTCCTTCTTATCCACACCGCGCAGCAAAAGGCCCACGTTGTCACCCGCTTCTCCCGTGTCCAGGATCTTCCGGAACATTTCCACGCCGGTCACCACCGTCTTCTTTCCTTCTGCACCCAGTCCGATCAGATTCACCTCGTCTCCCGTGTTCACAACACCGGTTTCAATCCTGCCGGTTGCCACAGTCCCGCGGCCTGTGATGGAAAATACATCCTCCACCGGCATCAGGAAAGGTTTCTCTTTTTCACGGGGCGGAATGGGAATATATTCATCGACCGCAGTCATCAGTTCCGTAATCTTCTCCACCCATTTGGCTTCCCCGTTCAGGGCACCCAGTGCCGAACCGCTGATGACAGGAACATTCGCACCGTCAAACTCATAGAAATCGAGCAATTCACGGATCTCCATTTCTACCAGCTCCAGCAATTCGGGATCATCAACCATATCGACTTTATTCAGGAAAACAACGATCTTCGGAACGTTCACCTGGCGTGCCAGAAGAATGTGCTCCCTGGTTTGTGGCATAGGACCATCAGTTCCTGCAACCACAAGGATCGCTCCGTCCATCTGTGCGGCACCTGTAACCATGTTCTTCACGTAGTCGGCGTGACCGGGACAGTCCACATGTGCATAGTGACGTGTGACTGTCTGGTATTCCACGTGAGCGGTATTTATGGTAATTCCCCGCTCCTTCTCCTCGGGTGCATTATCGATGGAATCAAAATCCCTGTAACTGGCAAGACCCTGCTCTGCAAGGACTTTAGTGATTGCAGCGGTCAATGTGGTCTTTCCGTGGTCCACGTGACCAATGGTACCGATATTGACATGCGGTTTGGACCTATCAAATTTTTCCTTTGCCATAATGTAATTTAATTAATTTGAACCTTATTGTTTTCTATTCATTCAATTTTCAGAGCCAATGACGGGAATTGAACCCGTGACCTCTTCCTTACCAAGGAAGCGCTCTACCCCTGAGCTACATCGGCAACCTCAAGAATTGAGCGGGAAACGAGGCTCGAACTCGCGACCCCAACCTTGGAAGGGTTGTGCTCTACCAACTGAGCTATTCCCGCGTTCGTGGGGAGAGAAGGATTCGAACCTCCGAAGTCGTGCGACAGCAGATTTACAGTCTGCCCCAGTTGGCCACTTTGGTATCTCCCCATGACCCACATTGCAATGCTTGTGTATGCCGGGTAAGATCAGAGCCGATGGAGGGATTCGAACCCACGACCTGCTGATTACAAATCAGCTGCTCTGACCAACTGAGCTACATCGGCATACAAAGAACGTCTATGAAAATATACCCTCCAAAATCGGTTCGCAAATGTATGAATATTTTGATTATAAGCCAAAAAAAAAGTTTCTTTTTTCCAGGGGCAAAAAAAAAGCTGCCGAAGCAGCCTTTTCGGTGGTTTGAAGGGTTTCTACTTTTTCCTGATTTTCCCCTTTCTTTTTACCAGTTGTTTCTTAAGAGCATCCACGGAAAGATCGGTAGCTTCCTCGAAAGTCTTGCATTGTTTTTTGGCAAATACCGTCTGACCCTTAACATCCAATTTGATCTCCACCAATTTATTCTCCCTGTCCGCCGAATCCTTGTCAAGCCTGAGGAAAACCTCAGCACCGAGGATATCATCATAGACGGTGGGCAGTTTCTTGATTTTGGTGTCAATAAAATCCTTCAGCTTCTTGTCCGCGTCAAACTTGATTGAATGCATCTTAATATTCATTTGGCACCTCCTTCTTTTTAAGCCCTGGGATGGGCCTGGTTATAAATAGATTTCAGCTTCTTAAAAGTGTTGTGGGTGTATACCTGTGTGGCTGAAAGGTTTGCATGACCCAGCAATTCTTTGATCGCATTCAGGTCAGCTCCCCTGTTCAGCATGTGGGTGGCAAAGGTATGCCTCAGCACGTGGGGACTCTTCTTTTCCAGCGTGGTGACCAGCGCGAGGTATTTCCGGACGATCCTGTAAATCATGTTTTCATAGGCCGCCTCCCCCTTTTCAGTGACAAAAAGGTGCGCCTGCCCGGGATCAGTCACCTCCCTGCGAAGTTCCAGGTACCGGTTAATCTGCTGCACCAGTTCGGGATTCAGTGGAATGAGGCGCTCCCTGGACCGCTTCCCTTTCACTTTCAATATCATCCCTTCCGGGTCCACGGCTCCGGTATGCAAACCCAGCAGTTCGCTCCTTCGCATGCCTGTCTGATAGAGAAGATCGATGATCAACCTGTTCCTGATCCCCTTAAAATCCTCACCGAATGAATAATCTTCCAGCAACTGATTGATGTTTCCCTCATCAACAAATGAAGGGACCCGCTTGTTCAGTTTTGGTTTCAGGATCCGGTCCATCGGATTGGATGCAAGCGCACCCATCCTGATCAGGTATTTGCAGTAGGTCCGGAGTGTGGTAAGCTTCCGGTGGACTGTTCTGGGTGAGTTGCCTCCGTCCATGCGTGAAACAATCCAGGCGCGAATGACTTTCGGATGCAATTCCATATGGTCCGAACCCTGACGGGTACAGAAGTCACGGAATTGATTTAAATCGTTCTTGTAAGCCTGGATGGTATGTGCAGAATACCTTCTCTCAGCCTGCAGGTATACTAGAAAATCATCTATCCCGGTCATAGGCAGCACTTACGGTTCTGCCAAATCCCTGGTTATATTAATCCTCCTCCTGCTGGAGCTGCTGTATATAGATGGCTTTCAGCTTTTGCTGACGCTTCACAACCGACGGCTTCGTGAAAGCCTGGCGGTTCCGCAGTTCTTTCACAACGCCGGTCTTTTCAAACTTCCGCTTGAATTTCTTTAAAGCCCGCTCTATGTTCTCACCCTCTTTAATGGGAATAACGATCATGTGGATCCTTCTTTAATTCGAGCCGCAAATTTAGAAATTCATGTTCTATTTTTCAAAAAAACAAACCAATTTTTTTTATTGGCGGAAAATAACAGCAGTTGAAATTTTATATGATTAATATTCAAGGATTTAGACAAACCATTCATCTACTCCTTAAATATATGAAAAAAAACATCGCAAGGCAACGGATCGGACAAGATTTGACTAACGGTCAAAATCCATATAGGGAATTATCCTGGTCAGGGTTGAATCACTGAGCAGGTGATTCTCCCTGATCTCCCCAACCGATCCGATCCTTCCGTTGAAATCCCTGTAACGCACCAGCGCCTGCACATCCGCGTAATCCAGGTAAGGATGTCGCAGCAAATCGGAAAAGGATGCGCTGTTCATATCCAGCCTGCGGATCGCCGTGGTATCAACCAGGATGGAAGCTTCAATCCGTTCGACGGTTTCGGGCCCCAGGCCGTAAACCTCGCTCAGCTGATGCACGGATACAAATCCTCCCAGCAACTCCCGGTACCGGATGATCCGCCCGGAAAATACCGGTCCGATCCCCGGAAGCGGCAGCAACTGCGCTGAATCGGCCCGGTTGATAGGGATCGGTTCCCGTTTCCCAAGATCCGGAGCCTGTGCTCCCAACGGCGCCCGTGGACGCGAACCCCCGTCCGGAACATGCGGGGCATCCGCTGCCGGGCCCCGGGATGCGCGTTCGGACGACAGGCTGTCCATCCGGTCCAGTGCGGCCAAGATCTCCCGGTTCTCCTGCATGAACTCGGCCATGCCCGGAGGCTCCCTGACCGGCAGGAGTTGGACTGTAACGCGGACCGCCACGGCAAGCAAGAGACTGAGGGACAGGATCATCAGGGCCCGCTGCTCTGCGCGGCTGAGCAGATAATATTCCCTTAACCAGCGTCTGAACATGACAGGGATTGATGTGCCGGGAGGCCGTTTGATCAGCCTCCGGTTCCGAAAAACGCGATCAGTTAGCGCCCGGGAAGAGCGTGATCAGCCTTGAATAGACCCCCAGAACGAAGAGGAAAGCGATGGCAAGCGGCGCAACAAATTTAACAAGGAAAAGAAACAGGTTGTAATACCGCGTCCTGTGCGACCCGTCACTGGATAACTCCCGCTTTGACTTGTCTTTCGGAAGGAACCATCCGATAAAGACCACGATGAAAAACCCGCCCAGCGGAAGCAGCAGGTCCGGGGACGCATTGAAAATACCGAATATCTCTTCCGAGAATGCGCAGAGGACACCGAGGAATCCAACGGATATCATGGCCAGGATGGCCGCATTCCGGCGCGACATGGAGAGTTGTTCGGAAAAATAGGCCACGATCACCTCCAGTACGGAGATGGTGGATGTGATCGCTGCAAAACAGAGCAGCAAAAAAAACAGGAACGCCCAGATGAGTCCCCCGGCCATTCGCTGGAAAATTACCGGCAGTGTAATATAGACCAGCTCCGGTCCTTCCCCCGGATCGATCCCGAACGCAAATACCGCGGGGAAAATGGCCATTCCTGCCACCACGGCGATAAAAGTGTCGGCAGCCGCCACACTGATGGCGGTATTGGCCAGGTTCTCCTTTTTCTGGATATAGGATCCATACGTGATCAAAGTTCCCATACCTATGGAAAGCGAGAAGAATGCCTGTCCCAGTGCTTCAATAATGATCTTCACGGGGGTTTCCCTCAACAGGGAAAAATCAGGTCTGAACAGGAATACCAGTCCCTCCCCGGCTCCTTCGAGGGTCACGGACCTGATCACCAGGATGACGAGCAGGAGGAAAAGAAGGGGCATCAGGATCTTGGCGTATTTTTCAATCCCGTTCTTCACACCTGAGATCACGATATAGCCGGTAAAGCCCATCATCACCGCAAACCACAGGATGGGTCTCCATCTCCCGTCAATGAACCCCCGGTAATGATTGCTGAAAAATTCCTTCAGCGCCACATTGTCCATCTCGCTGAAGCCGATTCGCCCGGAGAAAATTATCCACTTTACCGACTGGACCAGGTATTCCAGGGTCCATCCGGCCACCACGGTATAAAATGCCAGGATGATAAATGCCGAAACCACACCCAGCAATCCGATCAGGTACCACTTTTTTCCGGGAGCGATTTTTTTGAAGGCTCCCACAGGGTTCAGCTGGGCGGATCTTCCGATCACGAATTCCGACATCATCACAGGGATCCCGATGGCAGCTATGAAAAGCAGGTAAATGATCAGGAACGCACCACCCCCGTTCTGTCCGGCTACATAGGGGAACCTCCAGATGTTTCCCAGTCCGATAGCCGAGCCTGCCGCCGCAGCAATCACACCAAATTTGCTGCTGAAGCTGTCCCTTGGCCCTGTATCTCCCTGCAACATGGCAGCGGATTTAGTACCGGTCGATGCAATTCAAATCGTCGAAGGCCACTTTCAGCCGCTCGATCATCGCTTTCTCGCCTTCCCTGAGCCAGGCTCTCGGGTCATAAAACTTCTTGTTGGGCTTATCCTCTCCATCCGGATTGCCGATCTGCCCCTGCAGGTAATCATGGCGCGCCGCCTCGTATTTCCTGACGCCATCCCAGAAAGCCCACTGGGTATCGGTATCGATATTCATCTTGATCACACCGTAACCGATAGCTTCCCTGATCTCCTCTGTTGAAGAACCGGATCCGCCGTGGAATACAAAAAAGAGGGGATTTTCCCCGGTTCCATATTTTTTCTGTACATACTTCTGGGAATTATCGAGGATCTTCGGAGTGAGCTTTACATTCCCGGGTTTGTATACACCGTGTACATTCCCGAATGAAGCTGCCACGGTAAACTGGTCGCTTACCCTGAGGAGTTCCTCGTAGGCGTAGGCCACATCCTCGGGTTGCGTGTAGAGCAATGCATTATCAAGGCCCGTGTTGTCCACCCCGTCTTCCTCGCCGCCGGTAACACCGAGCTCGATCTCAAGGGTCATTTCCATTTTGCTCATCCGCTCCAGGTATCTCTTACAGATCTCAATGTTCTCATTAAGAGGCTCTTCCGAAAGGTCCAACATGTGCGAGCTGTAGAGGGGTCTACCCCATTTTTCGAAATGCCGCTCGCCCGCATCCAGCAATCCGTCGATCCAGGGAAGCAGTTTTTTCGCTGCATGATCCGTGTGGAGGATCACCGGGATCCCGTATTCTTCCGCCATGTAATGCACATGCTTTGCGCCACTTACCGCGCCAGCAATGGCAGCTTTCTGATTTTCATTGGATAAGCCCTTCCCTGCATAAAATACCGCCCCTCCGTTGGAAAACTGGATGATCACCGGCGAATTGACCGCTTTCGCAGCTTCAATCACCGCATTGACGGTGTTGGTCCCCACCACATTCACTGCCGGTATTGCGAATGCATGCTGTTTGGCAACAGACAGTACTTTCTGTACATCTCTACCGGTCACGACACCGGGCTTTACGACATCTGATATTTTACTGGACATGATGCTTAATTTTTTGGTTCGGCAAATCAATGAGCGAACAAAATTAAAATAATAATTGGTTATTTCAACAGGGTCAGAAAGGATAGCCGATGGCAATGTTGAAGGTCAGATCCCGCCCGCTGATCCCGGAATATCCGGGCAGCCAGTTGGAGCCTTCCACAGGGTAAGGGTTTCGGAGCGGAATGCCCAGGTCGAAACGAAAAATGAAGAAACTGAACACAAATCGGGTGCCCACCCCCGTCCCCACTGCCAGTTCCTTGTAGAATCGGTTGAATCTGAATTGCGCCCCTTCCCTGTCATCCTCCGCCGAAAGGGACCAGATATTCCCCACATCCAGGAAAAGAGCAGCTTCCAGCTTCCAGAAAAGCTTGAAACGGTACTCCATATTGGCCTCCAGCTTCAGGTCCCCCGTCTGGTTCGGATAGGATGTGGCAGTGGAATCGTTATAGGAACCGGGCCCCAGGTTTTTCACCTGCCAGGCCCTGATGCTGTTCGCTCCCCCTGAAAAATACTGTTTCTCGAAAGGCATCGCAGCGGAATTGAGATAGGCAAATCCGGCCCCCACGAACCCGCGAAGCACAAGACTGATGTCTTCGTAAAAGAAATCATAGTTCCTGAAATCCACATCCGCCTTGACATACTGGGCAAAATTCACGCCGAACAAGCTGTAGTTGTTATCCCCCTGTTCCGGAGCCAGCAGACTGTACCCCCCGTACAGCAGGTTGCCTGCGGTTTCCAAATTGATTCTCACATCCTGGAAGTCCTGGTTCTTCAAAAGCTTCTGATTGGAGAATACCATCGTATACCGGCTGTCCACGATGAGATGCGGCTCATAACTATAGAAAATATACTTGCCCTCGAGCCAGTCCTGGAAGGATTGTGATTTGTATGGTGTAAGGATCAGGCTGGTTTCAAGGGGATAAACCAGGTGGGAGATATTGCCGTTTCCCTGCCAGTTGTATCCAAATGATGCATTGGCCAGGGTCCTGGTGTAATCGGGCCTTCTCTGGTAGTTGTAGGACAGCCGGAAGTTGGTCTGCGGGTTGAATTTGCGGATGAACTGATCGGTCCTGAATGGCAGCAAGAACTTGGGGATCCGCAGCCGTCCCTCCACACCGAACTCCAGCATGTTCCCGGGTCTGTTTCCCAGGCTTTCCCTGAGGGTTTCGATGGCACCCTTGAAGGAAAGATCGAATTGCTCCGAGCCTCCGAAAAGATTCCGGTGACCGTAGGTGAGATTGCCTGCCGCACCGATGTTACCCCCGGAGTTGGTCCCCTCCAGCCGGAAAGTGAATGATTGGCGAGTGGCCGGCACGATCATTACCTCACAGTCGAGCAGATTTTCCTGTGCATCCACTTCATTGAACCTGATTTCCACCATATTAAATGCGCTGAGGGAAGAAAGGTTCCTGTAGGTACGCTGCACATTGGCCGCATTGAAAAGCTCGCCGGGGATAATGTTGTTCTTCTGCGTCACCATGGCGGGACGAATATTCGGCTTTTCTGAGAAGATCACCCTGATGCTGTCATACAGGAGGGTGTCCAGATCGAGCTTTTCAGGTTCACCGCCTCTCCCAAACAGCACTGCATCGTAATCGGTAATGAGCGACACGTCCCTGATCCTGTATACGGGATGCCTGGAATGAATGACCTTCCCGAATTCATTGGTCGCAGGATAATTGCGAATACCCAGTGTGAGGTCCACCGTGTACCCGCCCAGGGAACTGTCCGCCTCGTAATAGATAAAATCCCTTGAAAAATTGTAATAGCCGTTATTCCGCAGAATGGTTTCAATGCGTTCCCGTTCCTCCTGCAGCAGGTCCACATCAAACAGGGCTCCCTTTTTCACTGCCGACGACGCAGTGTCCGACAACACCAGTTCAGAGATCCCGGCATCGTGAAAGAAATAAGTAATGTCCCTGATCCTGTAGGGCTGATTGGGGATGATCGTATAGATCACTTTTGCACGCTGATCGCTGATCAGGGTAGTATCGGTGACCTCGGCATGATAAAATCCTTTGTTGCGCATGTAAAGCGACAATTGCTCGGTGGACCTGTCCCTCAGCATTTCATCATAGATCACGGGAGGTTCTCCGATGCGCTTCAGCCAGCGGTTGAATCCATTATCCTTTTTCTGGGAGGAGAGGTTGTAGAGGGAAAGGTAGAATCTCCAGAAGAAGATCTTTTTGTTGGGCTTCTGCTTGATGTATTCATCAAGTGCTTTCTTATCCACCCGGCCGTTCCCGGACTCGATTTTGTAATTGTGCAGAAGGTACGCA
>DSEO01000230.1 GCA_011056635.1 Bacteroides sp.
AGCAATTTTCCTTCCGGGGTATAGAGGCTGATCTGTGTGTCGGGTTCCAGTATACCCCGGTATTCGATCCACATACGGTCCGTTACCGGGTTGGGATAGACCCGGAGAACCGGACCGGTGCGATCAGGGGCAGGGAAGGCAGTTTCAGCCGCAGTGATCCGGTACAAAGTACCACCTGACAATGCGGCCACATATAATTCTCCGTTCCTGTCTTCCCCGAAGGTACTGAAAGTATTATCCTGGAACTGCCCGTGATCGGTTACTGCCCAGGTCCCGGAATGATCCTGTAACGACCAGATCCGGTTCCTGCAGTAATCTGCAAAGAAATAGTGCCCCCGCAGGGATGGATACTGTAACCCGCGGTAGACATATCCTCCGGTCACCGAACAGAATCCACCGGGATCATGGGTATATTCATGGACCGGAAATATATAATTGCCATTTTCCAGGCAATCTTCTGTATTATAGGGATTGCTGCCCTCATAGCAGCGCCACCCGTAATTTTCCCCTCCCGCACTTGCAGCCGGCTGAAAATTGATCTCCTCCACCTCCCGCTGTCCCACATCCGCGATCCACAGATCACCTGTTTCCCTGTCAAAGCTGATTCTCCAGGGATTCCTCAGTCCAAGTGCCCAGATCTCCTTCATGACCGAGTCGATTCCGGCAAAGGGATTGTCTGCGGGAACAGCATAGGGACTACCTCCATCCACATCGATTCGCAAGATTTTTCCCAGCAGGGTAGCAAGGTCCTGGGCCCGGTTACCCGGATCACCTCCGCTCCCGCCATCCCCCGTACTGATGTACAGATATCCGTCCGGACCGAACTTCAAATCGCCCCCGTTGTGATTCATGAACGGTTGTTCAAAACTGATGATCGGGAATTCACTCTCCTGATCGGCCTGACCGGGATTTGTTCCGGATACCGAAAACCGGGATACCCTGGTATTTCCATTCACATCTGTGTAATTCACATAAAAGAAGCCGTTTGTTGCATAATCCGGATGGAACGCCAGTCCCAGCAATCCCTGTTCATTACCCACAGCGGTGATTTGCCCGGCAATATCCAGGAATGGTTCCGGATGCGTGTTCCCGGATGAATCAACCACCATGATCCGGCCTTCCTGTTCCACAACAAACATCCTGCTGTCTCCGGCACTGGCAAGAGCGACAGGCCTGCTGAACCCATCCGCAAACACCTCAAGCCGTATCTGGGAAACGACAGAAGGGCTGGGAACGAACAGGATCGCGAGCATACAACAGGACCAGTGCAGAATTCTTGCCATTCAATAAATAAAAAAATGCGCGTTTCTTTTTATATCCATACTATACAAAACAAGCGGCCAAAATGTTCGTCAGATTTTACACGTACAGTCATGATTTTTAAATTTTATCAGGCGGGGACTGAAAAGAGTATGGCGGAAAGAAAAGAGTTTGGTTATATTTGAAATATGCAGTTCGCATCTGATATCAGTGAAAGTTGATCATGGAAAACCTGCTTACAGGGATTCTTCTTCTGCTGGCCTCTGGGGCCGGCTATATCCTTGCTTTCAGACTATTCGGTAAAAAAAGAACAGGTTTTTCCCTGATCATTCTGATGGGATGCGGATTGCTGCTCAGGATCTATACCGCCTCCGATCCGTTCCTTCACAATTGGGATGAAAGGTACCATGCGCTCGTGGCTAAAAATATCATCCAGCATCCCCTGAAACCGACCCTCTACGAAGAACCGCTGCTGGAATACGATTACAGGGACTGGACCCGGAACCATGTGTGGCTGCACAAGCAGCCTGTTCCGCTCTGGACCATGGCGGTCAGCATGTCCCTTTTCGGGACCAGCGAGATCGCCCTGCGTCTTCCCTCCATCCTGCTGACTACCCTGGGGATCTGGATCACTTTTGCCATCGGACGGCACCTTTTCAACCGAAGGATCGGATTCATTGCGGCCTTTCTCTATTCCATTCACGGTCTCATTATTGAACTTTCAGCCGGAAGGGTCGCCACAGATCATGTGGATATATTTTTCCTCTTTTTTATACAGCTTGCAGTCCTTTTTGCCATAAAATTCGCAGGGAACAAAAGCACACTGATGAACATATTCTGCGGGATCAGCATCGGGCTGGCCATCCTGTCCAAATGGCTTCCTGCGCTGATCGTGATCCCCATCTGGCTGCTGATCGTTCTCGACTCGGGAAAATTCACAACCAGGGAAATCCTGCTGAACCTTTCCTTGCTATGTTTGATCGTTGTCGTTGTCTTTTTACCCTGGCAGCTTTATATTCACCGGACCTTCCCCGTGGAAGCCCGGTGGGAGAGTCATTTTAATCGCATGCACCTGTCTGAGGAGCTGGAAGGGCATGGGAGACCTTTCCTGTTTCACTTCCACATGGCCCGGATCCATTTTGGAGAAGTAGTCTATCTGCCCCTTTACTGGTTATTCTGGAAATCATTGAAAAACTGGAGAAAACTGAAGCGAATGGTCCTCTCCGTATGGATCCTCATTCCCTATCTGTTCTTTACATTTGCGGCAACGAAAATGCAGGCATATACCCTGTTCACCGCCCCTGCCATCTTTATTGCCACAGCCCTTTTCTTGCATTACCTGTACGTGTACCGGAATCGCTTCCACTTCAGATGGATGCCCTGGCTGGTAATTGTGCTTCTGATCGCCCTTCCGGCAAGGTATTCCATTGAGCGTATCAAGCCCTTTGCCACTGTTGACAGCAGGCCATCCTGGGTCATGGCTTTAAAAAAGTTGGAGGCGGAAAACGAGAATTCCGTAATTTTCAATGTGGATTATCCGATCGAGGCCATGTTTTATACAGATTTTATTGCCTATGAAGAAATCCCTGATCTGCAAACGGTGGAACGCATCGTTGAAGCAGGGTACAGGGTTTTTATCAATGATAAGGGAATGGTGGATGATTCATTGCGCACGCTCCCTGATGTAGCCTTTGTCAATGTACACCGCGATTGATTGTATTTAGATAAGACACCCATATGGCACTTCTCATATTTTATCTTTTCCTTGCGCTTTTTGTTTCATTCCTCTGTTCGGTGATGGAAGCCGTACTGCTGTCCACACCGATCACCCATTTGAGGATCAAACAGAATGAAGGACAAAATTTTGCCGTACTTTTCCTGAAGCTGAAAACGAACATTGGCCGGCCCCTGTCGGCAATCCTCTCGCTGAATACGGTGGCACACACCATCGGTGCCGCGGGAGTCGGAGCACAGGCAACCCTGGTCTTCGGTGAACTGTATTTCGGATTGATTTCAGCGATCCTGACCCTGCTGATCCTGATCTTTTCTGAGATCATCCCCAAGACCCTTGGTGCCAGGTACTGGCGAAATCTTGCACCCCTGTCAGCCAGGATTATCCGGGGGATGGTGATCCTCACGTACCCCCTGGTGATCATGAGCGATTTCATTACGAAACTATTATCAAAGAATGCACAGTCGGACTCCATGAGCAGGGAAGAGATTTCAGTAATGGCCAAAATCGGAACCGAGGAAGGAATCCTGGAGGAGAAAGAGTACAGGATCATCCGGAACATTATCCGGATCAGGAACGTACTGGTATCCGAGGTCATGACTCCCAGGATCGTGGTGACCGTGGCGGATGAAAATATGAAGCTGGGGGATTTCCTGAAGCGCAGAGAATTTTTGTATTATTCACGGATCCCCCTCTATTCGAAGGATCAAGAGAATATCACAGGCTACGTGATCCGGCAGGCTGCATTTGAAAAACATGCCGGTGGTGAAACCGGCCTGAAACTGCGTGATATCCGGAGAGAAATCGTGGTGGTGCCCGAATTCCAGTCCCTTCTCAGTGTCTGGGAACTGCTGCTCGAAAAAAAGGAGCATATCGCACTGGTCGTGGATGAATACGGCGGTGTGGACGGGATTGTGACCATGGAAGATGTGATCGAGACCATCCTTGGACTGGAAATTGTGGATGAAAGGGACCGTATCACGGATATGCAGAAGTATGCACTTGATCGGTGGAATGAAAGGAAAGCCAAGTACAACTTCCTGAAGGAATCACAGGAAGAATGAGCCGTGAGGCGGAAACTCGCCGATCACTGTTGCTTCTGAAAATACACCCGTCAGCGCACACACCCCTGCCGCCCTGAAAAAATGATAACGGGGATATTCCGTTAAGTTCAGATACAGCAGGAAGAGATAATAACAGAACATTATAACAATCCAATGAACCCCGGCCTTCGGGCTATTTCTTATTTTCGGGAAACCGGTCTGTAATAAAACCGGATATGATGAAAATGGCAGGGATCGGCGAAAAAAGATTCATCATACGGATCATCCAAGAACTACCTGATTCCTGAACCGATGTCCGCAACATACCACCACAAGAAAAGAAAGGTCCGGTTCAGGATCTGCCTGTATGCAGGATCCCTTCTCATGATGTACTGCTGTGAACGGGAACCCGATTTCATCATCTATCCCTATTCCCAGTGGACCGTCGGCACACAGTCCCCCAATGCTGCCTGGAGTTACGGAAGCGGTGTCACATGCAACAATTCATTCATCAGGGCACCCGGGGAAGGAGAATGGGAAGCCTGGATTCAGCAGATCACACGCTACAGGGATACGGTCAGGATGAAACTGGGACTTGAGCCCCCCATGCTGCGCTGCACATTGCATGCAGAGGCACAGACACAGATACACTTTGACAAATTCGCCTACCAGCTTGAACTGAAACCAGGCGAGCCCATCCGGGTCCAGGGAAAATACAGCTCGCCCGCTGCCTCAATTACCCTGAGTGTGGGATATGACCTGAAAACCAGGGGTGAGGAGACCGGATATGTGGTCAGGCGCAGGATCCTTGAAACGGACAGCATCAGGCTTTCTTCATCAACGGGCTGGAACATGTTTGAAAGTACGTTTAGTGTCCCTTACTTTCAACAGGACAGCATGGCCATCGCACCGGTGATCAGTATCCGGTGCGGAAAAACGGACCGGTCCGCCGAGGTCCTGTTGAAAGATATCCGGCTCGGTGTTACAGGCAACCGGATCCGTGAGGACCTGATGGTCAGGATGCAGGAGTACCTGGAACGGCAGGCCGGGCAACGAGATACGAAAATTCCCGGGGAACTTTCCTGGAGCCATCAGAATTTCGTAATGGGTTTTGTATTCATCTGGGATACCGATTTCTGGGACCCAGGCAGGGGTGAATACAGGGTTGAGCAGTTCTGTCGGAAAATGGAACGGGAGTTCGGCGGGATCCAGTCAGTGATCCTGTGGCACAGTTACTCCAACCTGGGGATCGATGAAAAAAACCAGTTTGATTTCCTCGACCGGATGCCGGGAGGGCGGGAAGGTTTGAAAGAAGTTGTAGACCGTTTCCACCGGAATAACGTAAAGGTTTTCATGACTTACAATCCGTGGGACCTTGACACCAGGCGTCCTGCACATAACGATTTCAGGGAACTGGCCGCTGTTATCAATGACACCGGAGTGGATGGGGTCTACCTGGATACCTGGAGATCTTCCAGGGGGGTTATCTCCATCTTTGAATCGGAAAAATCCATCCGGGATGAAGTGGCTATGTATGGCCGGAGTGTGGCTTTCATCACCGAGATCCTGCCCGAACTGAAAGACCTTACCGGCCCGGATGCCATGACAGGTTCCTGGGGACAGGAGATCGAACCGTACCATTTTACGGACCTATCGCTCCTGAAGTGGGTGATGCCGGAGCACAAACAGTATTTTATCCGGCGAATGAGTGATGACAAAAAGCCCGTGCTGGCCCATGCATGGATTAATGGACAGGGCATCCAGGTGTGGGAGAACGTATTCGGAACCATGAACCTGTGGAGCGCTGCCCGGCGGCAAAATCTGCGTAAAATGAACGCCATCTGGAAGTGCTTTGGAAGTATGTACCTCACAGATAACTGGGATCCTTTCATCCTTCTTCCTGGTAGTCCGGTGCTGGCAAGCCGGTGGCATCTGGAGGGAAATACCATCACGAATTTCGTGGACACAACCAGGACAATGCATCAAGTAAACGTTGAAGTGAATCCTGATAATAAATTCAAATATTATGATTTATGGAATGGGGTTCGTCTTGATCCTGTGAAACACGGTGATTACTGTACAGTGAAACTGACCGTCCGGGATTTCGGGTGTCTCTTGCAAACAACCGGAGAAACCGCATCCCTGAAGGAACTGATAGAGATCCAGGCGAGGGAGACAGCCAGGATACTGCCCGACGAGGATCCACACGTGAAGGAGCTTTCCTTGAAAGCACCTCTCCGGTTCCGAGATGATACCCTGCGTTTCCCTTCCAGTCAGGCTGAAGATTCGGGATTCACGCCGTTGCTCAGTGAAGTAAAGGGAGGTGATTACGTTTTTTCCTGCAAACATCTCTGGCGGGAGGGAGGATGCTACCCCGACATGAATGCCAGTGGGAATCATGATGAAAGCCTGGTACGTGAGAACGGGACACTGTGGATCAAACACAGCCACCGGGAAACGATCGGTGATTTCAAGATCATGCCGGAAGCGGTCACCAATGACCAATTTGAACTTTTCCTGAAATCCACGGGTTATTGTCCGGAAGTTTCGGAATTTTTCCTGCATCACTGGGAAGGGGGAACATGTCCCGAGGAGATCCGTAACCAGCCCGTGGTCTATGTCAGCCTGGAAGACGCCCGGGCTTTCGCCACCTGGGCAGCTATGCGGCTCCCCACGGAATGGGAATGGCAACTTTCCGCCCGGCAGCTGGAAGAAGATTTCAGATTCAACGAGGTATTCGAGTGGAACGAAAGTGAACGCTACGACGGACACAACAGGTTCGTCACCCTGAGGGGAGGATGCACGCGATGGGTGATGCACAGTTCCTGGTGGTACCTTCCTGGTGCCCCGTACGGGCAATCCGTCGGGGGGTCACAGGAATCCACCTTTCACGTGAAGTATTTTTTGATGTATCCGGGTCTGGACAGAGCTTCCACCATCGGGTTCAGGTGTGTGGTTAAATAAATAATTGATATCTTCACGTTTATACTTTCCCCGTATGAAAAGATACACAATCCCGTTTCTCCTGCTTTTTGTTGTTTCCCTTTCAGGACAACCGCAGCTTACGCTGAACGAAAAGGAATATTTCCACATGCCAGGTCTGGACGTGACCGTATTCAGCGATTACTATCCCGAAGGCCATCAGTCCGGCGTTACAATCATCCAGCACGGGATACGCGTCGCTGCCAACGGGGACCTGCGCCTGGAGCCGTCCCCCGGCCAGTGGTCTCCCATTCCGGGTGCGGGGACCAGAACGGTGGATTCACCGGGACGGCAGATCACCCAGACCATGTGGTTCCCCGACTCGGCCAAAAACCGCAGGGGATTCAATCCAATCATATACCCCGACCTGGTTATTACCTACCGGATCCGGGTCACGGCCCTGGAAGGAAGCAGTTTCAGGGTGGATGTGGACCTGGAAAAGCCGCTGCCCGAATCATGGATCGGGAAAGTGGGATTCAACCTGGAGCTTTTCCCGGGAGACCTGTTCGGCAAATCCTACCTGTTGGATGATGCTTTCGGTATTTTCCCCGATCAGCCGGTCGGCCCCATGCAGGACTTCGATGGCGAACCGGTTACGGAACCGCTGGAACAGGGACATACGCTGGTGATCGCTCCGGAAGATCCGCTGCAGCGGATGGTGGTCATCTCGGAGGGGACTCCCCTTGAACTGCGGGACGGAAGATCCAATCACAACAACGGCTGGTTCATCGTCCGTAGCACCGTTCCGGCAGGCGCTACCACCTCGGCCATCGTCTGGACCATCACTCCCCACGTGGTGGCAGGATGGAAATACACCCCTGTGATCCAGGTTTCCCAGCTGGGATACCATCCCTTTCAGGAGAAAAAAGCTGTGGTTGAGATGGACCGCAATGACCGGGTTTCGGGGGAGTTTGAACTCTGCCGCCTTGAAATGGAAGGCCGGAAAACTGTTTTGGCCGGAAACCCTGAACCGTGGGGAAGTTTTCTCCGGTACAATTATGCAACGTTGGATTTTTCGCAGATCACCGCACCCGGGATCTACCAGCTAAAATACGCAGGCGTAATGTCCCACCCATTCAGGATCGCAGCGGATGTATACGATAAGAATGCATGGCAGCCCACCCTGGAATACTTCCTGCCGGTACAGATGTGCCACATGCGGGTGAATGAAAAATATCGCGTATGGCACGATCTGTGTCACGCTGATGACGCCCTGATGGCTCCACCCGGGATCAATCATTTTGACGGATATGTCCAGGGACCGGAAAATTATACCGCTTATGAACCCCTTCAGCCGGTTCCGGGACTGAACCGCGGAGGGTGGCACGATGCGGGCGACTATGACCTGCGCGTGGAATCCCAGGCAGGAACGGTATGGATGCTGGCATTGATGATCGAGGAATTCGGCCTCGATCACGATGCAACCCTGATCGATCCTGAAAAAAAGATTGTGGAGATCCATGTGCCGGATGGCCGCTCCGATGCATTACAGCAAATCGAGCACGGACTTGAAGCGATTCTGGGCGGATACCGATCCCTGGGCAGGCTCTACAGGGGGATCATCTGTTCCGAACTGCGCCAGTATGTGATGCTGGGTGATGCAGCTTCCATGACCGATAACATACCGGGAACGCAGGATGACCGATGGGTATTCACCGAGGTGAATCCGCGCAGGGAACTGCAGGTGGCAGCCGCACTTGCGGCAGCCTCAAGGGTTCTCGCTGATCCCAATCCGGCTCTTTCGGCGGAATGCCTGGAAGTGGCGCTGGCCCTGTGGTCGGCCGCATCCCCTGTCAGCGGAAATGATCCATCCAGGATCGTGGCGCTGTCCGAGCTGATCCTCACCACCCGGGATCCCATGCTGAAGTCGGCTTTTGTTGATCTGAAGGAACAAATCACCGGCAATATGAGCCGCTGCGGATGGGCGGTAGGTCATGTGATCCACGAAATCGATGATCCGCTGTTCCGATCTGAAATTGCCGCGGCGGTGCAATCATACCAGCAGCAATTGCAGTATGAGCAGCAAACGGATTCCCCGTATGGTGTTCCGTATCGACCTGATATCTGGGGAGCTGGCTGGAATATCCAGCGTTTCGGAGTGGAACAGTACTTTTTCCATCAAGGATGGCCGGAACTGGTGTCCACCAGATTCATCGAAAATTCCCTTCACTTCGTGCTGGGGGTTCATCCCGGCAGCAACAATGCTTCCTTTGCCTCCGGCGTGGGATCAGCATCCATCAAAGTGGCCTACGGTGTGAACCGGGCTGACTGGTCCTTTATTCCCGGGGGCGTGGTCTCGGGTACCACCCTGATCAGGCCAGATTTACCCGAACTCAAGACATGGCCCTTCCTCTGGCAGCAGACTGAGTATGTCATGGGCGGCGGCGCGACCAACTATATGTTCCTGGTACTGGCTGTAGATCGCTTTTACAGATCCCGCGATTAGCCCGGAAGAAGGCCTGGTTGTGCCGGAATCTAAAAAACGACTCCACCCGCATCCACACAGCCGGACCCGATCGAATAGTATGCTTTTTTTATGGCACTTAAATTTTTCTTTATTAGATTAGTGTGATCGCAAAATTACCCATTCTTCCAGTAAGTATCGGATAATGGCTGAAACATCAGATCCCATGCCGGGTAAAAGACTGGTCTCCCTTGACGCGCTCAGGGGATTCACCATCGCCGCCATGGTCATTGTCAATGATCCCGGTTCCTGGAACTATGTATACGCGCCACTCAGGCATGCCCAATGGAACGGTTGCACGGTTACAGACCTCATTTTTCCTTTCTTTCTATTTATTGTAGGAGTTTCCGTAGCCTTCGCATATACGAAGAGACTCCAGGCCAATGTGCCCCTGGGAAAGATCCACAGGAAGATTGTTATACGTGCCATCATTATTTATTTACTGGGGCTTTTTCTCTGGCTCTGGCCCGACTTTGATTTCAGCGCAATCCGGTGGACAGGGGTCCTGCAACGGATCTCGGTGGTATTCCTGGTATGTGCATTGCTATTCCTTCACACCGGCTGGAAGCAGCAGATATGGACAGGGGCAGCCATGCTGCTTGCATACTGGATCATTGTGGCCTATGTTCCTGTGCCCGGCATCGGCAGACCGGATCTTTCCGTACCGGAAAAGAACTGGGCCAATTACCTGGATACCCTGCTTCTTCCGGGTGTCCTGTGGCAGAAAACATGGGATCCCGAGGGGATCCTGAGTACTTTTCCCGCCATCGTTTCGGGAATCACAGGCATGCTTATCGGAAAACTCTACCTGGGTGTCAGAGACGAATACAGAAGACTGGCGTTCATTTTTTTCGCCGGATTTTCCATGTTCGTGATCGGGGGGATCTGGAACTGGTTTTTCCCCATTAACAAGAATCTGTGGACCAGCTCCTATGTCCTTTATACTTCAGGAGCCGCTGCCATGGCCCTCGCCGCATGTATGCTCATTGTGGATATTTGGAATTACAGCCGGTGGACCTTTTTGGGCAGGGTATATGGCGCCAATGCCATTGCCTCTTATGTGCTGGCAGGAATGCTGACCCTTGTT
Organism: Bacteroides sp.; assembly: GCA_011056635.1. Lineage (GTDB taxonomy): Bacteria > Bacteroidota > Bacteroidia > Bacteroidales. The sequence continues at coordinate 10,569 of DSEO01000230.1, forward strand.
TTCTACGGAATTCGGATCGGCGGGGCATCGCTCAATGAATGGTTCATGAACGGATTTACCCAGCTGGGCTTGGATCCCAGGTTTGTCTCTTTACTCTATGCGTTGATCTATATGCTGATCATCTTTCTTCCCGCCCTTTACCTTTACAGGAAAAAAATCTTCATCAAGGTATAAATCCACAAAACTCATCGCATGACCCAATCAACCCGCCCCGGTAATGGAGATGCCGGCAGAGAAAAAGAGATCTTCCAGCCTTCGAATGATCTCATTAAACCGCATTCACAGGTGAGCGCATTCATTGAGATCCTGGAATTTGATGATCTGATCAAAAATAAAGAGATTGCAAAGATTCAGGTGTTCTTTGAACGGATTGCCCAGGAAATTTACGAAAACCGTAAGAAAAATTATACCTGGGGTTTCAGGGTCATTGAGCCGGAGTTCCTGAACTTCTGTAAACGGATTGTGCTCATCTCCAAACTGTATAAGGAGCAAGACCTGACTGAGCTTAACAGTGTGATATTTAAGCTTTTTGTCGAGTTTAACAACATTGTCCTTTCCACGGCCCTTCAAATGCATATCCCCATACGCGGAATCATCCGCATCGGAGACACGTACAGGGGTGTCGTTACCTCCAAGAAACCGGCCCTTATTTCAGGCAAGGATCCGCTGATCCTGGCTGATTTGCTGAAGGTATTCACCTTCGGGGAAATATTTCCCGAGGGTTTTACAGAGGGACTGATACCGGCTGTGGAAATGCCATACCATTTCGGGTACTGCCTGGGTGAATCTGTTGCCGAACTTCCCAATATTGATGCGGTGGGGATCTTTATGCCCGCAGGCCATCTATTCGATAAGACGGCCGATGTGACCATTCTGTCCAATATGATCGTGGAGACGGAAGTTCACGGAAAGGATTATTTTGCATGCAACTGGAAAACCTGGATACATGAACATTCGGGGAGCTCTGTGGAACAAATACTGGCATATGCAGCTGTGGAATCCGAGCAGGATGATTCACCCTTTGCCAGTTACTGGAAACACTTCATTGAATACTCCGGGTTCCTTCCCTAGGCTGACCCCGGATCCATGAGTTCATTGACGGCCGAAACCATCTCATTCTGTGTAAACGGTTTCTCTATGATCCGGGTGGCCCCGAATATGCTGGCGGTCTCCAGGTAATTTTCCGCCGAGATCTTACCTCCGCCCGACATGGCAATGATCTTCAGATGCGGATGGATCCGCTTCATCTCCCGGATGGTTTCCAGTCCCTCTTTTTCTGGCATAATGATATCGGTAATGACCAGGTCAGAAGGGTCCTTCTTAAACAAATCCATTCCCTCCTTGCCATTGGAGGCCAGGTCGGTTTCATATCCTGCCTTTTCCAGCATTTTTTTCAGCATCATCAGGATATAGGGCTCATCATCAATGATCAGTATTTTTGACATCAGGATGCTTTTTTCATGTGTTTATTACTTAAAACCTTGCGGATCAATTCACTGAATTCACTTAATATGATCGGTTTTGAAATGATATCCTCAATCTGGAAGCGTTCAATATCGCTTCTGGGGACGGAATCGTAGTATCCCGTAATGATGATTGTCTTCAGGTCGGGTCGGATCTGTTTGATTTTCCCTATCAATTCGGTTCCCGGCATTTTGGGCATGGCCTGATCGGTTACGAGCAGGTCATATTTATTGGGATCATTCTTGAACTCCTCCAGGGCCGTCAGTCCGTCTGTTCTGATTTCCACAGTATATCCGAGGCTCTCCAGCATTCTTTTACCCATGAAGGTGATCTCTTCTTCATCGTCCACGAAAAGGATACTGCCGTTTCCTTTTTTTATTTTGCGGGGAGTAGCAGTCACCCCGGAAATTTCCTCTTCCGAATGCTGCGGCAGATAAATCATGAATCTGGAACCTTTCTCAGGTTCACTTTCCACCTCTATGGCTCCATTGTAATTGCTCACGATTCCGTGGACCACGGATAGGCCGAGGCCCGATCCGGAACCCACTTCTTTCTTTGTAAAGAAGGGTTCGAAGATCCTTTCCATGGTCCGCTGGTCCATACCGTGACCGGTATCTGAAATCATCAACCGGACATAGGCCCCTTTCGAAAGTCGCACGGACCCGATCACCTGTTTCCCGTCAAGCTCCAGCTTATCCAATTTGACTTCCAGCACTCCTCCTCCTTTCATCATGGCATGATAGGCATTGGTGCAGAGGTTCATAATGATCTGGTGCATCTGTGTGGCATCTGCAAGCACGGTACCGGTCGCCTTATCCAGGTCCTGCCGGATCTCGATGCTGGAGGGGAACGAAGCCCGGAGCAGTTTCATCACTTCATGCACCACGGTATCCAGCTTCAGCGGTTTCTTGTCAAAATCCACCTGCCGACTGAATGTGAGGATCTGCTGTACCAGGTCTTTCCCGCGGATGGCTGCACTGTTGATCTGTTCAATATCGTACCGCAGAACGCTTTCTTCTGACAGCTCTTCCAGTGCCATTTCGGTATAGCCCAGGATGGGTGTGAGGATGTTGTTGAAATCATGGGCGATCCCTCCAGCCAGGGTTCCGATGGTCTCCATCTTCTGGAGTTGCAGCAGGTGTTGTTCCAGCTTTGCCTTTTCCTGCTGGTGATGTTTCCGAATTTCAATTTCTTTTTTCAGGTCCCTGTTGGCGGTTGTGAGCTGCCTGGTTCTTTCCTGGACCCGTTTTTCCAGGGCATTGTTGGCTGCTTTCACTTTATCCTGCTCTTTTTCAAGCAGTTTTCTCATATAATAATCCCGTCTCGCGGAATGTTCCATGAAATAGCTGATAAACATCCCAACCACATTGGCGCTGATAAAGAAATAATTATTGTTTACCAGGATCTGCAATGGTGTATCGGACATCCAGATGGCGGCGACCTCATAGGATGCAACGATGGACCACCCGGCAACAGATGCATAGATAAAGCGGGCTTTAATAAATGTATATCCGAAAATAAAGATCAGGATTAGCCCGGCATAATAGGTGTAATGTTGGGCGACACGCGCTGCAAAAATGATCATTACGATAATGGCCAGTCCGGTCAGGTACATAATGACCGACAGCAATGGCTGCATATATTTTTTAAAGGCCGGTGTATAGGAATATACCAGGACCGACAGGAGCAGGGGAGTGATGATCCCGAACCGGATGATCCAGAACATGTATTTCAGCTCGGGCAGCAACCATGCATCCAGGAAAGCAAAAACGTCAAAGAAGCAGATGGCCAGCAAAATGGCGAACCGGAAAGGACTTAACGAACGTTCAAAATAATCATTCCTGAAATCCTGTTCGTATTTCTTCAGTTTCCCGCTGAAATTCAACGTCAATCCGTTCAGTTTCCATTGGTCACGGCCGGCTGTTGAAAACCCGAAAAAATTCCTCTGTTTGATCTTTTGCAGCATCATTTCAGGTAACGATGAGTTGGATTTCAGGCAGCTTTGATTCTCAGGAACAGGTTTACCCCCAGTTCCTCCATTTCCACTTTTACCTGATCTTTTCCGGCTTCGGTTTCCAGGGCCAGTCTGATCAGATCGTTCTTTGAACGGTGGTTCAGATACCAGTCCGACAATACTTCCATCAGCCGCCTCGTGGGATTGCTGCTTGAAAAATTCCCGATGATATATTCGCCCCCCTCGGAAAGATACCTGTAATATTTGTTGATCATGTAGACAAAGTGTTTGTCCTTGAAGTAGTCGAAAAGTCCCGCACTCCAGATCAGGTCATACCACTGGTAGGGTTTGAACCGGAGTACATTGATCCGGAAATAATCAATGGAATCGTTAAATGACAGGTTTTGGGCCCTGGCAAAATCAATGGCATTCTGATCAAAGTCCACCAGGTCGAAGTGAATCCTGCTGCCGGGATTCTTTATCAGGTATTCATGCACATCGGTGGCGGGACCACAACCCAGGATCAGTATTTTGATCTCTTTCTGCTTTCTCTGTTCAAGTTCTCCGCACCGTTTCAGGAAATAATCTTTTCGGTTTCTGACCGCATGTGCCCCGGCCTGATCCTGGAAAAACCTGTCCCAGTTGCTGTATTTTGGATCAGGATTTACAAACATGCGGTAGATATTATGGATAATTGAAAAGTCACCCGGATAACCGTACGGTTTCACAAAACCATGTCCGATCAGGGTATTTTCATTGAGAGAACTTTTGATAATCTCCCTGAATGAATCCATTTCATCGTCTTCCAGGTTATTGACAATGGCCGTAAATTCTTTGTCTTGATGGGGCTCGGGTCCGCCCTTTTCCACCAGTGATGTCAGGAACGTCCGTTCCTCATCCGGGAGCTGCCCGGATGTGACAAGAGGGTGCGTCATATCCAACATTTTCTATTACTTGTTATGGCCCGGTACAGACCCGTTACCGGGTACCGCGAGACGGGACAGGTTGTGTACATTCCTGAGCTTGTATACGCTTCCCATCATAATAGGTTTCAGGAGGCTGCACAGATCTCTTTGTAGAATGCATGTAAATAAGTAGACTGTAAAAAATGTCCCTTGAAAGTGATGGTAAAAATTACTTTCTTTAACCTTCCTGACCCGAGATGAAAAAAGTATTCAATGGAAAGGTCCTGTTCATTACAGGGCTGGTGCTTGCCTCGCTGATTATTTTCCTGGGCAGTAAAGCCGTCAACCGGACCTCCACCGATGTATTCTGTGCCTCGTGCCACGTTCATCCACATTCCACACAGACCTGGAAACGTTCCAGCCATTACGACAACAAAAGGGGGATCCACGTGCATTGCGTGGAATGTCATCTCCCCCCTCACGGGGAAGGTTATCTCAGGGAAAAGATGAAAACCGGAATGCGTGACCTCTACGGAAAGATATTCAACGATCCCGAAAAGCTGAACTGGGAAGCCAAATCCCAGATTGAATATGCAAAGAAACATACCTATGAGGCTTCCTGTATCCGCTGTCATATGAACAATTATCCCCTGGGCCTGAGCCAGGAAGGCAGGGAGGCCCACCTTTACTACGAAGCGCAGCAGGGAGCGTTACATTGCATTAACTGTCACATTACCGTGGGCCACCATGACCCTGACAGGTTGCATGAAAAGAACATTGCGTTCGGGATCACTGAAGAGGTTCACGAGGTGTATACCGAACCCGGTGAAGTCAGCGGATTCAATGATTTTACAGAATACATTCCGGGCAGTGCCGTCAGCTTTGAAATGGTGGCTGTCCCGGGCGGTACATTCCACATGGGCAGTCCGGCGGACGAACCTTTCAGGGGTGAGGATGAAGGACCGGTAAGGGAAGTGACAATCTCTCCTTTCTTCATGGGAAAGGTTGAAGTCACATGGGATGAGTACCTGGTTTTCTTCAAACAGACCGGTTCCCAGGGTAAAACGGCAGATGCCTATCTCAACTCCCCGCAGGCTGAAGTGGATGCCATCTCAGGACCCACGCCTCCCTGGGGTGCACCTGACCAGGGATGGGGAAAAGGCAGGATGCCTGCCATTACCATGACCCACCACGCAGCAAAAGTCTATTGCCAATGGCTTTCAAAGGTTACCGGAAAATCATACCGGCTGCCTACTGAGGCGGAATGGGAGTATGCCGCCAGGGCAGGTACCACGACCCCTTATTTTTTCGAAGGTGATCCCGGTAAATTTGTGAGGCACGGTCTCATAAACAGGATTTTCGGGGTGGATACCGCTGTGATCAACAGCTATGTGATCTATGCGGAGAACAGTGATTCCAGGCCGGGCCTTCCGGCACGGGTGCAAGAAAATCCTTTCGGGTTGCTGAACACACTCGGGAATGTGGCTGAATTCTGCAGCGATTGGTATGCGGAAGATGCTTACAGCCGGTATCCGGAAGGACCGGTTATAAATCCGGCGGGTCCCGCAGCAGGCAGTGAACACGTGATCCGCGGAGGGTCCTTCAGGGACGGGGCGGAAGAGGTAAGAGCAGCTTCAAGGGGCGTTACACGCACTGAGCAATGGCTTAAAACAGATCCGCAGATACCGAAAAGCATCTGGTGGTATTCCGATTGTACCCGGGTGGGATTCAGAGTTGTTTTTGACTATAAACCACACAGCATATCGGAATAATATTTAACTTACCTGACTTAAAACCTCAACACAAAAGAACTTTGATATGGGACTATCAGCCAAAACAAGTCGACGCAAATTCTTAGGAAACACTGCAGCCATCGGTGCCATCGGTGCCATCGGTGCGGGTCAGCTGATCCGCGCCTGTTCGTCGGAGAATAAAACCGGGCCGGTGGAGGCTCCGGTAATGCCTGACAGGGCTCCGGAGGGAATCCCTCTGAAAGCGGGGGTGGTGGGTTGCGGAGGGCGCGGAACCGGTGCTGCATTCAATTTTTTGAATGCCGGTCCGGATCTGAGCATCACCGCCGTTGCAGATATTTTCCAGGACAGGATTGACGAGATCCGCAAAAAGCTCAAGGATGAAAAAGGCGTGACACTGGATGATGCCAGCTGTTTCACAGGCTTTGATGCATATAAGCGATTGCTGGAGACCGATGTGGATGTAGTCATCCTGGCCACTCCTCCCTATTTCAGGCCCGAACATTTCCAGGCTTGTGTGGAAGCACGCAAGCATGTATTCATGGAAAAACCCGTGGCTGTGGACCCGGTGGGAGCCCGTTCTGTCATGGCAGCCTCCAAACAAGCCGAAGCAGCCGGATTAACTGTGATCACAGGGACCCAGAGGCGTCACCAGCGGGATTACAACCATGTGCTGGCCCGGATCAAAGCCGGCATGATCGGTGAGATCGTTGCTTCCAACGTGTACTGGAACCAGTCCAAACTGTGGCACCGGGAAAAGCAGTCCGCCTGGACCGAAATGGAATTTATGCTACGCGACTGGGTGAACTGGATCTGGCTTTCGGGGGACCACATCGTGGAACAGCATATCCACAACATCGATGTTAGCAACTGGTTCCTGGGGAAAGTCCCCGTGGAAGCAGTGGGTGTGGGATCAAGACAACGGAGGCTGACGGGCGATTGTTATGATAATTTCAGTGTGGATTTTGTTTATGACCAGAAGGTGCATATGCACAGTATGTGCAGGCAGATCAACGACTGCGCCAATAATGTGAGCGAACACCTGAGAGGCACAAAAGGATATACCAACTGTGCCAGTACCATCTGGGACCCGGAAGGAAACCCGCTTTACACCTATGAAGATCCCGTGGATGAAAATGGTGAATCAACCGTCAATAACGGGTATGACCAGGAGCATGTGGACCTGGTGACGGCCATCCGGACCGGTGAACAGATCGTGGAAGCGGAAGAGACCGCCAGGACGAACCTGACAGCCATCATGGGCCGACAGGCAGCCTATACGGGAAAAAATATCACCTGGGATGACATGATGGGTTCCGGCTTAAAGCTGGGACCTGCAGGACCGCTTACGCTGGGCCCCGTGGACGTCAGGGCTTTGATTCCCGTGCCCGGTTCCGCACCTGAAGCATAGCCTCAGGATTTCAAAAACTTGATGGTCTGTGTTTTATCGCCAAAGGTGATGACGGCCAGGTACATCCCCCTGGGTAATTCTCTGATGTTCAGACGGGTAATGTCCCTCCCTCCTGTTACATATTTGTTTTCTGTACCCACAACCTCACCCAGCGCATTTAAAACGCTGATTCTTAATTCACCGGGGGCTTTTATCTCATGATGTAATATAAAGTTCTCCGAGGCGGGATTCGGATAGAGTTCCAGGGTGATGTCATCACCGCTGAACCCGGATTCCGCCACCGCACCTGCCGGATCGGTTTGCGGGGTAAATGCAGGCATGCTTCCGGTGTCCGCCGCCAGTTTATAGGCTTCCGATCCTGCCAGCAGGAAAGCTCCCAGCCCGTAATCTTCGAAATTGGCCGGTTTATCGTAGAGGAAAGGATATCCGTCCCCCGGTTGTTTGCCGGTACCCTGCACGTACCCCAGGAAGCCGTCCGGGTGCAGTGCTTCATAGGCCATGCCGTTCCAGGCTTTGATCAGGTGGGGTATGTAAGTGGCACTGTCCAGGATCCCGTTGTTGATACCCCATGCCAGGCCGTAGGCAAAGAATGCGGTACCCGATGTTTCTTTGCTACCGAAATGATCCGGATCCGCCAGGCTCGGGTTCCAGAAGCCGTCCTCCCGCTGGATATCAATCAGCGCATCCGCCATTTCCCGGAATGTGGTCAGGTACTCTTCCCTGTATGCAAGCGTATCGGGAATCACATCCAGTACCCTCACCAGCGCTGCGAATACCCATCCGTTTCCGCGTGACCAGTAACAGGGTTTCCCGCCGGGGGTGGTGTACGGAGGATCAAAATCCCTGTCCCGGTACCAGAGGTGGTCCTCCGTATTGTACAAACCGTTGTCACCATGCCGTGTCTTGGTGAACATGTACATTTCATGCATTTTCCTGAAGTAGGAAGTGTCCTGGTGGACCACACCCAGCTTGGCATATACCGGCATGGCCATCTGGATGGCATCGATCCACGACCAGTCGTCCACTTTTTCGTCCTGAACAATAAAATTGATGCACTGGGTAATGGGTTCGATCCAGTGGGTGTTCTCCGGCGCCAGCTGATAAAGCTCTATATAGGTCTGTCCGCAACACTGATGGTCCCCATCCCTGGTATATAACAATCCGTATGTGGGCTTCCACTCATGGCTCTCTCCCCAATCCACCGCGTAATGATAATAAGCTTCATCGGGATTGATAGCATACAGGGCCATCAAACCTTCATAGTAGGTGGCGCGCGTCCAAAGGTTGCTGGGGCGGACCTTGTCGGTGACGATGTCCTCACCCGGATCGGGCCATTTGTCCATGAAATATTGATTCGCCGTCACCATCTGTTTCATCATGGTGTCCTTCGAGGGCAGGTGCGAATACTGCGCGAAAAGGCTGCCAGTAAACAACAGGCCCGTGAAAATAAATATCGATCGCTTGAAATATTGCTTACTCATCGCTGTCTGTTGAAAAAATGAATGTTCTGTTTCTTGCTCCTCCTGCCAATCACTGCATGAACTCCTCATACTGGATACCGGCCATAATAAACGGACCGGTTGCTTTCGGGTCATTGTCCCGTTGCCTCTCGTTAATATAATATTCATAACTGCCGTCGCGGTAAGGCCTGCCTCCCAGTCCCCCCACCTGGCAAACCGGCGAGATGACGATGGTTCCGTTATCCCGGGTTCTCACCAGGTGTTCGATCATTCCGTCATAGGCCCTGGTTGCAAACTCTTCGTAAGTGTCCCTGTCGATGTATCCCTTGTTGATCCCTTTCAGCAAAAAGTAGGAAAACATGGCACTGACAGATCCTTCCAGGAAATTTCCTTCCCTGTCACCCTGGTCCAGGACCTGGTACCAAACGCCGGTCTTTTCATCCTGGACCTTCACGATCGCCGCGGCCATGCGGTTAATAACAGCCACGATGGAATCCCTTCCCGGGTGACCCCCGGGGATAAAGTCCAGCACATCCACCAGGGCCATGCCATACCAGCCCATTCCCCTTCCCCAGAAGTTGGAAGATTTTCCGGTGACCGGATCGGCCCATTGTTGCTGTCCCGACTCATCCCAGCCATGGTAAAGCAATCCGGTTTCCGGATCCCTGGACACCTTTTCCATATTCACAAACCATTTGACAACCAGATCGAAATCCTCCGGCTTCCCGAAAGTCGCCGCATACTGCGCAAGGAAGGGGCCACCCATGTAAAGACCGTCAAGCCACATCTGATGCGGGTAGATCTGCTTGTGCCAGAAACCCCCTATTTTCGTCTGCGGATGACGGTCCAGCTGTGCACGCAATGTATCGGCAGCAATCCGGTATTTTGGCTTCCCCGTGATCTCGTAAAGCCTCAGGAGCATTTTGCCCGAGTTGATCTGATCAATGTTATAGTCCTCCAGCTTGTACGTCCTGATCTCCCCCCGGTCTGTCACCACGGAATCGGCAAAAAATTCCACATAATCGAAGTATTTCTGCTCTCCGGTATATTCCCAGAGATCCAGCATGGCCGATGAAACCAATCCCAGGGTATAGGTCCACCTTACCCGTTCGGGGCTTTCAATCGTCCAGAGGTCTGGAAAATCCTTGATCAGCGTTTCTCCCATGGATACTGCATAGGATTCACCTTTCCCGGGTTCCCTGTTCGCCGCGCTCGTGCATGAGCCCGCCAGAGCGAAAGACAAAACCAGGGTATACATGATAAAGTGGCGTTTTTTCATGGCCTATATTTTTGCCCCAAACTTACTGAATATCCTTTAAAGGACCTGAAAAATTCTGGTGTAGAATATGCGGTATTATGGTCTTCTCCATGCAATTGTATATTTTTATACCCCCCTTAACCAAATGATCCACATGGTATGAAAAAATCCGAAATCCTTTTGTTATTGTTCATTTCCCTGCTGCTGTACGGATGTGACAGGTCAGGTTCAGCCCATACCGACCCGGTTGCCTCCCGTGAAGATCCTGAAAGGGCGCTCCGCTATCATCCGGATGGAGGAGATTTTGTAATTGTCAACGGAGAACGGAGATTCAACCGGGCCCTGTACGGGACTCATACCGGGTTCAGGGTGGAGACCGGTGACCTGCCCGAATTCGCCATGTACCTGAGGGGTATGGGAGGAAATTTTAAAATGGGACTGGCATCCGGGGATCGCAGCCTGTGGATCACCGATGCGGGACAGATCACCGCGCGGTACAGGCCCGGAACCATGTTGTATGAGATCAGGGATCCCATGCTGGGAAAAGGCACCCTGAATCTGCAGGTATTGGCCCTTGCAGATGAGGAGGGGATGGTCATCCGTGCCGCCGGTACAGACATTGATCCAGGTGTGCAACTGGTTTGGGCCTATGGCGGAGCCAATGGGAAACACTTCTCGCGTGAGGGGGATATCGGAGCAAATCCCGAGTCCGTCTTCTATCTCAAACCGGAGTATTGCGAAGGCAACCGCTTTGAAACGGAAGGTAATTCATTCAGCCTGGTTTTTACCTCGGTCAGGAGCGGTGAAAAAGAAAGGATTTTCGGGCTGGTGCCTCCCGGGGGTACCCTGAAGATTTGTGATGCCGGGGCACAGGATTCCCCCGGCACCCTGTTGCAATCGGGATCCGGGGA